>DAORUI010000063.1:0-15641 GCA_035433085.1 Propionicimonas sp. | reverse complement strand
TCGCCGGGGCGAAGTTGTAGAGGAACGGAACCGGGGTGTACTCCTGTGCGACCACCGTGACGGTCTGTCCCGCTACCGTGGCCTGGACACACTTTCACGTGTCACGTGGCTCGTGTAAGTAGACTAATGTGCACTGCATTGCTATGCAACACGAAAGACAGTATTCAGGGAGCATCGTGACCAAATCGAAACGAGTCACCAGCGCGGACGTGGCGCGCGCCGCCGGCGTGTCCCGCGCGACGGTCAGCTACATCCTGAACAACACGGCCAACCAGACCATCTCGGTGGCGACCCGCACCCGCGTGCTGCAGGTGGCCGCCGAACTCAACTACACACCGCTCGCGTCCGCCCGCATCCTCCGGCGGGGACGCAGTGACATCGTGATCTTCCTCACTCCGAACTGGCCGATCGGCCCCACGATCTCCCGGCTGGTAGACGCACTGGGCCGCGACCTGGAGCCGCACGGGCTCACCCTGGTCACCCGAACCCACCTCGACGGCAGTTCGCTGACGGGCCTGTGGCGCGCGATCACGCCGGCGGCGGTGATCCGACTCGGCTCGCTCGGTTCCGGGTTGGACGAGGAACTGCGTCGGGCAGCGGTCGGGGTGGTGGTCGAGATCGACGACCACGAGGACTCCAGCGCCGCCGTGACCATTCCCGACACCCGCGGAGGACGCATGCAGGTCGAGCATCTGGCCGCCACCGGACACCGAACGCTGGGCTACGCGGTGCCGGACGACGCTCGCCTGAGGGAGTTCTGGGAGCCTCGCCTCAATGGGGCGCGGCTGGCCTGCGTCGACCTCGGCCTGGACCTGCCCGTGCCCGCAACGGTCTCCTTCGACATGGACGTCACCGCGGTCGCCCTGACGACCTGGCGCGAAGCCGGCGTGACCGGGGTGTGCGCCTACAACGACGAGATGGCGATGTGCATCCTCGCCGCGGCCCGGCGGGCGGGCTACCGGCTGCCCGACGACCTGGCCGTGATCGGTTTCGACGACATTCCGACCGCGCCCCTGGTCGATCCCCCGCTCACGACGCTTGCGATCGACCCCGACCGGTTCGCCGAGGTGGTCACCTCCCACGTCCTCGCCGGCCTCAACGGGGTCGGCGAACGGCTTCGGGTGGACAGCACCTCCGTCCGGCTGGTGGTGCGCGAGTCGGCCTGAGCCCGCACCCGGGTCAGGGAACCGCTGATCAATGCGCCCAACGCTGGCTGAGCTTGTCGAAGCCCGTAGCCACGAGCGAATGGACGACCCTTCGTCAAGCTCAGGGATCGTTGATCAGCGCTTCCTTAGTAGCTACCCTGCGCCCATCAGCGCCAGCAGGACGCCCCCGGCGATCACGCTCGCCACCTGGCCGGCCGCGTTGGCACCCATGGCGTGCATCAGCAGGAAGTTGGAGTTGTCCTCGCGGCTGGCCTCCCGCTGCACGACCCTCGCGGCCATCGGGAAGGCGCTGATGCCGGCGGCGCCGATCAGCGGGTTGAACTTCCCGCCCGAGAAGAGGTTCATCAGCTTGCCGAAAAGCACCCCGGTGGCGGTGTCGAGCAGGAAGGCCAGCAGGCCCAGGGCCAGGATCGCCAGCGTGCCGAGCTGCAGGAACGCGTCCGCCTTCATCGTGGCGCCGATCGCAAGGCCGAGAAAGAGGGTGACCACGTTGGCCAGTTCGTTCGAGGCCGCGTGGGTGAGCCGCTCGACCACCTTCGACTCGCGCATCAGGTTGCCGAGCATCAGGCACCCGATCAACGGGGTGGCGAACGGCACCAGGATGCCGACGGCGACCGTCACGATGATCGGGAAGAGCACCCTCGTCCGCCGGCTGATCTCGCGCTGGGTGTAGGGCATCCGGATCGACCGCTCGGCCTTCGTGGTCAGCAGGCGCATCACCGGCGGCATGATCAGCGGCACCAACGCCATGTAGCTGTACGCGGCCACGGTGATCGGCCCGAGCAGCTCCGGGGCGAGGATGCCGCTGACATAGATGGACGTGGGCCCGTCGATCGCCCCGATGATGCCGATGGACGCGGCCTGGTTGCGGTCGAAACCCAGCAGCAGCGCGAGGATCACGGTGAGGAAGATGCCGAACTGTCCGGCTGCGCCGAGCAGGACCATCTTCGGGTTCTCCAGCAGCGGGCCGAAGTCGGTGAGCGCGCCGATGCCGATGAAGATGAACAGCGGGAACAACTCGTTGCCGACGCCCACTTCGTAGAGGATCGTCAGTAGCCCGCCGTCGTCGACCAGCGGCGACCGCGGCAGGTTGGCGAGGATCGCGCCCACCCCGATCGGCAGCAGCAGTAGCGGCTCGTACTCCTTCCAGATGGCCAGGAGGATCAGCAGCCCGCCGATCGCGATCATCACCAACGACTGCCAGGTGACGCTGGTGATCCCCGCCATCAACTGGTCGATGGTGTCCTGGCCCATGCCGCTCAGCCCTCGAACTCGACCAGCACGTCGCCGTGCTTCACCTGGTCGCCGGCCGCCACCGCGACCCGGGCGATGGTGCCCTCACGCTGCGCCTTGAGTTCGTTCTTCATCTTCATCGCCTCCAGCACGAGCAGCGTCTGCCCGCGTCGGACGGACGCGCCCGGCGCCACCTCGACGCTCAGGATCACCCCGGGCATGGGCGCGGTGACGGCGTTACCTGCGGACGCGCGGGCGGGGGCCCGCCTCGGGTGGGTCTCGCTCGCGGCCGACGTCCGCTCGTGGTGGGCGGCGGGGACGGACGCGCGGGGCGCCCCGATCTCCAACTGCGGGGTGATCACGGCCTGGGCGAGATCCTGGTGGTCGGTGAGGACCACGTCGACCAGCCGGCCGTCCTCAAGGTGCACGGTGAAGGTGTCCGCGGCCAGTTCCTCGACGTCGAGGGTGTGCTCGACCTCATTGATCCTCACGGTGTAGCGGCGCATGGCTGTGGCATCACTTCCAGGGTTGGTTCTGGTAACCGCGGCCGACCGCGACCCAGCGGCTCGCGAAGAGTTGGCTGCCGGGAGCGACCCGGCGCATGGACGGGGCGGCCTGGCTGCGCCGCACCCGGGCGTGGGTGATCACAGCGATGGTGATGGCCGCGATCAGTTCCGGCGTGAGGCCGTCCGGTGGCTCATCGGTGCCGCCGGCATCGATGGCGTCCGCATCCGCTGCGCTCGCTCGCTCGCCCGTCCGGTGCGTGGGACGGTCGAGCCGGCCGATCAGCTTGAGCACGAGCATCAGGGCCAACAGCACCGCGAAGACCGTGCCCATACCCGCCGCGGCCAGGTACAGGCCGAAGCCGAGGTCACCCATTCGTCCTCCTTGACCTAGACCGGGAAGAGCCCGTGCTTCTTCGGGATGTTGGTGTGCACCTTGGTGCGCAGCACCTCGAGCGCGCGGATCAGGCGCAGCCGGGTCTCGCGCGGCTCGATCACCTCGTCGATCTGGCCGACGTCGGCGGCGTGGTACGGGTTGAACAGGCGTTCCTTGTAGTCGCGGATGAACTCCTCCTCGGCCACTACGGGGTCGGCTGCGGCCGCGATCGCCTTGCTGTGCAGCAGCCGGGCCGCTCCCTCAGCGCCCATCACCGCGATCTGCGCGCTGGGCCAGGCGAAGGCGATGTCGTTGCCCATCTGCTTGGAACTCATCGCGACGTAGGAGCCCCCGATCGCCTTGCGGGTGATCACCGAGAGCTTCGGGACGGTGGCCTGGGCGTAGGCGTAGATGATCTTGGCGCCGTGGCGGATCACCCCGCTGTGCTCCTGGTCGACACCTGGAAGGTAGCCGGGGCAATCGACGAAGGTGACCAGCGGGATGTTGAACATGTCGCAGATCCGGATGAACCGCGAGATCTTGTCGGACGAATCCAGGTCGAGGGAGCCCGACAGCACCGCCGGCTGGTTCGCGACCACGCCGACCGAGTTCCCGTCCAGCCTGGCGAAGGCGGTGATCGCGTTGGCCGCGTACTGCTCGTGGTTCTCCAGGATGCTGCCGGAGTCGAAGACCAGTTCGAGGATGTCGCGCATGTCGTAGGGCAGGTCGTCCTCGGCCGGCATGATCGAGTTCAGGGACTCGTCCATGCGTGCGGGGTCGTCGTAAGGGGTGAGCGCGGGCGGGTCCTCGGTGTTGTTCTGCGGCAGGTAGCCCAGCAGCAGCTTGGCCAGCCCGATCGCGGCCTGGTCGGTCTCGGCGGAGAACTGCGAGACGCCGCTGCGCGAGTTGTGCACCCAGGAGCCGCCCAGATCTTCGGCGGTGACCTCCTCGCCGGTGACCGCCTTGATGATGCCGGGCCCGGTGAGGAACATGTTGGATGTGTGCTCGACCATGATCGTGAAGTCCGTCAGCGCCGGGGAGTAGACCGCACCGCCCGCGCACGGACCCATGATCAGCGAGAGCTGCGGCACCACCCCGGACGCCGCGACGTTGCGGTAGAACACCTCGCCGTACGCGGCCAGGCTCTTCACGCCCTCCTGGACGCGGGCGCCGCCGGAGTCGTTGAGTCCGATCAGCGGGATTCCTGCCTCCATGGCCAAGTCCATCATCCGGCAGATCTTCTGCGACTGGACCTCGGAGAACGAGCCGCCGAGAACGGTGAAGTCCTGCGCGTAGACCGCGACCCGGCGTCCGTTCACCTTGCCGAAGCCGGTGATCACACCGTCGCCGGGGAACCGCATCTTGTCCATGCCGAACTCGGAATTCTGATGGGTGGCCAGCGCACCGAGCTCCTGGAACGAGCCCTCGTCGAGCAGGATCGCCAGCCGCTCGCGCGCCGTCAGCTTGCCTTTCGCATGCTGAGCGTCGACCCGGTCCTCACCGCCGCCCGCGAGCGCCGACTGCCGCTTGCGGCGCAGTTGTTCTAGTTGGTCGCCCATGCGCAGCCCACCGTCCAGGCTCTCGGATCCACTTGCTTGCGACCCTACGCCGGACGGATCGCCCGCGTGGGCATCTGACCACGACCGGAGTTGCTTCAGCAGCATCCGTGACCTGAATGTCGGGCCGGTACCGTGCCCAGTTCATTGGCTGTAAGCACGACCCTCGGTCCTGGCAGGGCTCCCGCCACCACAGCCGGCCTCCGCCGCGTCCGTACGAACCTGTATGAACCGACGCCGACCGCAGCTGAACGCCCTCGCTTTCCCGCTAGCGTCGCGCTCGTTCCTGCCGCACCACCCGACCATCCGGAGGCCTCATGCGCGCCCGCCACATTCGTCTGGTCCTGAGCCTAGCCATTGCGACCGGTCTGACCACGTCACCTTTCGCACCCAGTTCAGCCGCGACACTCCCGGACACAGTCGTCCACGGGACGGCCAAGCTGGCCAAGAAGCTGCGGGTCGACATGGACGGCGATGGCCGCCTTGACACCGTCCGGCTGTACACCAGCGGCAAGTCGTATCAGGTGAAGGTCACCAACGCCAGGAAGCGGACGGCCACCTATCGCGGCAAGCTCAAGCAGACCGGCCTCGACTGGTACTGGGGATTCAAGGCGGCCGCGCTTGACGGTGCCGCGGGGGCCGAGGTGATGCTCCAGACCGACTGCACCGAGGAATGTGCGGTGTACCGGATGCTCACCTGGCGTAAGGGACGCCTGGTCGTCGAGAAATCCCCTGAGGGCCGAACGACCTGGTCGGTGGGCGGGCCGGCCGGCGAGATCAATGACTACTACTTCTCCGAAAGCGGCGGCCAGCACTACACCGATCACGTCGTCGGCAGCGAGACCGCGGAGGACTGCGAGGCGGACGTGACCCGCTGGGTGTGGTCATCGACGAAATGGACCAAGCAGCAGGCGACGAGAGTGTTGCTCGACTGCGACACCTTCGTCGCCCGCTATGCCGATGACGTCAACTGGGTGCACTGACCACGACCAGCACGTCCCCCGACCGAACCAGAAGGAGCGCAATGCCCACACCGATCCCCAGCGCCGTCGTCAGCGTGGCCCTGATCGCCTCGCTGGCACTGGGTGCACCCGGCACCGCGGACGCACAAACCGCGCCCAGCACCCCGGTTGTAACCACCCGACTGCCGAGCGCGACGAATGAATCCCGCGCCCTCGACATCGACGGCGACAGCCTCCTTGACGCCCTCGACGTCTCTCTGGACGACGGGACGGCGGCGGTCACGGTGACCACCGGCAAGGACGTCAGCGCCGCCCGGTACTTCGATGTGAGCACCAGCACCCCGTTCTACGGCATCGCCAAGCTGGACGGTGCTAAGGGCTCAGAGGTGCTGGTCAACGTCAACGACTACGAGCTGCGGGTGCTCCGCTGGCGAGGCGGCAAGCTCGTGGACGAACCGCTGGCGCAGTCTTCGCCGTACACGGACGGGTTGGTGAAGGTCCAGACGGCGTGGGCGATCGGCGGCGACACCACCTCGTTGTGGCAGACCTACCACTTCTTCACCTCGCACGGCGTTCGCTACGTCGACGCCGCGAGCCTGCGCTGCGGCGACTGCGAGCGCACCGGGGTGTACGAAAAGGTGACCGTGGTCCGCTCGCGCTGGAAGGGCAACGCCTGGCACAAGGTCAAGGTCTCCGTCCACCGTCGGATCACCCAGAAGCAGGCGAAGGCTCACTACCTCAAGGTCTTCAGCGGAGCGACGGTGACGAAATGATCCGACCAGTCACGCTGCTGATCTCGATGGCTGTGGCGATCACCGCGATCGTCACCCCAGGGGTGGCCGCCCCGGTCGCAGCCGGCGCCTCGCCGAGGATGGTCGAGTCCAGCGTCAAGCGGCTGAAGACCGCGAAATCCGACGTGGACGGCGACGGCCGGAAGGACAGCATCCGGCTCGACCAGTTGAGCGCGACCAAATACCGTCTCAAGGTGGTCACGGCGAAGAAGAAGTCATCGAGCGTCACGATCAAGCTCGACGTCGAGAAGAAGTTCCGCAAGGACATCTGGTACGGGCTCGCCCAACTGGACGGTGCACCGGGGGTTGAGCTGATCCTCAGTGAGAGCTTCTTCGACGGGCTGGACTTTGAGGTGTTCACCTGGCGATCCGGGAAGCTGGTTCGCGAGACTGCTCCGTCCGGCCCGGACGGTGATGTGATCGGCTGGTTTGCCGCACCCGGGCCCAACGGTGTTCAGGGGATGCACTTCTTCAGTTCCGCTGGAGAGCGCTACGTCGACTTCGGTCGCTGGAGTTCGGACGACTTCGAGGCTCCATATACGGCCCTGGTCCAGCGCTCCGTCTGGCGGTCGGGCGCCTGGCAGAAGGACACGTCGTTCACCTTGACCGGGCTCTCCCGAGACCAGGTCGACCTCTACTGGTTCTCAGGCGTCTCGGTGAAGAGATGAAATCCCGCTGATCGCGTCACTCCGAGCCGCCGCATGATGCTCAGCAGGGATCCTGCGGCGTCACCCCGGGCAGGAAGCGCGACCATTCGTCCGCGGTGAGGACGTCGCCCCGGTTGGCGCACAGTTCGGCGCGGGCGGCGTCCGGACGGGCGGTCCACACACGGATCGTCCCGGCGTCCCCGCCGGCAACCAACCGGGCGCCGCCATTGATGAACCGCACGTCGTTGGTGTTGCCCAACTGGCCGTCGAGGGAGAGGAAGGCCGAGGGCGCGCCGTCCAGGCGCCAGGCCCAAACCAGCGCGTCACCACCAACGGCGGCAAGCGTCGAATCGTCCGGACTGAAGGTGACGCCGTAGACAGCGCCGTGCGGATCCCCGAAGACCTGCTTCTCGACCGGCTTCGCCGGGTCGCTCAGATCCCACAATCGCACCTGTCCGGCATCGGTGCCGACCGCCAGCGTCCGGGAGTGGTTGGCGAAGGCGGCGATCGTCGGCAGGGCGCCCAGACCCTCGATCCGGCCGGCGAGCACCGGTGCGGCTGGGGTCGACACGTCCCAGACCTGCACCATCCCACCGGCGATCGGGACGGCCAGCAGCTTGCCGTCCGGGCTGAAGGTGACGCCCTGCGGGTTGGGCGTGTCCAGCTTGGCCACCGAGGTCAGCGCGCCGGTTGCGTCGGCCCGGTACAACGCCACCTGAGTGCCGGTGTACTGCAGGGCAGCCACAAGGGACGAGTCCGATGCGACCGCCAGGGCCCCGATGTAGGAGCCAGGGAAGGCGTCAACGGTCGTGGGGCTTCCGGCCCCGGACGCGGTCAGGGGCCAGCTCAGCACCGAACCGTCCGTCGTGCCGCCCACGATGAACGCGGCGTTGGGCGCCACGGCGACCGCGGCCGAAAGGCTCCGGCCGCCGGCCGGCGGGTTGGCGAGGCGGATCGGCTCCGCACCGGTGGTGTCCCAGAGTTCCTGCCCGTCGGAGATGCTGGAGGCTGCCAGGAACTTCGCCGACGCGTCCGTGCTCATCGCGTAGATGGTCGACCCGGTGCGCAGCACCGGACTGTGCGCCTGCCACACCCGCAGCACGCCGTCGTCGCCGCTGGTGACCGGACGGCCGTCGACCAGTTCGGCCCCGGTGTCGATGGTCGCGCCGGACAGGGTCTGCTGGAGCACCCCGGACGCCGCGTTGAACAGGTAGGTGTTCTTGTCTGAGTTCGCGGCGATCAGTGTCTTTCCGTCCGAGCTGAAGGACAGGTCGTTGGTCCAGCTCAGGAGGCCGGTCAGCGATTCGAGCGCGACCGGTTCGGCGCCCGAGACCTGCCAACGCGGCACCCGGCGACCGGCGATGCCGGCCACCAGCTGAGTCCCGTCCGGGCTGATCGCGAGCGCCTGGCTGATCACCGGTGTGGCGGCATAGGCGAAGCCGAGGTCGGGCAGCCTGCTCGGCTTCGTCCCGGCGGAGAAGCGGGCCACCGCGTCGGGCAGCCCGGCCACGAACAACTCACCATTCACCGGGTGGAACGCGACCGCCCTGGCCGGGTGGTCGGCGCCGAGACTCACCGAGCCGGCCCGGGTGGCGCCGGCAGCCGTCACCGACCACAACTCAACCGCTCCAGTGGACGTCGCCAGCGCCAGCCGACTGCCGTCACCGCTGAAGGACGCGCCGTTGACCGTGACGCCCGACTTTCCCAGATCCGTGAGCAGCGTGGGTGCAGCGGTCACGTCCCACAACCCGGCGGCCGAGGTGCCGCCGACGGCCAGCAGGACGCGCTGATCGAGACTGGCCAGGGCGATCGTGAAGAGCGCGCCACCCGCCGGGTCGGCCTGGAAGGTGGTGCCGGGGGTACGCAACAACTCGTCACCGCGCCAGATGGTCACCTCACCGCCACCGTCGGCGCGCGCCACCAACTGGTCGTCGGCCGTCTTGGCGATCACCGCGTTCCGATTGCCCAGCCAACGCAGGGGCGTGTTCACCGCGGTGACGTCGAGCAGCGCCGATTCGCTCTGCCGGGTGGTGGCCAAGCGGTGAGACACCAGTGACATCTGGGCCATCAGGTTCGGGTCGTCGGCGCGCACCGACCGCGCCTCCAGCGCCACCTGCCGCGATTGGGCCTCGAGCCGCGCTGCGTCGGTCTCCGCCTGCAGACCGACCCCGCGGAAGTACATCGTGCCGGCCACCAGTGCCAGCGCCGAAGCCAGGGCGGTCAAGGCGATGGCCACTCCCCGGCCGCGCCGCAGTCTGCTGTTCACCCGCAGTTCGTGGGTCAGCACGGAGTCGAAGTGCTCGCGGCTCGCCGCGACGAACTCGGTCTCCCGCGGCCCCAACAAGCGCTGCAGCTGCGGGTCGGCGACCCATTCGCCGAACACCTCGAGCCGATCCACCGGGATCAGCGCGTGCTCGGAGCGTCCGCTGTCGATCCAGACCCGGGACGCCCGGCGCAGCTTCTCGACCACCTCCCGGTCGGCCCGGCTGTCGTGCAGCCAGTCCTGCAGCCGCGTCCAGTTGCCGATCAGTGCGTCGTGGCTGATCTGGACGGCGCCATGGCTCACCGTCAGCATCCGGGCGTCCACGAACGGCGCCATCGCCTCGCGGCCGGCCGCGTCCAGATCTTCCAGAGACAGGGACGCCCGAGTCACGAGGTCACCGCTGTCGCGGACCAGCCTGAGGAACAGCAGCCGTGCGGCCTCCTGCTGGGGTGCGCCCAGCTCCCGGTACGTGTCTTCGGCCAGACCCTCCAGGGCCGACCAGATGCCGCCGGAGCGAACATAGTCGGACACGGTCATCCGGCCGCCCTTGCCGGACGCCCAGGTCACCAGCAGCGCGTTCGAGAGCAGCGGCAGCACCCCGGCCGCGACCGCACCCTCCCGCGGCCCCGCATCCAGGTCGTCGAGCAGCACCGGCACCAGGTCGTCAGCCACCGCGATGCCGGCCAACTTCGCCGGGCCGACGATCACCTCGCGGACCTCGGCTCGCGTCAGTGGAGACACCAGGAACGGACGGGACATGGCATCACGCAGCACCGGTTCACGGCTCGCCACAGCGAAGGCGTCGGCCCGCAGTCCGATCACGACCACCCGATCAGCCGACAGCTGCCCAAGTGCACCCATCGCCGAGGCAAAGTCAACTTCGGGCCGGTCGAACAATTCCTCGAACTGGTCGATGACCACCAGCTGCGCCGACTGCGGTGCGGCCTCGGCGAGCTCGCCCACGCTCAGCTGGGCGACCGTCCAGCCGGCCAGGACACCATCCACGGTCTGGGTGCCCACCAGCCCTGCCGCGAGCAGCGAACTCTTGCCGACCCCGGACGCCCCGAGGACCGCGATCAGTCCGTGCCCGTCCGCCTGGTGCATGGCAAGCACCGCGTCGGCGAGCCGGCGGGCCTCCGCGGCCCGGCCGAAGAACAGGTCGCGGTCTCTGGCACCGAACGGCCGCAAGCCCAGGTACGGCGGCCGGCCGGTGCGCAGCTTCGGCCGCACATCGGTCCAGCTGTCGTCCCACAGATCGTCGGGAACCTTGTCGGCCAGCCCAAGGTGCTGCGCCATGCGCAGGTAGTTCTGGCGAAGCGCCGGTACGGGGAAGTGCTTGCCGGCAAGCCAGCCCTGGACGGTGGCCGGGGGCACGTCAGCGATTCGGGCCACCTCACGAACCGAGAAGTGCTGGCGTTTACGGGCGTCGGCGATGAGGGCGGCGAACGCCCGGCGCGATTCCTGGGGTGTCACGAACGTGAATTCTGGCAGTGATCCGCACGCCGGCGATCGGTGGAAGTGCGGCTGAGACGGCGCGAGCCAGGTCTTGCGGCCCCCCCCAATCGCGCTCGCGAACCGAGCGTGGCGTCCTATGATCGGGAGCGCCGGACCGTCCACCAGCGAGGAGCCGAGCATGAGCCGTTTTCCGGAGAACTTCCTGTGGGGCGGCGCGACTGCCGCGAACCAGCTGGAGGGTGCCTATCTCGCCGACGGCAAGGGCCCCTCAATCCAGGACGTGATGCCGCACGGGATCCAGGGCCCGCCCACCCTGGAACCGACGCCGGACAACCTCAAACTCGAAGGCATCGACTTCTACCACCGCTACGCCGAAGACATCGCGCTGTTCGCCGAGCTCGGTTTCAAGGTGTTCCGCTTCTCGATCGCGTGGTCGCGGATCTTCCCTCGCGGGGACGAGGAGACGCCGAACGAGGCCGGCCTCGCTTTCTACGACCGCGTGCTGGACGAGCTCGAACGCCATGGCATCGAACCCCTGGTGACCATCAGCCACTACGAGACACCGCTGCACCTGGCCCGCACCTACGACGGCTGGACGGATCGTCGGCTGATCGGGTTCTACGAACGCTACGTGCGGGTGCTGTTCGGCCGTTACGGCCATCGGGTGCGCTACTGGCTCACCTTCAACGAGATCAATTCGGTGCTGCACGCACCGCTGATGAGCGGCGGGATCTGGACGCCGAAGGACCAACTGCCGGCGTCCGCGCTCTGGCAGGCCTGCCACCACGAACTGGTGGCGAGCGCGCTGGCCACCCGGATCGCGCACGAGACCATGCCGAGCGCTTCGGTCGGCTGCATGCTGCTGGCGATGCCGACCTACCCGCTGTCGCCGTCCCCGGACGACCAGATCGCCGTGCTGCAGGCCGAACACCTGAATCTGTTCTTCTCCGACGTGCATGTTCGCGGCCGCTATCCGCGCTACCTCGACCGCTACTTCGCCGAGCACGGCATCGAACTGGAGATCACCGACTCGGATCGGGAGACGCTCACCCACACGGTCGATTTCGTGTCGTTCAGCTACTACATGAGCGTCTGCGAGACCGCGGACGCTGCCTTGCGCGTCCGCGGTCAGGGCAACATCCTCGGTGGCGTACCGAACCCGACGCTGGCCGCCAGTCAGTGGGGTTGGCAGATCGACCCGCAGGGGTTGCGGCTGGTGCTCAACCAGCTCTGGGACCGCTACGGCAAGCCACTGTTCATCGTGGAGAACGGTCTGGGCGCGATCGACGAACTCGTCGAGGTGGACGGCCGGCCCACGGTCTTGGACGACTACCGCATCGACTACCTGAACGCCCACCTGCTGCAGGTCGCCGAAGCGATCGCGGACGGAGTGGACGTCCTCGGCTACACCAGCTGGGGCTGCATCGACCTGGTCAGCGCCACCACCGCCCAGCTGAGCAAGCGCTACGGCTTCATCTACGTGGACCGAAACGACGACGGCACCGGCACCCTCGCCCGCTATCGCAAGCGAAGCTTCGCCTGGTACCAGCAGGTGATCGCCACCAACGGCGAGAGCCTGCGCCCCGAGTAGTTGGAACGAGCAGCACCCCCAAACCAGCCTGCGCCTCGAGCCACCGAGAGCACGGTCTCGACAAGCTCGACCAGCCGAAAGCTGGATCAACGCTGCGCAGCCCTGCGAGGAACAAGCAGCACCCCCCAACGATCCCTGAGGAGCCCTGCGAGGAACGAGCAGGGCGTCACGAAGGGCGTCCGCCACCATTCGGGCAGGCGGCGGCCCTTCGTGGCGGTTCGCTCGTTCCTCGCGAACCTCCTCAGGGACCGATAGTGGCGGCTCGTGCCACGCGAACCTCCTCAGCCCCGATCAACCGAGTGAGCCGGCAGAGCCCCCCAAACGATCCCTGAGGAGCCCTCCGAGGGACGAGCAGCCCCCCAAACGATCCCTGAGGAGCCCTGCGAGGAACGAGCAGGGCGTCACGAAGGGCGTCCGTCACCAATACAGCAGACGGCGGCCCTTCGTGACGGTTCGCTCGTTCCTCGCGAACCTCCTCAGGGACCGATAGCGGAGGCTCGTTCCTCGCGAACCTCCCCGGCGACCGATAAGCGGGGGCTCGTGCCACGCGAACCTCCCCGGCGACCGATAGCGGAGGCTCGTGCCACGCGAGCCTCCTCAGCCGCGATCAACCGAGTGAGCGCGGTCTCGACAAGCTCGACCAGCCGACTGTGGGCTCAGGGAGCGTTCGGCTCTGGGCAACCGGCTTGGCTGGTCGCGCGGAGCACCACCCAGGCCGCCGCGGTGCTCACCACGGTGACCAGGGCAACGAACGCCAGCGGCGCCACCGGGCCTTGGGCCAACAGCATCGCGGCCACGATGCTGGCGCCCATCAGGGCCGCGAACACCAGCCAGGGTGCCAGCAGCAGCTCGCCGTCGGCCGTCCCACGCAGTGCTTGGCGAGCGGTGATCAACATGCCGGGTAGCACGAGAGCGAGGTCCAGCACGTGCACCGGGTTGGCCACCAGACCGGTCTCACCCAGCTCCGGAGGCGCCACGCCGGCCAGCAACGCAGGCACGATCGAACCCAGCCAGAGCAGTCCGAACAGCAACGCGATCGCGCCGATCGCCCACGCCCCGAATCGCCTCGCCCCAACACCGACGGACGGACGGCGCCGCTCCCCCGCTACCGCGAAGAGCGCGCAGTACGCCGAAAGGCCGAGCGCCGCGACGTAGGGCAGGAACAGCGCACCGAAATGCACTGTCATCGAGTACAGGACGAATGCGTAGGCGAGGTAGAGCAGCGACCCCAGCCAGACCTGGAAGCCGCGCAGCGAACCGCGGGCCGCGGCGAACACACCGGCGACCAGTGCGATGACGGCGAGCAGGTTGCCCAAGTCCTGCCCCTGGGCCTGCACTTTCCACGAAGGCAGTTCGGACGCATACACCCACGGCGCGAACAAGCCGAGCAGGCTGGTGCCGGTCACGATCACGGCCAGTACCATACTGAGCCCGACCAGCCAGGATGCCGGTCGGGCGACGCTTCCGCCGCCGGCCCTGACGTCCGACGCCAGAAGCCGTTCGGCCGAGGTCCCAGTGCTCACGATTCCTCCTTCGCAGCCAGCGCCCGCACCGCGCCGATCAGCGTCCGCAGTTCCTTCTCAAGCCGGACGGCGTCGATCGAGTTGTCGTCCAGCAGTCCGGCGAAACGCCGGTTGAGCAGCTGTCCCGCGTCGCCGACCAGCCTCTCGCCGCTGTCGGTGAGCGACAGCAGCACCCTGCGTCCGTGCGCGGGATCGGCCGAGATCGTCAGCCAACCCTGCCGTTCCAAGGCTGGCGCCCGCTTGCTGACCGCGGCCTTCGTGAGGTTCAGGAGAGCGGCCAGCCGGGTGACGTCCATGGTCGAGCCGGCCAACGGTGTGAGGAAGGCCAACAGGTTGCGATCCACACCAAAGAGGCTTGTCAGCACATGATCGGCGTACCCGTCCATGGCAAGGACCAGTTCGTGCAGCGTTCCGGTGAGGCGTCCGTCCATGCCAGTAGTCAACCAGTTGACACTATGGTTGTCAACCAGTTAACACTTCGGGACGCAGGGAGGCCGATGCAAGGGTTCGGGTCCCGATGCCGTAGATTGGACCCCAGCGACTCGGCTACCAGTCTTGCCTCGAGTCGCCAGGTGATGCGGAAGGACTTCCGCTGGCCGCGCCGCACCGTCCACGGGACGGAACCAGCCGAGCGCGCCAGGCAAGACACCGATCCGAATGGATTTTCGTGCCCCTTGATTTCGCGCGCCTCGGCGTGCCCACAACCCTGGTGAACGTGCTCGCACAGCGAGCCATCACCGTCCCAACTCCCATCCAGGCCGCGACGCTGCCGGATTCGCTGGCCGGCCGGGACGTCCTCGGTCGCGGCCGCACCGGCTCCGGCAAGACCTACGCCTTCCTCCTGCCACTGGTCGCGCAGTTGACCGCCACCCCCAAGCGGACGGCGTCCCGGCGGCCCCGCGCGCTGGTGCTGGCACCCACCCGCGAACTGGCCACCCAGATCGCCGAAGCACTCACTCCGCTGGCAACCACGGCCGGCCTCACCACCCAGACCATCTTCGGCGGCGTCGGCCAGAACCCCCAGGTGCGAGCCCTGGAGCGCGGCGTCGACGTGCTCATCGCCTGCCCCGGACGCCTTCTCGACCTGATGAACCAGGGTCACGCGAACCTGGATTCGGTTGAGATCACGGTCATCGACGAGGCCGACCACATGGCCGACATGGGCTTCCTGCCCATGGTTCGGCGCGTGCTCGACAAGACCCCCGAGCGCGGCCAGCGCATGCTGTTCTCGGCCACCCTTGATACCGGCGTGGACGTGCTCGTGAAGCGCTACCTGCACAACCCGGTAGTGCACGAGGCCGACTCCACCGCCCCCGTCGGCGAGATGGAGCACCACCTGCTGGGCGTCAGCGCTGCCGAGCGTGGCGACGTCCTCGCCGAACTCGCCGCAGCACCGGGCCGGACGATCCTGTTCACCCGCACCAAGCACGGCGCCAAGAAGCTCACCAAGCAACTGATCGGACGCGGCATCCCCGCGGTCGAGTTGCACGGCAACCTGGCCCAGAACGCCCGCACCCGCAACCTCGACGCCTTCCATTCCGGCAAGGTCGAAACCCTAGTGGCCACTGACATCGC
>DAORUI010000062.1:10025-15746 GCA_035433085.1 Propionicimonas sp. | reverse complement strand
CTCACAGGAAGCTCACAAGTAGTTCCGGGAGTACGAACAAGCGCGACTGGCTGAATGGGTCTTGTCGAACTCACAAGGAGCCAGCAATGTCCCCGATTCTCATCGCAGCCGACCTGGTCGCAATCATCGTCCTGGTCTTCGGGCTGTTCCTGCGGCGCCACCAGCGCCGGGACCTCATCGTCGCCTTCCTGGTGGTCAACATCGGCGTACTCGCCCTGATGGCGACCCTGTCGGCAACCACGACGTCCATCGGGGTCGGGCTCGGCCTGTTCGGGGTGCTCTCGATCATCCGGCTGCGGTCGGAGGAACTGCGCCAGCATGAGGTCGCCTACTACTTCGCCGCGCTCACCCTCGGCCTGCTCGGTGGCAGTACCGGTCTGGCCTACCCGTGGGTCCTGGGCCTGATGGCAGCGGTGGTGGCCACGCTCTATATCGGCGACCATCCTGCGGTCGCCAAGCGCACCGAACGCCAGCAGTTCCAACTCGACCGCGCCTACACCGACGACGTCGCACTGCGCGCCAGGGTCGAGTCCCTGGTCGGTGGCAACGTGGACGCGATCACCGTGGTGAAGACCGATCTGGTCAACGACACTACGCTCGTGGAGGTCCGCTTCGTCCGCTCCGCCAAGCTCCACGCGGCTGAGGCGGTGACCCGATGACCGCCCTCGCCCACGCAGGTGACATCCTGACCACCGTCCGTCCCCGTGAACTCGGCGAACTGCCGAGCATCAGCCTCGAACAACTGCTCAGCCAGGCTGAACTGCAGACGCGCGTCGACCGCAAGTACCTCTCCCACGCCGACGAGATCCCCGCGCTTCTCGGCCAAGTGGACGCAGACCTCCACGTGCTGAGCATCGCCGGCAGCCGCCGGTTCGCATACCGTTCCACCTACTTCGACACCCCCGGCCTGGACGCGTTCCTGCTTGCCGGACGCGGTCGCCGGCGGCGGTTCAAGGTGCGGACGCGGGTCTACCGCGACTCCGGTGAGGCGTGGCTCGAAGTCAAGACCAGGGGGCCACGCGGTACTACGGTGAAGGACAGGATGCCGTACGACCTCGCCGACGCCGGCCGACTGACCGGCGAGGCGAGAGAGTTCATCGCAAGCACTCTGGAGGGACATCAGGTCGAGTCCGTCGACGTGGCCACCCTGGTACCTGCGCTGCATACCGCCTACGACCGGGTCACGCTCCTGGTTACGCCCGAGGATGCCGATCGGGTGAGCCGCGCGACCATCGATTCGAACCTCACCTGGCGGCGTCCGGGCAGCCCCAACTCACTGGGCACCCCGGGCAGCGTGATCATCGAGACCAAGGGCGGGGCGGCGCCCTCACCCCTCGACCGAGCCCTCTGGCACAGCGGCATCCGGCCCAGCTGCGTCAGCAAGTACGGCGCCGGCCTGGCCGCGACCGACGAAGACCTGCCCGAACTCAAGTGGCGGCGGGTCCTTAACCAACTGAACCCGGAATGACACCGAAAGCGAATCCGACCATGAACAACTCTCCGAATACGAAGAACACACCGCTGGTGCGAAAGCTCACGGCCGGCATCGTCGCACTGGCGACCGGCCTGGCGCTCAGCGCATGCACGGCCAGCACCACCACGTCGGGCTCAACCAGCTCGACGTCCACCCAGGCCAACACCACGACCACCACTTCGGTGGCCTCCGCGGCGGCGGCACTGGCCGACAACGCCGAGAGCCACGCCGACGCCAACGACGCCGACTACGACGCATCCGAGGCGATCACGATCACGCTCGCGGACGGGGCCTCGAAGGCCGGGTCGGCCGAGGGCGTCTCGATCGACGGCGACGTCGTCACGATCAGCGCCCCGGGCACCTACGTGCTCTCGGGCACGCTCACCAACGGCCAGGTCGTGGTGAACAGTGACGCCGAGGGCAAGGTGAAACTCGTGCTCGATGGGGCGTCCATCACTTCGACAACCGGTGCGGCGCTGGTGATCACGGCGGCGGACGAGGCCGTCGTGGTGCTGGCCGATGGGTCGTCGAACACCCTGGTCGACGGCACCGGCTACGACACGTCCGCGGAGGACGCACCCAACGCCGCGCTGTTCTCGATGGCCGACCTGACCATCGGTGGCACCGGTGCACTCACGGTGACCGGCAACACCAATGACGGCATCTCCAGCAAGGACGGACTGGTCATCCTGAGCGGCACCATCACGGTCACCGCGAAGGACGACGGCATCCGCGGCAAGGACTACCTGATCATCGCCGACGGAACCGTCTCGGTGACCGCCGAGGGTGACGGGCTGAAGTCCGACAACGAGGACGACGACACTGTCGGCTACGTGCGCATCGACGGCGGTGCGATCGAGATCGCGGCCGGCGACGACGGCATCCACGCCGAGGGCGACCTTGCGGTGAATGCCGGGAAGCTCACGGTGTCCAAGTCGAACGAGGCCATCGAGGGGGCGACGATCACCATCGCCGGAGGTGAGGTGGACGTTACCGCGTCCGACGATGGGCTCAACGCCACCGCAGGCACCAGCACCGACACGGGCGGCGGTGGTGGTGGCGGCATGCAGGATGACGGCTCGCTGCTCACCATCAGCGGCGGCACGCTACTGGTGAACGCGGACGGGGATGGCCTGGACTCCAACGGCTCGCTGGTGATCACCGGCGGCACCACGGTCGTCTCCGGTCCGACGAACTCGGGGAACGGGGCCCTCGACTCCAACGGTGGCATCACCGTCAGCGGCGGCACGCTCGTCGCGGCGGGCGCCGCGGGCATGGCCGAGACGCCGGGCACCGAGTCTTCGCAAGGCTGGGTGTCGGTCACCCTCGACCAGAGCGTCGCGGCCGGCCAGACGGTGAGCATCGTGAAGGACGGCACCGTCATCGCGTCCTACACCACGGTGAAGCAGGTGCAGTCGCTGGTGGTCTCCGACCCGGACATCAAGACCGGTGAGGCCTACGACGTCTATGTGGGCGGCAAACTGGCCGGCGACACCGTCGGTACCTACTCCGATTCGGGGGACGTATCCGGCGCCACCAAGACAACGTCGGTCACCGCCGGCGAGGGTGCGTCCACAGGGATGGGCGGCCAGGGCGGCGGACGCGGCGGCGGCAAGCGTCCCTGACCCAGGGGTCTCGCTCCCGGATCCCCGCACCTCACCCTCCTCCCCCCCAACTTCGCGCCAGCGATCCGGACTCCTGCCAGCGGAACTTCCCTGGCAAGGGCCCGGATCGCTGGCGCGAACTGTCGTCTCGGGGTCGGGCGAGCGGGACCGGCGACCAGGACGAACCGGCGGGGGACGAGAGGTCGGCGCGATCCATCACCAGGGCTGGGTGCGGGCACAGGAGGCTCACAAGGTGGGCCGGTCCACTGGATACATGACGATCTCAACCGAGAACCCGACCGACCGGCAGGCGCCGGATGCCCAGCTGGACTGGTCCGGCGGGCAGGGAAGGGCCGAGCGACCGAAGCTCGCCCGCCGCACCTTCCTGGTGGCCGGCGGCGGCACTCTCCTGGCCGCGGCCGGAGGCACCGGCTGGGCGCTGAACCGGTTCGTGATCGAACACGTCGAGGTGACGAACGCGTCCGCCCAGCAGCCGGCCAACGCCACCGTGGCCCAGGCCGGCACCGGCACGGCGACGTCCGACAGCTACACCTCTGACACTGCGTCCCTCACCATCACCGCGCGCACGTCCGGCTCTGGCAATAGCCGGCTCGCATGGTTCGTGGCCGACATCACCGTCAGCGACGCCACGATCGTCCGTTCGGCGTTCGCGCAGGACAAGTTCGGCGAAAACATCGTTGCGAACCCATCGGTCATCGCCGAGCAGGCCGGTGCGGTGCTCGCGATCAACGGCGACTACTACGGTTTTCGCGACACCGGCATCGTGATCCGCAACGGGGTGGCGTTCCGCGACAAAGGTGCGCGGCAGGGACTGGCGTTCCGCACTGACGGCTCTATGACGCTTTACGACGAGACCGCAACGAGCGCGGCGAAGTTGCTCAAGGACGGGGTCTGGAACACCCTCTCGTTCGGCCCGGGCCTGGTCGAGAACGGGGACGTGATCGACGGCATCGACGACATCGAGATCGACACCAACGTGGGCAACCACTCGGTGCAGGGCAACCAGCCGCGCACCGGGGTCGGGGTGATCGCGCCCAACCACTTCCTGTTCTTGGTCGTCGATGGCCGCAGCGCGGGCTACAGTCGCGGCGCATCGATGACCGAGTTCGCCCAGATGTTCGTGGACGAAGGCGCACAGGTCGCCTACAACCTCGACGGCGGCGGGTCGTCGGCGATGGTCTTCAACGGCTCGCTTGTGAACAACCCCTTGGGCCGAGGACGCGAGCGCGGCACCTCCGACATTCTCTACGTGGCGGGCTGAACGATGATCGTCCTGATCCCCAGCTACGAGCCGGACGCCCGGCTCACCGCCCTGGTCGCCGAACTGGCGCACGTCGCCGGCGTCCGCGTGCTCGTGGTGGACGACGGTAGCGGGCCGCGGTTCGCGTCCGTGTTCGCGCAAGCCGAGCGGACGGGTGCCGAGGTACTCGTCCACGAGATGAATCACGGCAAGGGCGTCGCACTGCGCACGGGATTCGCCTACGCGCGGACGATGTATCCCGGCGAACCGGTGGTCTGTGCGGACAGCGATGGCCAGCACACGCTGCTCGATATCCTGCGGGTGGCCGCGGCGCTGGACGATAAGCCCGAGCTGGTGCTCGGCGTCCGCCGGTTCACCGGACGCGTGCCCCTGCGCAGCCGGGTGGGCAACCGGATCACCGCAGCGATCTTCGCAGCGTTCACCGGAACCCGGCTGGCCGATACTCAGACCGGGCTGCGCGGTTACCCGGCGCACCTGCTCGACTGGGCGCTCGCGGTGCCGGGAGACCGGTTCGAATACGAGCT
This sequence comes from Propionicimonas sp., assembly GCA_035433085.1. GTDB lineage: Bacteria > Actinomycetota > Actinomycetes > Propionibacteriales > Propionibacteriaceae > Propionicimonas. The sequence goes on along the minus strand of DAORUI010000062.1, from coordinate 10,862 downwards.
CAACCTGCTGCTGCGGGCCACCCGCGACCGGCTGGTAATTCAGCAGGTGGAGATCGCCACGGTCTACCATGCTGGCAACGAGTGGTCCCACTTCCGGCCGGTGCGGGATTCGCTGCGCATCTACCGTCCGCTGCTGGCCTACGCGGCGTCGTCGCTGCTGGGCTTCGGTGTGGACGCGGCCGTGCTCTTCACCTGGTACGCGCTGACCGGCCAGTTGCTGACTGCTGTGGTCGTGGCCCGGCTGTTCAGCGCAACGGTGAACTTCCTCGTGAACCGGCATGCCGTGTTCGAAGCGGACGATGTGCCGATGTGGCCGTCCGTGCGCCGCTACGCGCTGCTGGCGGGAGTCGTCCTTGCGCTGAACGCCGCGCTGATGTGGCTACTCACCCCGCTGCTAGGAGTGGTTGTCGCCAAGCTGGTCACCGAACTCGGACTCTTCGTAGGTGGTTTCATCGCCCAGCACCGTCTGGTCTTCGCTCATGGCCGGACGTTCCCCGATCGCCAGCAAACGTTCCCCGAGCACCAGCAAACGTTCCCCGAGCACCAGCAAACGTTCCCCGAGCCTGTCGAGGGGCGAGCGGTCTCGACAAGCTCGACCAGCCGGGGCGGGTAGCTACCCGAGTCTTCCGAGGGGCGGCGCCCCACAACGGTCCCTGAGGAGCCTTCCGAGGAACGAGGAAGGCGTCACGAAGGGCCGCCCGCGATTGAGATCGAGGTCGCCCTTCGTGACGCCCAGGCCTTCGCAAGCTCAGGCCGGGGCTCCTCAGGGATCGTTGGGAGAGCGTGACGCCCAGGCCTTCGCAAGCTCAGGCCGGGGCTCCTCAGGGATCGTTGGGA
>DAORUI010000062.1:6711-9925 GCA_035433085.1 Propionicimonas sp. | reverse complement strand
CGTGACGCCCAGGCCTTCGCAAGCTCAGGCCGGGGCTCCTCAGGGATCGTTGGGAGAGCGTGACGCCCAGGCCTTCGCACGCTCAGGCCGGGGCTCCTCAGGGATCGTTGGGGGGATGAGGCTCAGCTCTTCGGTGCGAACTCCGCGGTGACCTTGCGTCGCGGGAAGACCCGACGGCCGACCCGGGGGTCCAGACCTTCAGTGATCTCCACCGGACGTCCGGCGGCCAGGGCTTCGTAGATGCTCACGAATTCCTCCGACTGGTTCGCGATCGTCCACTTGGCGGCGAGCTCCTTCGACCTGGCGCGGGCGGTGGCCGCGAATTCAGGGTCCTTGAGGTTGTTCAGCATGCTCACCATCGCGCCGGCCAGCGAGACGGCGTTGGGCCTGGCCAGCACCGCGTTCACGCCAGGTTCCACGACAAGGCGGAGTTCGTGGTCGACGATCACGAACGGCAGCCCGGCGTGGGCGGCCTCGTGCAGCACCAGCGCCTGGGTGTCGGTCAGAGAGGCGAACACGAACGCGTCCCCCGAGGCGTAGTACGCGCCGAGCTTCTCCCGGGGGATCTGTCCTGGCAGCTTCACGCCACCGAACCGGGCCGCGCGCTGCAGCCGTCGGCGGAGCTTGGCCGGGGTCTCCCGCCAGTCGCCGACGATCATGAGATCGACGTTGGGCACCTGTCCGCGGACGAGCTCGAAGGCGTCGAGCATCAGCCCGATGCCCTTCTCCAGCGAGATCCGGCCGACGTAGATCAGCCGCGGACCCTTGCCCTTGGCGATCGGCGGCAGCTCCGGCAGGGCGTCCGTGCCGTTGGGCACCACGCGCACCTGCGCACCAGGGGCGATCTCGAGCACGCGCTTGGCGGTCTTGTCGGACGGGGTGGTCACCAGGTCGGCGTCGGTGAGCATCTTGGACGCGAGCTGAAGCAACTCCACCTGAGCGCCGCCGCGGCGGGGACGCTTGAACTTGAGCTTCTTGATCTGTTCCCACGTGCTCTCGGCCATGTGCATCTCGTAGACCTTGTAGGCCGCGTTCAGGAACGGCACCACGTGCCAGTAGTGCTCGGCGTAGGCCTCCAGGTCGGTGTGCCAGGTGATCACCAGCGGCTTGCCGGTGCGCTCGGCGACCCACATACCCAGCAGCCCGATCGGGCCCAAGCCGTGGACGTGGATCACGTCCGGCGGGTTGGCGACCATCTGGGCCAGGCGGTAGTCGAAGTCCTGACCCATGGAGAGCCGGATCTGCGTCCCCGGAATCGGGACGCTGGGCAGCCGGATCTCGCGCCTGGCAGGGTGTCCGGCGTGCGGGTTCGGCCCGTTGGCCTCGGGCGCGACCAGAAGCAGCTTGTGACCGGCGGCGAGCACCTGCTCCTCAAGGAACTGCACTGCGTAGAGCAGACCGCTGTGCGCCGGACCGTAGTTGTCGGTGAACTCGGCGATGGTCAGCTGCTTGCGCACCGGCGCGACGCCGGCCGCGGGTTCGTCGGCAGGATTGTGCTCGCTGATTGCTGGGCCTTCCTCGCGAGGGACGTGCTCAATCTAGCGGCCGGGCGCGTGCGGAGCCGAAGATTGCAGAGCGCCGGCCTCGTTCGGCCAACGGCCGCGGGCCTCGACAGGCTCGACCAGCCGATATGGCGGCGCGATTTGGACCCGTGAGCTTTCACCGCGCGCTCAGGGCCGCCTACATTTTAATCGCACCGGTCCGAATCGCGGCGCGACCCTCAGCCAACTATGTTGCACGACTAACTAGATCGGCCTACTATCTAGCCATGATCGATGCGCAGTGGCCGACCGAGTGGCTCCGCGGGGTGCTCGAGGTCTGCGTCCTCGCGATCATCGGACGCGGACCCACCTACGGCTATGCGATCTCGGCCGAGCTGACCGAGCGTGGGCTCGGCGAGTTGAAGGGCGGCACGCTCTACCCGCTGCTCGGACGCTGTGAGCAGGCTGGCTGGGTCAACGTCGAATGGCGTGCCGGCGAGAACGGTCCGGGACGCAAGTACTACACGCTCACCGCGTCCGGACGGGCCGAACTGGCCGACCGCGCGACCCGTTGGGGCGAGTTCACCGAAGTGACCGGCAGACTGCTTGCCGGCTCACCACAGAAGGAGTTGGCATGAAGCTTCCAGAATCGATCCGCAAGCAGATCGCGCCCAACGTCGAGCCATTCTGGGCGGACGCCCTGCTGGTCGAGTTGCGCCTGCGCGGTGTCGCCGGGGAGCGGATCGGCGCGGTCCTGGCCGAGGTCGAGTCGCACTGCGCCGAGAGCGGTGAATCGGCGACCGAGATCTTCGGGGACCCGATCGCCTACGCCGACTCCCTCAACCTGCCGGTCGACCCGCGCCAGGAACCGGCGGCGATCGGACGTACGGTGGCTCCGATCATGGCCCAGGTGATCGGACTGTTCCTGCTGTTCGCCGGGCTGCCGGCGCTCAAGCAGGGCGTCCCAGTCGGGGTCCAACTGGGCGAGGTGCTCTGGCTGGTGCTGTTCCTGGGACTGGCCGCGTCCCTGGTCCTGGCCGCCGGACCGATCCTGCGCGCACTCCTGTCCCGGCCCATCTTGGGAGTGCTCGCCGGAGCATTGCTGATGGTCCTGCTGGTTGTGCCGACAATGATGGCTCCCGGCGTGATCGCACAGCTTCCGGCTTGGTTGGTCGTTGGGATCGCGGTGTTGCTGCTGGCCGGCGGTGCCTTGGCCGGTGGGCTGGACGCTCGCAAGGAGCCGGCTGACGAGATCACCTCGCCGCTGCCTGGCTCGCCAGCGTCGAAGCCGAGGTCGTCCTGGCTGCCCGGCGTTATCGTTCCGGCGATCGCACTGGTAGCGGGAATCGCGCTCTGGTTCTGGGGCTGACGAGTGGCTGAAGGGTTGTCCGAGTCGGGCCTCAAAGGTCTCGTCTACGGCCTGCCCAAGAACGGTCTTGGACGAAGCTCGCGCAACCGGCCTGGCGACGCCGATCAGGCAGTTAGTGGTTGGCCTTCGTCCGACGGAGCCACGCCTGCCAGCCGGCGGTCACGATCACCGCGCCGGCCAACGAACCGAGCAGACCGGATGGACGCAACTGCAGGCCGTCGCCGGTCAGCAGGCTGAGCAGCAGGCCGCCGACGAACGACCCGGCGAGGCCGGCGACGAAGGCCATCGCCCAGTCGATGCTCCTGCGCGAGCGCCCGAGCACCAGCTGTGCAGCGGCACCGATGAGCATTCCGAACAGGACGAG
>DAORUI010000062.1:0-6611 GCA_035433085.1 Propionicimonas sp. | reverse complement strand
TCGTCAGGCTCAGGGGCCGTTACGCCAGGGAGCCGTAGGTCGACTGGGCCTTCTGCAGGGCGGTGACGTAGCCCGAGCGGGCGTAGCCGGCACCGTCGGCGTCGGCAGGCACGGCGAGCAGGCCGCGGTAGTCGGCGACCGAGTCGAAGCCTTTGCGACGCTCCCAGCGGGACAGGCCGGCGAGCAGTTGTGCGGCGTAGCCGATGCCGTGACGAACCAGGGCGGAGGTGGTCATCACCACGTCCGCACCGGCCAGCAGGTAGGCGGCAACGTCCTCGGCGGTCTCCACCCCTGATGTCGCGGCCAGCGAGGCGGACGTCTGGTTGCGCAGCGTGGCGATCCAGGTTCGAGGCAGCCGCGCGTCAGCTGCCGACGACAGGGTCACCTCCGGCACGACAGCCAGCGCCTCGGTGTCCACCGAAGGCTGCAGGAAGCGGTTGAACAGCACCAGACCATCAGCCCCCGCTTCGACCATCTGCAGCGCGAAGTTGCCGACCGAAGAGAAGTACGGCGAGAGCTTCACCGCGACCGGGAGATCCACGGCCGCCTTCACTGCAGCCACGATCTCCAGGTGCCGCTTCTCCACGTCCGCGCCGGTCAACCGCACGTCGCCCGGCACGAAGTAGATGTTGCACTCCAGCGCCGACGCGCCGGCGTCCGCCAACTGCCGGGCGAACTCCACCCAGCCGCCCACGCTGGCGCCGTTGAGGCTCGCGATCAGCGGCACCTCGATGGCCGCCGCCGACCGCTCCACCAGGCTCAGGTACGCCCGCGCCGGGCTCTCGTCCGCTTCCCCCAGATCGGGGAAGTAGCTGGTCGCCTCGGCATAGACCTCGGCGTTCAACTCCTCCAGAGCGGCATCCCGCTCAGCCTGGCGCCGCACCTGCTCCTCGAACAGCGAGTACAGCACCACTGCGCCCAAGCCGGCATCAGCCAGGGCTTTCACCGAGTCGACGGTCTGCGAGAGCGGGCCGGCTGAGGCGACCAGCGGGCTGCGCAACGGCAGTCCCAGATACGTGGTGGTCATCAGTGGGCCGTCTGCGCGAATCGGTCGGCGCTCCGCGTGGCCATTTCCTCGTACTCGGCCCAGCGTCGCATCACCTGCTCCTGCCCGAGCGCGAGCAGCCGCTCCGCGTTCTCGGGATCAGAGTTCATCAGCATCCGGAACCTGAGTTCCTTCACGTGGTAGTCGCGCAGCGGCATCCGCGGACGGGGCGAGTCGAGCAGGAACGGGTTCTTGCCGGCCGCTCGCAGCACCGGGTTGTACCGCATCAGCGGCCAGTGCCCGGACGCGACCGCCGCGTACTGTTGGTCGAGTCCCTTGCGCATGTCGATGCCGTGGGCGATGCAGTGGCTGTACGCGAGGATCAGGCTCGGCCCGTCGTAAGCCTCCGCCTCTCGGAACGCCTTCAAGGTCTGCTGGGCGTCGGCGCCCATCGCCACCCGGGCGACGTAGACGTTGCCGTAGGCGGTGGCCTGCAGGGCCATGTCCTTCTTGCCGGTGGGCTTGCCGGCGGCCGCGAACTTGGCCACCGCGCCCATCGGCGTCGACTTGGACGCCTGCCCGCCGGTGTTCGAGTACACCTCGGTGTCGAGCACCAGGATGTTCACGTTGCGCCCGGACGCGAGCACGTGGTCCACACCCGCCGACCCGATGTCGTACGCCCAGCCGTCGCCGCCCACGATCCACACCGAGCGGCGCAGTAGGTGGTCAGCCACCGAGCGCAGGTCCTCCACCCCTGGCCCCGACATCGTGTCGAGCTGCGCCTTCAGCGCATCCACCCGGGCACGCTGCTGGCTCAGTTCCGACTCGTACTGCTGCGGCGCGTCCAGGATCGCGTCCACGACCTCTTCGCCGAGATCGTCACGCAGCGCGGCCAGCCGCTTGCGCGCCGTAGCGGTATGCAGGTCCGCGGCCAGCCGCAGCCCCAGCCCGAACTCGGCGTTGTCCTCGAACAGGGAGTTCGACCAGGCCGGCCCGCGTCCGTACTTGTTCGACGACCAGGGCGTCGTGGGCAGGTTGCCGCCGTAGATGGACGAGCACCCGGTCGCGTTGGCCACTGTCGCGCGGCCACCGAACAGCTGGGTGAGCAGCTTCAGGTACGGGGTCTCGCCGCAGCCGGAGCAGGCGCCGGAGAACTCGAACAGCGGCTCCAGGAACTGGGTGCCGCGCACGTTCGCGAAGTCGATCCGGGAGCGTCGGTTCACCGGGATGGACTCGAAGAACGTGACGTTCTCCTTCTCCTTCGTGCGCTCCAGAACCGGGGTCAGGTTGATCGCCTTCCGCGTCCCGCCGCTGCCCAGCGGCTTCACCGGGCACGCCTCGACGCAAAGCCCGCAGCCGGTGCAGTCTTCGGCGTACACCTGCAGGGTGTACCGCGAGCCGGGGAAGCCCGCAGCGTTCAGCGGGGCCGACTGGAACGCGTCCGGAGCCCCGTTGAGCGCGGAACCCGCGTAGTACTTCGCGCGCAGCACCGCGTGCGGGCAGACGAAGGCGCAGTTGCCGCACTGGATGCAGGCCTCCGGATCCCACTCGGCGATGATGTCGGAGATGTTCCGCTTCTCGTACTGGGTGGTGCCGGACGGGTAGGTGCCGTCCACCGGCAGTGCGCTGACCGGCAGCTTGTCGCCGGCGCCTGCCAGCATGAATGAGGTGACGTTGCGGACGAAGTCCGGCGCGGAGGCCGGCACCGGCGGGATCATCTCCACCGTACCCACCGTTGCCGCGGGTACCTCGATGCGGTGCAGGCTCTCGATCGAGGCGTCGACCGCAGCCTCGTTCTTCGCCACCACGTCGGCGCCCTTGCGGGCGTAGGTCTTGCGGATCGTCCGCTTGACCTCTTCGACCGCCTCCGCGCGTGGCATCACATTCGAGATGGCGAAGAAGCAGGTCTGCAGCACGGTGTTGGTGCGCCTGCCCATGCCGCTCTTGCGCGCCACCATGTTGGCGTCGATCGCCCACAGCTCGATGCCGAGGGCGATGATCTTCTCCTGCATCGGTACGGGCAGGTGCGCGAAGACCTCGCCGGGCTCGTACGGGGTGTTGAGCAGCAGCACCGTGCCCGGACGTGCGTACTCCAGCACGTCCACCCGTTCGAGGATCGACCAGTGATGGCAGCCGATGAACCCGGCCTGGCTGACCAGGTAGGGCGCCTCGATCGGATTGGGTCCGAAGCGCAGGTGCGAGACCGTCCGCGAACCCGACTTCTTCGAGTCGTAGACGTAGTAGCCCTGCGCGTAGGTGTTCTCGATGCCGCCGATGATCTTGACGGTGTTCTTGTTCGCGCCCACGGTGCCGTCCGAGCCCAGGCCGTAGAACACCGCGCGCAGGGTCTGCGGATCCTCCAGATCGATGGACGCGTCGTAGGGCAGCGAGAGCATGGTCACGTCGTCGTTGATGCCGATCGTGAACCGCGGACGGGGTGATGCCAGCGCCAGTTCGGCGTAGATGCCCACCACCATGGCTGGGGTGAACTCTTTGCTGGAGAGGCCGTAGCGGCCGCCGACCAGCAGCGGAGGTGTGCCTGCGTTGGCCGAGCCGGTCGAGACCCCTCGCGACGCGGCTTCGCCGATCGCCGCGGCAACGTCGAGGAAGAGCGGCTCGCCGCCGGCGCCCGGCTCCTTGGTGCGGTCGAGGACGGCAACCACCTTCGCGGTGGTCGGGATGGCCGCCAGCACAGCCTCGGTCGGGAACGGCCGGTACAGGCGCAGTTGCACCACCCCGACCTTCTCACCCTGGGCGACCAGGTGCGCCACGGTGCTGCGGACGGTCTGCGCGCCGGAGCCCATGATCACAGTGACCCGCTCGGCCTCCGGGTGGCCGTAGTACTCGACCAGGTCGTAGCTGCGTCCCGTCAGTTCGGCGAACTTGCCCAGGGCGTCGGCCACCACGCCGGGGACGGCGTCGTAGTAGAGGTTCACGGACTCGCGCCCCTGGAAGTAGGTGTCCGGGTTCTGCGCGGTGCCACGGATGTAGGGGTGCTCGGGCGAGAGCGCGCGGCGACGATGCTGGCGCACCAGATCCTCCGGCACGAAGCCCAGCAGTTGGGCGTCGGTCAGCAGTTCGACGCCGTTCTCCTCATGGCTCGTGCGGAAGCCGTCGAAGAAGTGGACGAACGGCACCCGCGAGGTGAGCGTGGCCAACTGGGCCACCGCGGCCATGTCGTGGGCCTCCTGCACGCTGGAACTGTTCAGCATCGCGAAGCCGGTCTGGCGGACGGCCATCACGTCCTGGTGGTCGCCGTAGATGCTCAGGCCCTGAGCGGCCAGCGACCGGGCCGCTACGTGCAACACCGTCGAGGTGAGTTCACCGGCGATCTTGTACATGTTCGGGATCATCAGCAGGAGGCCCTGCGACGCGGTGAAGGTCGTGCTCAGTGCACCACCTTGGAGGGCGCCGTGCAGCGCGCCGGCGGCCCCGCCCTCGGATTGCATCTCAACGACGGTCGGCACCATGCCGTACACGTTCGACCGGCCCAGGGCCGACCACTCGTCCGCAAGTTCGGCCATCGTTGAGGACGGGGTGATCGGGTAGATGCTGCACAACTCGTTCAGCCGGAAAGCCGCCGAGGCGGCGGCCTCGTTGCCGTCGATGATCACCCGTAAGGTCCCTGAGCTTGACGAAGGGCTCATGCCTTCTCCTCCACCATCTCGATGGCGTGCACCGGGCACTGCTCGTAGCAGGTGGCACAGCCGGTGCATTTGTCGTAGTCGAAGCGGTAGCGGAAGCCCTTGCCGAGCTTGATCACCGCGTCCTCGGGGCAGGAGCCCAGGCAGCCGTCGCACTCGAAACAGTTGCCGCAGGACAGGCACCGCGCCGCCTCGAAGTGCGCCTGCTCGTCGGTGAGGCCACCGACGATCTCGTCGAAGTCGGTGATGCGGTCGTCAGGTTCGAGTTCGGGTTGGGAGTGCTTGCGGGCGTCGCCGAAGTACCACAGGTTGAGCCGGTCGAAGCTGGCCAGTTCGTGCTTGGGGCGCGAGCCGGCGTCCCGGTTGGCCATCCAGGCGTCGATCTGCTGGGCTGCCCGCTTGCCGTGGCCGACACCGATGGTCACGGTTCGTTCGGACGGAACCGCGTCGCCGCCGGCGAAGATGCCCGGGACGCCGGTCATCAGCGTGCGCGGATCGACCTGCACGACGTCGTGCTCGAAGTGCATGCCGGGAATGCGTCGCAGGAAGTTCGAGTCCGCCTCCTGGCCCAGCGCGAGGATGACGGTGTCGGCCTGCAGGGTCTCGAAGCGGCCGGTACCACGGGCCTTGCCGTTCTCGTCGAGCTCCATGATCTCGACGGTGAGGTCGCCCTCATCCATCGAAGAGATGGTGCGCAGCCAGTTCATCTTGACGCCCTCGCGCTCGGCGCCCTCCTTCTCGTCCGCGTGCGCCGGCATCTGCTCCTCGGTGCGCCGGTAGACGATGATCGACTCCTCCGCGCCGAGGCGGCGGGCCACGCGGGCCGCGTCCATCGCGGTGTTGCCGCCGCCGTAGACGGCCACCTTGCGTCCGATCAGCGGACGCTCGCCGGACGCGACGTCGCGCAGGAAGCTGACCGCGTCCACGATCTTGGAGGCGTCCCGGTTGGGGATGTCGATGCGCTTGGACAGGTGCGCGCCGATGGCGACGAATACTGCCTCGAAGCCGCCTTCGGCCTGATCGGCCATCAGGTCCTTGACCGTGTAGTTCGTTGTAATACGCACGCCCAGGTCGTAGAGGCGGGAGATCTCGGCGTCCAGGACGTCGCGAGGCAGCCGGTACTCGGGGATGCCGTAGCGCATCATGCCGCCGGGGGTGTCCGAGGAGTCGCGGATCTCGACCTCGTGGCCCATCTTGGCCAGCTGGTACGCCGCGGAAAGGCCGGACGGGCCGGCTCCGATCACCAGTACCTTGCGGCCCGAGCGGAACCGGGGCTTCTCGAACGTCCACCCCTTCTCGATGGCGAGGTCACCGAGGTAGCGCTCGACGGAGTGGATGCTGACGGCCCCGTCCAGTTCCTCGCGATTGCACGCTGCTTCGCACGGGTGGTAGCAGACGCGTCCATGGATCGCGGGGAACGGGTTGTTCTTCACCAGTTCACGCCAGGCCTGCTCCTCCTCGCCGGCTTTCACCAGGCGCAGCCACTCCTGGATGTTCTCGCCGGCCGGGCACGCGTTGTTGCACGGCGGCAGCAGGTCGACGTACACCGGCATGCGGGAACGGATCGGGGCGACCCGTCCGCCTTCGACGGCGAGATCGGGCAGTCCGGTGATATCGCGGGCCATTTGGGGGCACCCTTCGTTGGGTTTCACTGGAGGTCAGGGTCAATGTACTCCGCTCCGGACTGTGCCGTTGACAAGGGGATTTATGCAATATCAGGAGTTCATTAATACCCCGGGCGGTATTTGTCAGAATGTCAGGTCTTTCATGCCTGTCCGGGTTGGGGAAATGAGAGAAGCCGCCGTCCGAATCGGACGGCGGCTTCTTCTTGGCGCCTTCGCAAGCTCAGGCTTCAGCTCCTCAGGACAGCGCCCCCTTCGTGACGCGACTCCCTCGCAAGCTTGGGATTCGCTCCTCAGGACAGCGCCCTTCGTGACGCTGGCGCCTTCGCAAGCTCAGGCGTCAGCTCCTCAGGACAGCGC
>DAORUI010000061.1:0-15978 GCA_035433085.1 Propionicimonas sp. | reverse complement strand
CCCCGAACCCGCTAGTTAAGAGCCAGCTGCTCTGCCAGTTGAGCTAGCGGCGCGCAGGCAGAAACTTACCTCATCACCCCGGCTGAGGCGAAATCGGCCAGGATCGAGGCGAGCCTGCGACCGGGATGCCCAATTCTGCTCCCACAGCGGGACCACCGGCCTGTGGCATCATGGGTCGCTCACGGCAGGGGGCGCCTCTTGGACCACACGAAGAGCTTCTACGGATTGCTGGTCAACACCCTGATCGCAAATGTGACCACGAGCTTCCTCTGGTTCGCCCTGACGTTCTGGATGTATCTCGAAACACGCTCCGTGCTGGCCACGGCGTTGCTCGGCGGCAGCTACATGCTGCTGATCGCGGTCATGGGGGTGCCGTTCGGCACCTGGGTCGACCGGTGGCGCAAGAAGAAGGTCATGGTCGTGGCAACGGTGGTCACCGCGTGCTCCTTCATTCTCGCGCTGGTCTACTTCTTGGTCGTGCCGACCTCGGCGATCCTCACGGTCGGCAGTGCGGCGTTCTGGGGATTCGTACTGATCATCCTGTTCGGCGCGGTGGTCGAGAGCGCACGCGGCATAGCCCTTTCCACCTGCGTGACTCTGCTGATTCCGACCGAGAAGCGGTCGAACATCAACGGTCTGGTCGGCATGGTGGGCGGCTTCGGGTTCGCGATCACATCCGTCTTCTCGGGTCTGGCTGTCGGCCAGTTGGGTATGACCTGGGCGGTGGTGATCGCCGCATCGTTGACCGTGGTCTCGCTGCTGCACCTCTTGACCGTTTCGATCCCCGAGGCGGAGATCCTGCACAGCGAAGACGTGCCCAAGGCGGTCGACTTCGCCGGCGCGTTCCGGGCGGTCGTCGAAGTGCCCGGGCTGATGGGGCTCGTGATCTTCAGCACGATCAACAATCTGCTTGGCGGTGTGTTCATGGCGTTGATGGACGCCTACGGTCTGAACCTGGTGTCGGTCGAGGTTTGGGGCATCCTCTGGGGCGTGCTGAGTTTCGGCTTCATCCTCGGCGCCGGCTGGGTGGCCAAGATGGGACTCGGTGCCAAACCCCTGCGTGCGCTGCTGGGCGCGAACGTGTTGATGTGGCTGATCGGGTTCGGCTTCACCCTTCGCGAGAACATCTGGCTGCTGTCAGTGGGTGTGCTTCTTTACATGGCGCTGATCCCGGTGGTCGAGGCCGCTGAGCAGACTGTCCTGCAGAAGGTGGTGCCGTTCGCCAAGCAGGGACGCGTCTTCGGCTTCGCCCAGACCATCGAGGTCGCCGCCGCCCCGCTCAGCACCTTCCTGATCGGACCGATCGCCGAGTTCTGGCTGATTCCCTACATGAACACCGACGCCGGACGCGACCGTTTCGGCTGGCTGCTCGGAGACGGCCAGGCACGCGGAATAGCGCTCGTGTTCGTGATTGCCAGCCTGTTCGGCCTCGTGCTGACTCTCGGCGCCTTCCTCACCCGGTCGTATCGCGTGCTCTCAACCCGCTACACCGAACCGGACGCCACCGAGGCGTCCCTGGAGCGACGGCAGAATCCGGTTCGCTGACCATCGGTTGCGTTGTCGACGTCCGTTCTTGCGGATATGGATGGGGCGGCAGGCGCCAACGCCGCTTCAGCGTCCGCAGTTGTGGTTATGGAGCCGATTCCGGGCCTGAGAACGACAAGTACGGACGCCGAACAGATGGTGCTCGGCGCCATCTGCCGCATAACCACACCAACGGAGGCCGAAGCCGCGGCAGGCTGGGATCACCGGCGTGATCCAGCGCGGCGAACCGCGGCGATGCGCTGCCTGCGCAGCTCGTCCAGCTCCGGACGCGGGAGGGGGTCGAGTTCGCGTTCGAGCGCGAGTGACAGCAGGTGGTCGGCCAGATCGGGGTTGCGGGCCAGTACCGGGCCGTGCGGATAGGTGCCGATCACGCGTCCGTGCACTGCGCCCTCGGTTCCGTCGCCGGCGTTGCCGACGCCGACCTCGACCCGGGCCAGCGGGGTTGCGTCCGGGCCCAGATAGGTGAAGCCGCCATGGTTCTCGAAACCAGTGATCGGCGACTGGGTTCCGTCGGGCTTCGTCCAGGTCGTCAGGATCTCGCCGACCGCGCGCTCGGACCCGCGGCGCGTGGTCACGTCCAGCAGGCCGAGCCCGTCGACGACCGTGTCGCTCTCGCCGACCGTGAAGGTCTTCCCGGCGATCTGGTAACCCGCGCACACCGCGAAGAGCACAGCCCCGTTGTCGATCGCCTCGAACAGGTGGCCGTCCGCCTTCAGGCCATTCACCGCCGAGATCTGAGCCGCGTCCTCACCACCGCCGAGCAGGTACACCGCGCCGGTCGCGGGCACCGGGTCGCCCGGTTCCACCTCGGTCAGCACGGCGTCGATGCCTCGCCACGCGAGCCGTTGGCGCAACACCATCGCGTTCCCGCGGTCGCCGTAGATGCCCAGCAGCGACTGGTAGACCAGAACGATCTCGACGCTCATCGCAGCCCCGCCATCTTCAGTAGCTTCTGGAACGGCGTGTAGGTGGCGATCACGTCCACCGTCCGGGCGCGCTCACCCAACGCTGCGCGCAGATCGGGCTCGATCTCATGCTCGACTCCGGCGTAGCTCAGCCGGACGGCCAGGTCCTGCGCCCTCGGGCCCGTGCAGATCACCTTGCGACCGGCGAGTTGCTCGTAAGGCACGTCCCACAACCACGACACGTCCTTGCCGTCGGCAGCCACCGAGTCGATGGCCAGCACCACCGGATCGGACGTGGCCAGCGGCAGCGCCTCCGCCCAGCCGGCCGGGTTCTTCGCCAGCAGTAGGCGGGCAGTCGTGGTGCCGAAGGTTGTGGTCGCGAACCGTCCGGCCGGCGAGGTGACGGTGTGCATCCCGGCCAGCGCCTTCGGTAGCGGTACCCCGAACTCGATCGCGGCAGCCAGCGCGCAGGCGGCGTTGGACACGTTGAACGAGCCCGGCACCTGCAGGTCCGGCCGAACCATCTTCCCGCTCGGGAGCACGATCTGGTCGCCGCTCACCAGATACTCGGCTTCTGGTTGGTGAAGACCGCAAGCTGGGCATGTCCACCTCGCTCCGGCGGGGGTTTTCGCGTGCGCGAGCACGGTGCCGCAGGCCGGGCATAGTGCCCCGTCCGCGTTCCAGACCGTCGCGGTCTCCACCCAGATCACGCGCGCCGCGGTTCCTGCCGACCAGACGACCAGTGGGTCGCAGGAGTTCGCGACGATCGTCGGTCCGGCGTCTCCGGCGGCCTCCAGGGCGATCCGCCAGGCGCGTCCCAGCGACTTGATCTCGTGGTGCCGGTCGAGTTGGTCGCGGCTGAAGTTGAGCAGCACCAACAGTTCAGGGCGCGCCTTCGCAATCATGTCCGAGACCACGCGCTCATCAGTTTCGATCACCGCGATGTCGGCGCTGAGTTGCTGGCTGAGGGCGGACGCGATGCCGTAGTGGAGATTGGCGCCGTCCGCGTTCGTGACGAGGCGACCCGCGTCTGGGCCGAGGCCGGTACGGACTGCGGCCGCGAGCAGGTGGGTGGTCGTGGTCTTGCCGTTGGTACCCGACACTGCGAGGACGCGACGACCCTGCAGCAGCTGTGCGAAGGCGTCCGGGGCGATCCGGGTGAGGATCTGCCCCCGGATCGAGGCGCCCGAGCCTTTCCCGGCAATCCGGGACGCGAGCGCGACCGCGTCCCCGATGCGGGTGGCCAGCCACAGTCGTGCGCGATCCGCTGCGGGCAGGGACGCAGGCGCGGCGGGCGTGGCCAGGTTGGACGGCATGACGTCCATTCTGCCGTGTGCCCCGGCAACGTCCCACTCGTCATCGGCGGTGGGTACGCCGGGGTTGTGGATAACCTGAACGAAAAGGGGACTGTCCCCTTCTCGTTCAGGCCGGGGTGACCAGGCGGAACTCGGGCTGCTTGGGGACGCGGCCGGCGCCGGAGCTGGTGCGGCGGACCCTACGGCCGAGCCAGGGCCGCAGGTGGTCGCGCGCCCAGACGTAGTGCCAATCGAAGGTCTCGCGACTGCTGAGCGCGGGCGCTGGGGGCAGCGGCTCGGCCCAGTCAGGGTCGCCGGGGGTGAGGCCGAGGGCGACCAGGGCGGCCTGGGCGATGCGTTCATGGCCCTCGCCGTTGAGATGTAACCGGTCCTCGTGCCACATCCGCCAGTCGCGCAGGCAGGCCAGACTCCATGCATCGATGATGTACGCGCCGTGCCGACGGGCGATGCCAGTGAGGTTCAGGTTGTAGATGGCCGCCCGATTGCGGGTGAGGCCGACAATGGGGGAGTCCTTCGCGTCCACCCCGAGGCCGATCAGTACGTCGACCCCTGTCTCGCGGAAGCGGACGACTGCGGACTCCATGGCTGCGGACATCTCGTCCGGGTCGGCACCGAAGCGCAGCAGGTCGTTGCCGCCGCCCCACAGCGACACCAGATCGGGCTTCAACGCCAGTGCCGGCTCCACCTGCTCGTCGAGGATCGGGCGCAGCAGGCGTCCGCGGATCGCGAGGTTCGCGTACTCGATGCCGACCTCGGCACGGTCGGCGAGGTGCTGCACGAACCGGTCGGCCCAGCCGATCGGGCGTCCGCCGGCGTCGAAGTCCTGCAGGCCCTCGGTGTTGGAGTCACCGAGTGCGACGAACGAGCGCCAAGGGATCCGTTCCACGGTGCCACCACCTTCATCTCGCGGTGAAATCGAGGCTAGCGCAGCCAGAACGCAACGTTGCATTGGGGTGAGTAACGGGACTCGAACCAGATACTCGCAGAAGTGACGAGTAACGGGATACCCCCTTGTAAGAGCCGTGCTGACTAGGCCGTACGCCTCACCATACGCGCCCCGCTACTTGGGCAGAAGTGGGCAGACGTGGGCGCTGATGGGCTGCTATATTGCACGTATGTTGCACGAACAGCGGGAGCGGCGAGGCTTCGGACGCCTGCGGCAGCTGCCGTCGAAGCGCTGGCAGGCGGCCTACACCGGCCCGGACACCCAGCTTCACAGCCCGCCCTCGACGTTCATGAGCAAGGACGACGCCGTGGCCTGGCTGGCCGCCGAACGCAAGCTGATCGACCTCGACGTGTGGACGCCGCCGAGCGAGCGGCGAGCGGTCCGCAGGGCCGTGGGGCAGAGCTTCAGGGACTTCGCCGACGAGTGGCTGGCCAGCCGCAAGACGGCCAAGGGCGAGCCGCTCAAAGCGCGGACGGTCGCCGATTACCGGCGCTACCTCGACGGACACATCCTCCCGACGCTGGGGAGCCTGCCGCTGCGGCAGCTCACCCCGACCCGGGTTCAGGAGTGGTACGACGACCTTGACGCCGAGACGCCCACCCAGCGCGCGCACGTCTACCAGCTGCTGCGGGCGATCACCACGACCGCCACCGATAAGAAGCTGATTCCGACCAACCCGTGCAAGATCCCGGGCGCCGGGCGCGCCCAGCGGGCCAGGAAGATCACGCCGGCGACCCCTGCCGAGCTGGCTGCGATCGCCGCGAACATGCCCAAGCGGCTCCAGCTGGCCGTCCTGTTGGGCGGCTGGTGCGCACTTCGGTACGGCGAGATCGCCGAACTCCGACGTCGAGACATCGACCTGAAGCGGGGGACCATCACCGTGGCCCGCGGCGTGACCTGGCCCAGCGTCCGGGATCCGGAGACCGGCAAGCTGGTCTCCAAGGCCGTCGTGGGGACTCCCAAGAGTGCGGCCGGCCTTCGCGAGGTGCATATTCCGCCGCACATCCTCCCGGCTGTGGAGGCACATCTGGCCGAGCACACCGACCGCGGCCGGGACGCGATGCTGTTCGCCTCGTCCACCGGAAACCACATCCACCCGCGCGCGTTCGGCTGGCAGTACCACCAGGCAAGGGTGAAGGCCGGACGGCCCGACCTGCGATTCCACGACCTGCGCCACACCGGCGCCGTCCTGGCTGCCCAGACCGGCGCCACCCTCGCCGAACTCATGGGCAGGCTCGGCCACTCGACATCCAGCGCCGCCATGCGCTACCAGCACGCGGCAGCCGACCGCGACAAGGCGATCGCCGAGGCGCTGTCGAGACTGGCGGAAGCCTGACCGACTCTTCATCCGGCATAGAAGGCCGGCTCGTCCCTTCAACCGCTTCCAAGCGCTTCGCCGTCCCACTCGGCTAGGGACCAGGTTCTTCCCCTGAGCCGCGGCGTCCGTGTCTACGCCGAAGGCGTGGCCGCCGATGCTCTTGGCGCGTACGCGAGCGTGGTGGACGCGCCTGAGCAGGCCGACGTCGCGATCCTGCGGCTGAAAGCGCCCTACGAGCCGCGAAACAACGGGTTCGAGGCGTTCTTCCACGCGGGATCCCTCGAATTCACGGCGGAGCAGCTTGAGCGGATCGGGACGATCGTCGCCGCCGCGCCAACAGTGATCGACCCTACCTGGAGCGACCCGCCGTGCTCGGTGGGCTTGAGAAGTCCGCGGCCGCCGTCATCGCCAACTACGGCGCGCCTGCGATGCGGCGGTGCTCCGGGTGCTATTCGGCGAGCGCGAGCCGCTCGGCTCGCTGCCCTTCGATCTGCCCGGATCCATGGACGCGGTGATCGCCAGCCGCAGCGACGTTCCGTTCGACACGGCCGAGCCCACCTTCCGGTTCGGCCACGCCCTGCGCTACTGATTTCGGAGGCTCTCATTCCAGGGAGGATGAGAGTTGTGGCAGCACCGAAGAAGTACAGCCAGGAGTTGCGTGATCGGGCGACGAGGATGGCGTTGGACGCCCGTCGTGACCCGGTGACGGCGACGGGGGCGATCAAGCGGATCGCGGACCAGTTGGGGATCCATCCGGAGGCGTTGCGGACGTGGGTGAGGCAGGCGGAGATCGACGATGCGGGTCCGGCCGGGCCCGACCAGTGAGGACACCGCGCGGATCGCGGAGTTGGAGCGGGAGAACCGTGAGTTGCGGCGGGCGAACGAGATCTTGAAGACCTCTGCCGCGTTGTTCGCGGCCGCGGAGCTCGACCGCAGGATCAAGTAGGCCGACAGGTTCCGGTCGCGGTGGTGGTCGAGTACATCGACGCCCACCGTGACCGGGTCGTGGAGGGCCGCCTGCTCGGGGTCGAGCCGATCTGTGAGGTCCTGACCGAGTCAGGAGTCCGGATCGCCCCGAGCACCTACTACGCCGCCAGGTATCGGCAGCCGTCCGCGCGCGCGGTGCGGGACGCCGAGTTGGTGCAGGACATCAAGACCGCCCACAAGGCCAACCTGGGCGTCTATGGGGCGAGGAAGATCCACGCCGTGCTGAACCGAGAGGGCATCAGCGTGGCCCGGTGCACGGTCGGGCGGCTGATGAGGGCTGAGGGGCTGCGTGGGATACCACGGGAGAAGACCCGCAGGACCACCTTCGGCGACGGCGCCGAGACCGAGCGGCCCGAGGACCTGGTGAAGCGCAAGTTCATCGCGACCGGACCCAACCAGCTGTGGGTGGCCGACCTGACATCGGCATAAGCGGTGAACGGCTTGATCGAACTGCACCGCCGCATCGCCCGAGGCTTCAGAAACCGGGAGAACTACCGGCTACGCATGCTCCTGATCGCCGGCGGACTCGACCGGCCCCCACCCCAGGTGTGAAGAGCCAGTTGTCGGCGCTGGTGCCGACCGCTCCCATGGATTGGGTGAGGCCGAGTTGGCCGCACAGTTTGGCGTAGTCAGCCGAGGTGTAGACGGCCCGTGATCGGAGTGGAACACCGCACCGGCGAGGCTGCCCCGGTCGCGGCAGGCGGCCTTCAGGGCGTCTTCGACGAGTTCGGTGCGCATGTGGTCGGCGATCGCCCAGCCGGCGAGTTTCCGGGAGAAGCAGTCGATCACGGTGGCCAGGTACAGGTTGCGGCCCTCGGGCAGCGGCAGGCAGGTAATGTCACCGACGTAGCGCTGGTTCGGCGCCTGGGCGGTGAAGTCGCGCTTGAGCAGGTCGGGATACTTCTGGTCGGCCGGCTCGGGCAGCGTGGTCCGGACCCGGCGGCGCAGCCGGATCCCGGCCAGATCGTGGGCCTTCATCACCCGGGCGACCCGCTTGTGGTTCACCCGCTCGCCGTCCGGGACGCCGTCGTTGAGTTCAGCGGTCACCCTGGGTGCCCCACCTGCCCCACTGCGCATGAGCAAGCCGTCAACCCAACCCGTGTTCGAGGTCCGAGGTGTGTTGCTCAACCGAGGCTCCGCAACTGTTGTCGCCCTGGTCGAGGACGCCTACCCCAGGCCGCGGAAACCGAACCGGAAGGTCAGCTCGTGCGCAACGGGCAGCCGATACTCCGGATGCGGCCGGGAGCCCCAGGAGTCGTCGCCGGCCACGCCGCGCCGCATCAGGGCCGGGCGCAACACTGTCCGGTGGATCGGCGGCAGTTCGTTCGGGTGCAGCGCGTTCTCAATCTCGAACGGCGTCCACGGCAGCGCCGAGAACTCCATCCCACCCACGCAATCGAACCGTAGCCCCGCGCCGTCGTCAGCAGTCACCTCGGCCCATCGGACACCGGTGTGGTTGCCCGCCTCCTGCGGACGGACGTAGGGGGTCAGCTGGTCGGCGACCTCGCCCGAGTACACCCCCAGCCGGGCCCCCCGGCGTCGGTCGACGTAGCTCTCTTCCGGTCCCTCGCCGTACCAGCGCAGGTGGTGCAGGTCGGCGTCGGTGGCGAGCAGCAGGCCGAACTCGGGCAACTCGGGTAGACCCTCCCCGGGGCGAACGGTCATCGTCACCCCGACGTGGCCCTCTGCGTCCACCACGTAGGCGAGTTCGCATTCGCTGGACGGGATCGTGGGCAGTGCGTAGGTGAAGCGCGCCTCGACGCTGCCGCCGACGACGCGCACCTTCGGGTCGCCCATCGTCGGCTTCGGGTAGCGGCTGGCCTGCAGCCACTGGCCGTCCGTGAACGGGGCACCCCAGCCGCGCTCGTTCGAGGTGGGCGCGTGCCAGAAGTTCGGCTGCGGGATGCCCCGCAGCAACTCCCGGCCACTCTCGGGCGTCCCCCCGTAGCGGTAGGAGACCAGGCCGCCGTACAGCCGCGAGAACAGCGCGCTGAAGTGGGTTCCGCGGACTCCCACGTTGTGGATTCCCTCGACGAGTTCAGGTGCTCTGGGGGTCTCGACAAGCCCGACCAGCGGCGGGTGCTGGGCCGGTGGCTCGCTGAACACGGCCTGCTCGCTCGCGACGGTGTGACCGACAGGGGCCCAGATCGTGGCGGCGCGAAGCCGGAAGACGACATCAACGGTGACTTCCCCGGGGCCCAGGGGCAACCCGAACGGCAGCGCGTAGGTGCCGGTCACCCCGGGTGCGACGCCGGTCTCGATGACCTGCTCGTGCAGCACCTCGCCCTCGCGGGCCAGGGTGACCACACACTCGTACGCCGCAGAGGAGGTGAACAGCAACCGGTTCTCCACCTCGAAACCCTCGCGGGAGATCGCGATCCGGAACGGCTGGTAGACGTGCCGCACTTCCTGCAGGAACGGCTTGGGGGTGTGGTCGGCGAACAGGATGCCGTTGGCGCTGAAGTCGCCGTCGTGGGGTGCCTCGCCGCAGTCGCCGCCGTAGCCGAAGTACTGCCGTCCGTAGCGGTCGACGAGCCGGATCGCCTGGTCGGCGAAGTCCCAGATGAAGCCACCCTGGAACAGCGGCTCTCGGTAGGCGAAATCGAGGTATCTGTCCACGGCGCCGAACGAGTTGCCCATCGCGTGGGCGTACTCGCACAGGATGAACGGCTTGTCGCGGTGGGTCGCCAGGTAGGCCTCGACCTCGGCGGCGGGGGTGTACATCTGGCTGGTCACGTCGGTGGTCTGGGGGTAGCGGGGGTCCCAGTGGACTCCCTCGTAGTGCACGGGACGGCTGTCGTGCGCGCGGAACCAGTCGGCGACGGCGAGGATGTTCGTGCCCCCGAACGACTCGTTGCCGCACGACCACATCACGATGCTGGGGTGGTTCTTGTCGCGCTCGAGCATGTTGGCCGCGCGGTCCAGCAGTGCGGGTAGCCACTCCGGCTTGTCCCCGGGCACGGCGTCCTCCACCCCGATGCCCTGCCACCGGATCCGGTCCCACAGCCCGTGGCTCTCCAGGTTCATCTCGTCGATGACCATCAGCCCGTAGCGGTCGCACAGCTCGTAGAAGAACGAGTTGTTCGGGTAGTGACTGGTCCGGACGGCGTTGATGTTCGCCGCCTTCATGATCCTCAGGTCGGCCTCGGTCTGCTCGCGGGTCATCACCCGCCCCTGCAACCCGAACTCGTGCCGGTTCACCCCATTGAAGACCACCCGACGGCCGTTCAGCTTCAAGACGCCGTCCTCGATGCCGAACCGGCGGACGCCGACCGGTTGCGGAATGTGCTCGACCAACGCATCCGTGTCGTCGAACACCTCGACCACCAACTCGTACAGGTACGGGTCCTCGGTGCTCCACAGTCGCGGTGCGGGGATACGGACGGACCACTCGCCGTCCGCACCGCCGGTGAGGTCACCCACGCCTTCGATCCGGGCGCGGACGTTCCCCGGCCCTGCCAGCGAGACCCGCACGGACACCACGGCCTCAGCGAGGTCCCCCGGCACCGTGCAGCGCACCAGCAGATCCTCGACGTGGACAGAGGGCCGGCGGTACAGCACCACGTCGCGGAACAGGCCGGAGAAGCGGTAGAAGTCCTGGTCCTCGATCCAGGAGCCGGAGCTCCACTTGAACACCTGCGCGGCGAGGGTGTTCTCACCCTCGACCAGGGCGTCGGTGAGGTCGAACTCCGACGGGGTGAACGTGTCGGTGCCGTAGCCGATCCAGGTGCCATTGACCCAGACCGCGAGCGCGCTATCCGCCCCCTTGAACGATACACTCAGCCGTTCCCCGTCGGTCAGCGGCCGGTCGAGGCTGAACGTCCGCACGTAGCTGGCGACCGGGTTGAAGCGCTGCGGCACCCGGCCCGGCTCGACCGACTCCAGCCCGTCCCAGGGGTACTGCACGTTGACGTATTGCGGACGGTCGTAGCCCTGCAACTGGATGTGCGCCGGAACGGGAATCTCGTCCCAGCCCGAGCAGTCGAAACCGACCGCCTCGAACCCTTCGACAGTCTCGGCAGGGTTCTGGGCGTAGTGGAACTTCCACGTCCCGTTCAGGCACTGCTCGAAAGAGCTCGCCCCCGCCGCCGCCTCGGCGGCGTCGGCGAACCAGCGGTGGTCGGAATGGGCTCCCAGGCGGTTGTCCGACACGTAGGTCGGGTCGGACAACCGCCTGACGTCGAAACTCACTTGATCGCGCCCGTCATGCCCTCGGCGAAGCTGCGCTGCAGGATCAGGAAGATCGCCATCGTCGGCAGCGAGGCCAGCAGCACCGCGAGCATCAGTACTCCGTAGTCGGTCACGTAGCCCGCGCGCAGGTTGGAGATGAGCATGGGAATGGTCTGGTAGGTGTTGTTGACGATGATGACTTTCGGCCACAGGAAGTTGTTCCAGGCCGCCATGAAGGTGATCACCGCCGCAGCCGCGTAGGTGGAACGCATGGTGGGCACGTAGATCCGGGCGAAAATGTTCAGCTCGCTGAGACCATCGATGCGGGCAGCCTCGACGATCTCGTGCGGAAAGGAACGGGAGGACTGCCGGAACAACATCACCAGGAACGGCGTGGCGATCGCCGGCAGAATGACCGCGAACGAGGAGTTGATCATCCCGAACTGGGCGAACAGCTGGAACAGCGGAATCATGGTCGCCGCGAACGGGATCATCATCGCCAGCAGCAGCACGTTCATCAGCCGGTCCTTGCCGCGGGAGTGGAACACCTCGAAGCCGTAGCCGGCGATCGAGCAGACCAGCAGCGCCAAGACGGTGGTGCCCACGGCCTGGATCATCGAGAACCACATGGCCGAGGCAACGTCCTGCTGACCGACCAGCGCGGTGAAGTTCGCCACCAGGTTGGCGCCCGGCAGCATTCGTGAGCCGAGCACGTCCTGGCTGGTGTTGGTGGCCGAGACGACCATGAAGTACAGCGGACCCACCGACAGCAGGGCGCAGATGGCGAGGAAGAGGTAGCCGGGCACCCGGCGCAGCTTCTTAGTCACGCTTGTCACCAACCTTCATCTGGATCGCGGCCAGGATCGCCACCATGATCAGGATCACGTAGGACAGGGCGGCGCCATAGCCGAAGTTCGGGTTCTTCTGGAACGACAACTCGAACAGGTAGTGCGACATCGACATGGTCGTGTACGCGGGCCCACCCTGGGTGAGGTTCCAGGACTCGTCGAACAGCTGGATGGTGCCGTTCGTGGACAGGATCGCGGTGAGCAGGATCATCGGCCGCAGTTGGGGGACGGTGACGTACCAGAAGGTCTTGAACGGCCCCGCACCGTCGATCTTGGCGGCCTCGAGGGTGGAGTAGTCGAGGTTCTGCATCGCGGCGAGATAGAAGACCATGTTGTAGCCGGTCCATCGCCACAGCAGGCCGAGGATGATCACGATCCTGGCGGTGCCGGTCTGGCCCAGCCAGTTGATCGGCGAGTCGATGAAGTGCAGGCCCATCAGCATGTCGTTGACCAGGCCGTCGGTGGCGAAGATCGTCCGGAACACCAAGGAGTAGGAGACCAGGCCGACCGCGCAGGGCAGGAAGATCGCGGTCCGCCACAGCCCCTTGAAACGCAGGTTACGGTCGTTCAGCAGGTTGGCCAGGATCAACGCGATCACGAGCATGATCGGCACCTGGATGATCAGGTACACGAAGGTGTTCTGGACGGTGAGCTTGAAAATGTCGTCCTGCAAGAGGCGCTGGTAGTTGTACCAGAGCGGGTCGGCGAAGTTCAGCCGGGTGCCGCGCCCGGTCTTCAGCGACAGGATGAACGCCTGCGCCATCGGGTAGAAGCTCATCGCGCCGATCAGCAGGGCGGCGGGGAGCAGGAACACCCAGCCGGTCAGGTTGCGGCGTTCTTCGACGCCATGGCGGCGTCTGCCCCGGCGTGGGGTCGCTTCGTTGTCTCGGGCGGTTCCGGACGCACCTCCGGAACCCGTTGCGGTTGCCAATGTCGACACCGGGTGTCTCACTTCCTTGTGGGGGACGGGAGTCGGTGGGTGGGGGCCGGTCGTGCACCCCCACCCACCTGGACAGACGAACGACTACTTCATCGCGAATTCGACGGCCTTCTGGGCCTCGTCGAGGGCCGCAGCCGGGTCGGTGCCGTTGATGATCTTCGTGAAGGCGGCGCTCACAGCATCCCGGCCCTCATAGTAGTAGACGCCGGTGTTATTCTTGGGCACCTGCTTGGAGAACTCGATCACCTTCTGGAAGACCGGCTGGCCGCCGAAGAACTCCTGCGGCTCGGCGTAGACCGAGCTGTCGGCCATCGGCAGCCAGTTCGCCACCGCACCCGAGGATGGCAGGATCGTGTCGAAGAGCTGCTTGGAGCCGGCGAACGTCTTGGCCAGGAAGTCGGAGGCCAGTTCGTAGTTGGCGTTCGAGCTGATCGCCCAGGACGAACCGCCGTTGGCGGAGTAGTTGGTTGCGCCGGTGACGCCGTCCAGCTTGGGCAGGTTGGTGATCGCCCACTTCCCGGACTGGTCCTTGGCGGTCTGCACCGAGCCCAGAATCCACACGCCGTTGAGGGTGCCCGCCACGTTGCCGTTCACGAACGAGCCCACGTACTCGTCCCAGGAGTTGACCTCGGTCAGCACGCCGGAGCTCACCAACTCCTTGTAGGTCTCGATCGACTTGAGCAGCGCCTGGTTTCCGCTAATCGTCGGGTTGCCGTTCTCGTCGAACAGGCTGGCGCCGGCGCTCTGCAGCATCATCATGGCCATGTCACCCGAGCCGGACGTGGTCGACAACAACGGCTTCTTCGTCTTCTCCTTCACCACCTTGGCCTTGGCGATGAAATCGCTCCAGGTGATGTTCGTGAAGTCGTCAGCGGTGAACCCGGCCTCCTTGAGCACGTCGGTGCGCAGCGCCAGGACCGCGGTGCCGTTGTCGAACGGCAGGCCGTAGTTCTTGTTGTCGACGGTGGAGTAGGCCGTGACGCCTGCGGGGAACTGGCTGAAGTCGACCGAGGACTTCGAGAAGTCGCTGAACATCTCGGGGTAGTTGATGACGTTCTTCTGGAAGGCGTTGTTCTGCATCAGGAAGATGTCCGGAAGCTCCTTGGTCTCCCCGGACTGCGCCAGCGTCGTCAGCTTGGTCTGGACGTCGTCCCAAGACGTCTCGACGACGTTGATCTTCACGTCCGGGTTGTCCTTGTTGTAGATCTTCGCCGCCTCGTTCATCGCATAGATGTTGAAGGCGGGATCCCAGCACCACACCGTCACAGTGCCGCTCTTGGGGCCGCTGGCGGCGGCGCTCGTGGTGGTGGGGGCGGGTGCCGTGGCGCCGCCGCCGCAGGCCGCCAGCGCGATGCTCAGTGGCAGAGCCAGTGCCAGCGAGGCGAACTTTTGTAGCTTGTTCATTCGTGGTGACTTTCTCGTGGTTGCACCGAGGCGCGGGTCGATGCGGTCCCGAGGGGCTCCCTCGCCCCCACCTGGTTCGGACGGGCTCCGAATGTTTACGTAAACCTAGCAGGATCTGCGCCTGGTGTCACTGCGCCTGAGGTAACAATCTCATAACGGAGGGCCGATCTGCAGCAGGGATGTTGACGTTGCCGGATGACGGCTAAGGGGCGCTATCATGCGGGGATGCCCACTACGACCAGCCGGGGACGCCGCAAGACCGGGCCGACGATCGAGGACGTCGCACGCCTCGCCGGGGTGTCGGCGCAGACCGTGTCCAGGGTGTCGACGGGAGCCGAGAGGGTCAGTGAGGCCACCCGGGTCAAGGTGCTCACAGCGATGGACCAGCTCGGCTACTCACCCAACAGAGCGGCGCGCGCCCTGCGCAACGGGGTCTTCGGCACGATCGGCCTGGTCGCGAGCAAGTTCGGACGCACGGGCGAGACCCTGATTACCGAAGCCGTCGTCGATGCGGCGGAAGCCAGTGAGCGATCAGTCACTCTGATCCAGGTGCGCCCGTCCGATCCGGAACAGTGGCAGTACGCATCGCACCGGATCTCGCAGCAGGCCATCGACGGACTGGTCATCATCCGTGCCGAGAATGCAGACCCCGAGTCACTGGCACTTCCCACCGGGCTTGCGATCGCGGTATCCGATTCCCGCCTGGTCGGCTACTACCCCTCGGTCGTCGCCGACCAGGTGCAGGGCACCCAGGACGCCGTCCGACACCTGCTCGACCTGGGGCACCGGACCGTCCACCACCTTGCCGGTCCGTCCGAATCCGGGGCGGCGCTGGTACGGACCAGTTCCTGGCAACAGGTACTCGAGCAGGCGAGAATCCGTCCACCCCAACTGTGGCAGGGAGACTGGAGCGCCGGTTCGGGCTACCGGACGGGCCAGCAGATCGCCCTCGACCAATCGGTCACAGCGGTCTACTGCGCAAACGACGAAATGGCGTTCGGGCTCATTCGCGCGCTCCAGGAGGCGGGCCGTCGGGTGCCAGAGGACGTCTCCGTCGTCGGCTTCGACGGAATCGAGCTGAGTGAGTTCTCCTCGCCTCCGCTCACCACCGTGAAGCAGGACTTCCACCAGATCGGGCAGGAACTGGTGCGGCTGCTGCTGGAGCAGTTGCGCTCCCCGGCAGCACGAACCGGTGGACGTGTCCTGATTCCCACGGAACTGATCGTCCGGGGCACCACCGCACCGCCACCGGTGCGCTGATGTGACCACGGCGCACGGCTACTCCGGCCGCCCTGCTGTCGAGGGCCGTCGATCGGTGGTCACGGTGACGAGGACTTCCAGGACGCGGTCGACGTCCGGGCTCCGGGTGTTCCAGATGACCTCCAGCGGCAAGCGCAATGGCGGTGCCAGTGGAAGGCTTGTGGTGAGGTCTCCTCCCCACCCTCCCCGGCCGGAAATGACCCACGGATCAGTCAGGAGGGCCAGTTTCAAACGTCGCCGACAAACCGCGCTATACCGGCCGGCAAACCCCACAGCCACCACTCAGCGAAGCCCGGTCACGCGCACAGCGACGAACGATGGAGTGGGTGCCATGAACGC
>DAORUI010000060.1:0-16148 GCA_035433085.1 Propionicimonas sp. | reverse complement strand
CTCCTCGGGGGCCGTTGGTGGGGGCTCGTCGCCGGGCTCCGATGGGATCGCTGGGGGAGATGCAGGCAGCAGGTTCAGCTGGTCTGCTGCACCACCCACGGGTAGCGGGGGAGGTTGGTCGGGTCGAAGCGGGGGAGAAGTCGGGCCGGGGTCACCGGCTCGCCCGGCTCGGCCAGGTCGAGTGAGACCGCGATTCGGCTCAGGACCTGTCCAGGGGACACGCCCGCGGCGGCCAGGTCGGCCAGCGTGACTGCTCCGTCGCGCTTGGCCAGGCGCTGGCCGGAGGTGTTCACAACCAGCGGCACGTGGGCGTAGACCGGGGGAGTGCCGCCCAGTCGGGACGCCAGCCACGCCTGGCGAGGAGCCGACGACAGTAGGTCATCGCCACGGCAGACCTGGTCGACATCCATCGCCAGATCGTCCACCACCACGGCCAGGTTGTAGGCAAAGGCACCGTCGTTGCGAACCAGCACGAAGTCGTCCACGACCCCGGACACCGAACCGGCCCAGAGATCGGTGACCGGGCTCGTCGCACCGTCCGCACGCACGCGCAGTGCCGGCTGCCGGGTGCGGCGCAGTTCGTCCCTGGCAGCGGCGCTCAAGTTCCGGCAGGTGCCGGGGTAAGGCCGGTAGCCGTCCCCGTGCGGCGCGGACGCGGCCTCGGCGATCTCGCGGCGCGTGCAGAAGCACTCGTAGGTCTCCAGGCCACGGACCGCCTCGGCATAGGCGTCCAGGCGGGCAGACTGCCACAGCACCTCGCCGTCGAAATCGAGCCCGATCGCCAGCAGGTCGGCCACCTGCTGCGCGGCCACGTCCGGTGCCGCGGCCACGCGGGTCACGTCGAGATCCTCGATCCGCAGCCGGAAGTCGCGTCCGGTGCTTCGGGCGAGCAGCCAGGCGACCAGTGCGGTGCGCAGGTTGCCGACGTGCAGCGCGGAAGTCGGGCTGGGCGCGAAACGTCCCGACAAGCCGACCTCCCAAAGCGTGTGTGCAGCGGATTCATCCAAGCAGATCGGGTAACGTCACCGGCGTGTCGCCGCGGAAGTCAGAACGCATCATGAACCTGGCGATCTGCCTGCTCATGGCCCGACGGTTCATCGAGAAGACGCAGATCCGCCAGGTGGTCGAGGGGTACCACGACCTGTCCGATGCCGCCTTCGAGCGCACCTTCGAGCGCGACAAGGACGAACTGCGCACCATGGGCGTGCCGGTGGAGACCGGAAGCAACAACGCGCTCTTCCCCGATGAGGTCGGCTATCGCATCCGGCGCAAGGACTTCGAACTGCCGGCCATCGAGTTCACCCCGGCCGAGACCGCGGCTCTGGGCCTGGCCGCCACAGTCTGGGAGTCGGCCACGCAGGCCGAGCACGCCGTCTCCGCGCTGGCCAAGCTGCGTGCGGCCGGGGTGGATCCCGACCCGGAGCGGCTCTCCGGGCTGGCGCCCTCGATTGGCGCGAGGGAACCGGCCTTCCCCAGCATCTGGGCAGCCACCGGCTCGCGCACACCCATCCGCTTCGACTACCGGGGACAGGCCCGGACGGTCGAGCCCTGGACCATGACCTACCGCCGCGGGGCCTGGTACCTGTACGGACGCGATCGCGGCAAGGGCGAGCCTCGCATGTTCAAGGTCACCCGGGTCGAAGGGCCGGCGGTCGCTGCGGGGAAGCCGGGCGGCTACCAGGTGCCTGAGATCGATCTGGAGGCGGCCTGGCGGAGCCTCGAACCCAGACAACCGGACGCTACTGCTGTAGTCGCGATCAAGCCCGGACGCGCGGCCGAACTGCGCCGCAGAGGAGTGCCGCTCGCTGGCGAGCCGGACGTCCCCAACGGCTACCACGCCTACCGGGTCAGCTACTCCCGGGTGGCCGATTTCGTCGGTGAGTTGTGCGCGTACGGGGCGGACGCACTCGCCCTGCGTCCGCGCCATATTCGCCGCGCAGTGATCTCCCAACTGACCGCGATCGCCAAGGAGCAGCGATGACCTCGGCCGACCAGGTGTCGCGGTTGCTCTCCCTGGTGCCGTATCTGCAAGCCCACGCCGATGTGGAACTCGCCGCGACCGCCGAGCTCTTCTCGGTGACCACCGAGCAACTGCTGGACGACCTGAACGTGCTCTGGTACTGCGGTCTGCCGGGGGGGATGCCCGGTGACCTGATCGAGATCGACATGGACACCGTCGAATCCACCGGACGCATCCGGCTCAGCAACGCCGAGTACCTTTCCCGACCGATGCGCTTCACACCCGATGAGGCGATGAGCCTGGTCGTGGCGCTGCGCGCTGTCCGGGAACTCGCCGGGCGCAATGTCGCCGACGGCGTGGATTCGGCATTGGCGAAGCTGGAGGCCGCTACCGACGCCGGCGCCTCGGTGCCGGAGGTGACCGTGTCCGGCGGTTCCGAAGACGTCCGCCAGCGACTGGCCGCTGCCATCACCGCCGGTGTACTGGTCGGACTCGAATACACCGACTCCGGCCTGGTCACGTCCAATCCAAAGGTGGCGCCGGCGCAACTGATCGTTCGGGACGGGTTCGGCTACCTGCAGGCCTGGAGCCTGGAGCGCGAAGCCTGGCGCACCTACCGGCTGGATCGGATCACCGCACTGGAGGAGACCGAGGAGCCGATCGCCGACCACGGCGCCCCGCCCGACTTCGGGGCCGGCTGGCTGGACCAGCGTCCCGAGGCGGGTGAGGTCACGCTCCGGCTGGCGCCCAGCGCGGGCTGGATCACCGAGTACTATCCGATCCGCGAAGTGCGCAGGCTGCGCGGGGCGATCGAGGTCGACCTGATGGTGGCTGATCCCGCCTGGCTGCGATCACTGCTCCTGCGCCTGGGTCGCCAGGTGCGCCGGGTCACCCCGACCGAGGCGGCGGACGGTGCCCGCGAGGCGGCAGCGGACGCACTGGCCGCCTATCGCGCGGGGTAGGGTTGGCGCATGTTCTGGGTCCTGTTGTTCGCCCTGATCGCCCTCGGCGGGCTGATCATGGTCGTCAGCTATGCGATCTGGCTCTGGCACAAGGCGTCCGACCTGTTCAGCGAGCTGGAGATGCTGGGGACGCGAGCGAACGAACTGGCCGACATCCTCGGCCAACTGCAAGCGGAGCTCCCAGCTCGGTCCGAGGGCTAAGGTAGCCCTGCAAACGCTTACATAGAAGGAGAAACCCCATGCTAGGACCGTGGGAATGGGCGATGATCGCCCTGATCGCACTGTTGATCTTCGGCGGCACGCGCTTGGCCGGCATCGGCAAGAGCGCCGGCAAGGCCATCCGTGAGTTCAAGGAGGAGACCACCACTGCGACCAAGGAAGTGCCGACCGCTCCGTCCGAGCCCACCGCACCGACGACCATCGAGTCCGATCCCGAATCCAAGTCCTGACCTACCTTGGCCAAACGAACCTCTAGGTTCGCCTGGCTGAAGCCGCCGCCAGCCGCCCCTGGTGGGGTGATGTCACTGGCGGACCACCTGCGGGAACTGCGCTATCGCGTGATCATCGCGTCGCTCGGCATCGTCGCCGCGAGCGCCCTGGCTGCGATCTTCTACAACCAGCTCTACCTGCTGTTGATGCGGCCGTACCTGATCGCGGTGGAGATGCTCAAGGAGAGCAACCCGAACCTCGACACCTCAGCTGTGATCAGCGGCGTGGGCACGCCGTTGGCGTTGGCGCTGCAGGTCTGCCTTGTGTCCGGGCTGGTGCTGTCCAGCCCCCTGTGGCTCTACCAGCTCTGGGCGTTCATCGCGCCGGCGTTGCTGGCGAAGGAGAAGAAGTACGCGCTGCTGTTCGTCGGCATCGCACTGCCGCTGTTCCTGCTCGGCGTTCTGGTGGGGTACTACATCCTTCCCCAGGGCATCTCGGTGCTCCTTGCGTTCACTCCGTCCAGCGTGCCGGTGACCAACCTGCTGGCCATCGACGAGTTCTTGAAGTTCACCCTGCAACTGATGGTGGTCTTCGGGCTCGGCTTCCTGATGCCGGTGGTCGTGGTGGGGCTGAACCTGATGGGCGTGGTCAGTGCCAAGCAGTTGGGCAAGGCGCGCACCTATGTGATCTTCGGCACCTTCATCTTCGGTGCGGCGGCCACTCCGTCCACCGATCCCTTCTCAATGTTGGCGCTGGCGCTGCCGATGACCGTGCTGTACCTGATCGCTGAAGCGGTATCCCGTGCCAACGACCGCCGCAAGGCCAAACTCGCGACAGCGGAAGCAGGCTGAGATGACCCTGCACTACGACGGCCCGACCCTCACCCTCGTGGTCAACCCGGCCGCTGGTGGCGGGCGGGCTCGGCGGGTGCTGCCACAGGTCACCCGCGATCTGCTCATCGGACTGCCGGGGGCCAGCCTGCGGGTCTTCCAGACCGGGAGCTTCGCCGAGGCCAGGCTGCGCTGCATCGCCGCCGCTGAGCAGGCGCGTCCGGCCGTCGAGGGGACGATGGCGGACTCGCTGCTGGTGATGGGCGGGGACGGCATGATGCACCTCGGGTTGAACGCCTGTGCCCGGACCCAGGTACCGCTGGGGCTGATTCCGGCCGGCACCGGCAATGACTTCTGTGGTGGCCTGGGAATCCACGGCGGCACCCCGGGAGCGGTGCGAACGATCGTCTCCGGAGCGACCGCGAGGATCGACTTGACCTCGGTGCGCGGCAAGTTGGCCGGTGGTGCGGAGCACCGCTGGGTCGGTTCGATCGTGTCCACCGGGTATGACGGCCGGGTGAACTTCCGCGGCAACCAGACGCGCGTCCGCTTGGGTGGTCTCGCCTACGCCTGGTCGGCGCTCGCCGAACTGCGGCGGTTCGAACCGCTGCCCTACCGCTTGGTGATCGACGGCGTGTCGCGGAACCAGTCGGCGATGTTCGTCGCCATCGGCAACGCGGGCTGGTTCGGAGGGGGAATGCACGGCTGCCCGAACGCCGACGTCACCGACGGACTGCTTGACCTGACCGTGGTGCACCCGGTGAGCAAGGCCACGCTGCTGCGCCTCCTGCCCACCATGTTCACCGGTGGTTTCGTGAACGATCCGGCCGTGGAAATGCTGCGGGCTCGTGAGGTCGTCGTCGACGGCGACGGACTGTACGGCATGGCCGACGGCGAGGAACTGGGGCCGGTGCCGCTGACCTGTCGGGCTGTGCCCGACAGCCTGACCGTCTACGTGCCCGCCCATGCCGGCGACTGAGGCGCTGGCTGCGTTCTCGGCGGGCTACCCCTTCGCCCTGGACGACTACCAGGTGGATGCCTGCACCCACGTGGCCGATGGTCACGGTGTGCTCGTGGCCGCACCTACTGGCGCGGGCAAGACGGTTGTGGGGGAGTTCGCGGTCTTCCTAGCGCTGCGCACCGGCCGCAAGTGCTTCTACACCACGCCGATCAAGGCGCTGAGCAACCAGAAGTACCACGACCTGTGCGTCCGTCACGGGGAGGACGCGGTCGGGTTACTCACCGGCGACACCTCGATCAACGGCGACGCGCAGGTGGTGGTGATGACGACCGAGGTGCTGCGCAACATGCTCTACGCTTCGTCGCCCACGCTGACGAACCTCGGCTTCGTCGTCATGGACGAGGTGCACTACCTCGCCGACCGCTTTCGCGGCGCAGTGTGGGAGGAAGTGATCATCTCGCTGGCCGAGTCGGTGCAGTTGGTGGCGCTGTCGGCCACGGTCAGCAACGCCGAGGAGTTCGGCGACTGGCTCAGCGAGGTGCGCGGCGGCGTCGAGGTCGTGGTGACCGAGCGTCGTCCCGTACCGCTGTACCAGCATGTCCTGGCCGGACGCCGGCTGTACGAGCTCTTCGACGGCTCCGAGGTGAATCCAGAACTGTTGCGCCTGGCCAAGGATGAGTCCCGCACCCAGCGTGACGACAGCAGGCGACCGCGAGGACGCTCAGGCAACGGTCGGCGCGGCGGGGGCTACGGCTCGGGACGATACGGCGGCGGCGCGGCGAACCAGCGCCAGGAGCCCAGCCGCTACCTCGTGCCCAGGCGGGACGCGATGGTCGAGCGGCTGGCTGCGGAGAACCTGCTGCCCGCGATCGTGTTCATCTTCTCCCGCCAGGGCTGTGACGCCGCGGTTGGGCAGCTTCTCAACTCCGGGCTGCGGCTGACCACGTCGGCCGAGAGGTCGCGGCTGCGCGAGATCGCCGAACGGCACACCGCAGGGCTGAGCGCGTCCGACCTGATGGCGCTGGAGTACGACCGCTTCGCCGCGGCTTTCAGCGAGGGCATCGCGGCCCACCACGCCGGCCTTCTGCCCGCATTCAAGGAGGCTGTGGAGGAGGGCTTCTCCGCCGGCCTCGTGAAAGTGGTGTTCGCTACCGAAACCCTGGCCCTCGGCATCAACATGCCGGCACGCAGCGTAGTACTCGAGAAACTTGTGAAGTACAACGGTGAGACCCATGCCGACATCACGGCCGGCGAGTTCACCCAGCTGACCGGGCGGGCGGGTCGCCGTGGCATCGACGTAGAGGGCCACGCGGTGGTGTGCTGGCAGCCCGGCCTCGACCCCAGGGCGGTCGCGGGGCTGGCGTCCCGGCGCACCTACCCGCTGCGCTCGTCCTTCTCGCCGACCTACAACATGGCTGTCAACCTCGTGGCCACGGTCGGACGCGAGCGCGCCCGAGTGCTGTTGGAGCAGTCATTCGCGCAGTTCCAGTCCGATCGGTCCGTGGTGGGCCTCGCGCGATCGATCGCGCACAACCGCGAACGGATCGCCGCCGAGTGGGCACAAGCTGAGTGTGACGCGGGCGGGGCGGAGGAGTATTTCCGCGCACGCGCGCGGGTGTCGGCCGCTGAGGCCGAAGCCGCCCGGATGCGCAGGGCCGACCGGCGCGCCGATGTCATCGAGGCCTTGGGAATGCTCAAGCCTGGTGACATCATCGACATCCCGGCGCGGCGACACCGGGGTTGGGCGGTGGTGATCGACTCCGGTTCGCGGCAGGACGCGGCGCCGGAGGTGCTCACCGCCGACCGGCAGTTCAAGCGGCTCTCACTGGCCGACTTCCCGGTGCCGCCGACGGTCGGCGGGTTCCTCAAGGTGCCCAAGCACTTCGACTCCCGCTCCCCGGCCATGCGGCGAAACCTCGCCGCGGCGCTGGTGGCCAAGCTGCAGCGCGACCGTCCGGAGGTTCGCGATTCCGGCGCCGAGGCCGACGCGGACGCCATGGCGCGGATCGACGAACTCCGGCACGAGGTAAGGACACACCCCGTCCACCGGTGCCCGGATCGTGAGGTGCATGCCCGCCACGCCGAGGCCGCCCTACGCCTCGAGCGGGACAACGAGGCGCAGCAGCGGCAGGCCGATCGGCGGACCAACACGATCGCCGTCCGCTTCGACCGGGTCTGCGCGGTGCTCGAATCGATGGGCTACCTGAGCCCCGATGGAGGCCACCAGGTCACCGAATCCGGACGGATGTTGGCGCGGATCTACTCCGAACTCGACCTGGTCACGGCCGAGGCTGTCCTCGATGGGATCTTCGACGGGCTTTCCGCGCCGCAACTCGCTGCAGTGTTGTCGACCCTGGTCTACGAGGCGCGCGGCGACCGGCGCAACCCGGCGCGAATGCCCGACCTGGCGTCCGAGAAGGCCCAGCAGTCGTTGCGGAACGTCTGGCGCCAGGTGTCTCTCTCCGAGCGCGACCACCGCCTGCCCAGCCACGACCCGCCCGATATCGGCTTCGCCGAGGCGATTCACGCCTGGACCGCAGGTGCCGAGCTAGCCGATGTGCTCTACCTTTCCGGCCTGACCGCAGGCGACTTCGTCCGCTGGGCGCGGATGGTGGTCGACGCAGCCGGCCAGTTGGCCGATGCCGCCGGCCCCGGCGACCTGCGCCGGGTCTGCCGTGAAGCGATCGCCAGCATTCGCCGCGGCGTGGTCGACGCCGCCCCGCTCGAAGACTGAAGCCACCGCTCCCGCCGAGGGCTAGCGATGCTGGCGAGGGCTGCTGTCAGGGCACTAGTCCTCAGCGGAATCGCTAGTCCTCGGCGGGATACCCTTCGGTCATGACCTTGGCATTGCGCGTGATTCCCTGTCTGGACGTCCACGACGGACGCGTCGTCAAGGGCGTCAACTTCCGGAACCTGCGTGACGCTGGCGACCCGGTCGAACTCGCGGCTGCCTACGGCTCCGAGGGTGCGGACGAACTGGTCTTCCTCGACATCTCGGCGTCGGCGGAGGGCCGGGCCACAACCTACGACATGGTGCGGCGCACCGCTGAGACCGTCTTCATCCCGCTGTGCGTGGGCGGCGGGGTCCGCAGTGTAGAAGACGTGGACGCGCTGCTGCGCACCGGCGCGGACAAGGTCGGCATCAACACCGGGGCGATAAGCCGTCCGCAGGCGATCGACGAGATCGCGCGCAGGTTCGGCAACCAGGTGCTTGTGCTCTCGCTGGACGCCAGGCGCGAGCCAGGTCAGCCGTCCGGTTTCGGCGTGACCACGCACGGTGGCCGCACGTCCGCCGGCCTGGACGCGATCGCCTGGGTGCGCGAGGCGGTCGAGCGGGGGGCCGGGGAGATCCTGCTGAACTCGATGGACGCCGACGGCACGACCGACGGCTTCGACCTGGAGCTGATCCGGGCGGTGAAGTCGGTCGTGGACGTACCGGTGATCGCGTCGGGGGGCGCGGGCAGCGTGGCCCACTTCGTCGAGGCCGCAAAGGCAGGCGCGGACGCGGTGCTGGCCGCCAGCGTCTTCCACTACCAGACGCTCACCATCGCCGAGGTCAAGGCGGGCCTTGCCGCGGCCGGTTTCGCCGTACGCTGAGCGACATGAGTTGCCTGTTCTGCAGCATCGTGGCCGGGGACATCCCCGCGAAGCAGGTCTACGCCGATGACGCGGCGATCGCGTTCCTGGACATCAACCCCTGGCACGTGGGCCACACCCTCGTCGTGCCCCGCAGGCATGTCGACGACCTGCTGGGCGAACCCGAGGTACTAAGTGAAGTCGCACCCGCCATCGCGGCCACCTCGCGGCTGCTGGTCGAACGTCTCAGTGCGGACGGATTGAACCTGCTCAGCAACTCAGGCGTGACCGCCGGCCAGGAGGTGTTCCACCTGCACTTCCACCTGGTGCCGCGCTACGCCAGGCGTCCAGGACTCAGCGAGCTGATGCACCGCGAGCCGGGGATAGACCTCGATCGGGTGCACCGCCAACTCACTTCCGGGTAGCCGGACTCAGGGTGTTGACCAGGGCCGTCGGGGTGCCGCCGGCTACGGTGAACAGGCGCTCCTTCAGGCCGAGCGAGCGCTTGAACTCCGATCCGGTGACGCTCACGGAGCCCGAGGTTCCCGAGATCAGCACCGACTCCACGCGTCCGCCGTAGGTCCCGTTGCCGTCGCGGGTCACGACCTGGACCGAGGTGAGCGTCCCGATGGCCGGGTACAGCTTCGAGAGCTTGGCCGCGGTCACGGTGACCTGCCAGGACTGGTCGCGCTTGACCCCGTCGTAAGGATCCTGCTGCGACTTCAGATAAGGCTGGTCGGTGCCACCGGCGGCAGACCAGCCTCCGTTGGAGGACGAGAACTCGGTCATCGCGGGCTTGTCCGCGTACAGCAGCACCTGGTCCGCGGTTGCGGCGATGGCCCGGTCGGTGTTCGCGGCCTCCCAGGCCAGCCCCTTGTACACCTGGCAGGCCGAGGTGTCGCAGAGGTCGTAGCCGGCGCCGACGGACGCGTTCGCGCGCAGCCTCGCCGCGTAAGTGCGGGCAGCGACCGACTGTGCCTTGAGCGCCTCCGCCGACCAGGACGCCGGCATCTCCGCCGGCACGACCGAGCGCAGGTAGTCCTCCATGGCGAGCCGGTTCACGGTCCGGGCGCCGGCACTGGTGAAGGCCAGGCCGAGGCTGCCTCGGTAGGACTTGGTCTCGCCGCTGGGCAGGGCCAGCCTGACGGTACCGGTCTTGGGATTGCTGACGTACCACTCGCTGGTGGCATTGAGCTTGTTGGCCAGCTTCACATACTTGCCCGACTTGTTGCGGTAGTAGAGCACGCGCTTGCTGCCCGACTTGCTGATGCGCCATTTGGTGTACTTCGAACCGGTCGGCAGGGTGAGCGACCGGCCGTCCGCATCGATCACCTGAAGTCCGGCGACCTTGCGGAAGTGCAGCTTCTGGTCACCGTCGGCGGTGATCCAGACGCGGACGGCGTTGCCGGCGTCCAGCTTGGCCAGCGTGGTGCCCGGATAGTAGAAACCGACGATCGCGGTGTAGTCCAGACCCTTGCTGGCCGCTCCGTACGCGCCGTATTGCGACATGCCCCGGCCGTGGCCCCAACCGGCGCCGACGATCGTCACCTGGGCGTTGACCGGGACCACGGGCTCGTCCGCGTGCGCGGGCAGGGTGGTGCCGGCGAAGGCGAGCGCGAGCGCGCTCAGGCCGATCGCGGCTGAGACGGCCTGACGGATGGTCCTGGGCAGCCGGGAGGTGTGCATGCCGGTCCCTTCCTCGGGGTTTGGGCCGAAACATCGTCACCCATCGGCGTGTCGACTTGCCAGCCCGAGCCGAGGTATTCGCCGAGCCCAGCGCTCAAAGTCGAAGGCAGTGGTTGAGCAATTGCTGCCCGACCACAATGTGAAACGGTGCGCCCATTCGTTGACACGGCCCAGCCCCAACCGCGACTCTTGACCTGTGCCGAAGACCGTCCTCGTAGTTAGCCAGCGTGTCAGCTGAGTAGATCTCAGCCTGACACGCTCCCTCGCCTGCGCCCCAGCAGCGGGGGTTTTTTTCTGCATCCGGACGGTCGAACAGAACACCCAAGAGAGGTAAAGATGCCACCAGACTCACCACTAATGCTCACGGGAGCCCAGGCCCTGGTCGAGTCGCTGGAGCGCGTCGGCGTCGATGTCATCTTCGGCATTCCGGGCGGCTCGATCCTGCCGGCCTACGACCCGCTGTTCGACTCGAAGATCCGCCACATCCTGGTGCGCCACGAGCAGGGCGCCGGCCACGCCGCCGAGGGATACGCGCAGGTCACCGGACGGGTGGGCGTGTGCATGGCGACCTCCGGCCCGGGTGCGACCAACCTGGTCACGGCGATCGGCAACGCCTACATGGACTCGGTGCCGATGGTGGCGATCACCGGACAGGTGGCCAGTCGCGCGATCGGCACGGACGCCTTCCAAGAGGCTGACATCCGGGGCATCACCTTCCCGATCACCAAGCACAGTTTCCTGATCACCAACCCGGCGGACATCCCGCACGCGATCGCGGCGGCGTTCCACCTCGCCGCGACCGGGCGCCCGGGGCCGGTGCTGGTCGACATCGCCAAGGACGCGCTGGCCACCGCCGCGCCGTTCGTGTGGCCCGAGGAACTGGACCTGCCCGGCTACCACCCGGTGACCAAGCCGCACAGCAAGCAGATTCGCGAGGCCGCAAAGCTGATCGCGGCGGCGCAGCGTCCGGTGCTCTATGTCGGCGGCGGGGTGAACCGCGCCCGGGCGTGGGCGCAACTGGCCGAACTGGTGGAGATCACCGGCATCCCGGTGGTCACCACGCTGATGGCGCGGGGAGCGATCCCCGACAGCCATGAGCTGAACCTGGGCATGCCTGGCATGCACGGGACGGTGGCTGCCGTGGGCGCGCTGCAGCGCTCCGACCTGCTCATCACCCTCGGCGCCCGATTCGACGACCGGGTCACCGGCAAGCTCGATTCGTTCGCGCCCGAGGCGAAGGTCATCCACGCCGACATCGACCCGGCCGAGATCTCCAAGAACCGGGTGGCGGACGTCCCGATCGTCGGCGATCTGGCCGAGGTGATCGATGAGCTGAACGACGTGTTGCGACAGACCGAACTGACCCGTCCGGCCGAGTGGGTGCGCTTCCTGACCGGCCTGCGCGAGCGCTACACGACCACTGAGTTCGAGCCGGTCGAAGACGGGTTGCTCAGCCCGGAATACGTCATCCAGCGCATCGGCGCGATCGCCGGACCGGATGCGACCTACGTGGCCGGCGTCGGCCAGCACCAGATGTGGGCTGCGCACCTGCTGCCGCACGAACGTCCGTCCAGGTTCCTGAACTCGGGCGGTGCGGGCACGATGGGCTACTGCGTCCCTGCGGCTATGGGAGCGAAGGTCGGCCGTCCCGAGGATGTGGTGTGGGGCATCGACGGCGACGGTTGCTTCCAGATGACGAACCAGGAACTGGTGACCTGCACCCTGGAGGACATCCCGATCAAGATCGCGGTCATCAACAACCGCAGCCTCGGCATGGTGCGGCAGTGGCAGACGCTGTTCTACGACAAGCGATACTCCAACACGAACCTGAAGTCCCACCTGGTGCCCGACTTCCCGAAGCTCGCCGAGGCCATGGGCGCGGTCGGCCTGCGCGCCGAGACGCCCGAGGACGTCGACCGGGTGATCCACGAGGCGATGGCGATCAACGACCGTCCGGTCGTGGTGGAGTTCGTCGTGCACAAGGACGCGATGGTCTGGCCGATGGTGCCCGCAGGCACCAGCAATGACGAGATCAAGATCGCTCGGGACCTCGCGCCCGAGTGGGAAGGGGGCGAGGACCTGTGAACACCCACACCCTGAGCGTGCTGGTGGAGAACAAGCCCGGTGTGCTGGCGCGCATCGCCGGCCTGTTCGCCCGCCGCGGCTACAACATCGAATCGTTGGCGGTCGGCCCGACCGAGAACGAGGAGTTCTCCCGGATCACCGTCCAGGTGGCGGTGGACAGCCAGCAGGTGCTGGAGCAGATCGTGAAGCAACTCAACAAGCTGATCGAGGTGCTCAAGATCGTCGAGCTCGAGCAGGCCACCTCGGTGAGCCGCGAGTTGATGCTGATCAAGGTCAAGGCGGATCCGGCAAGTCGCAGCCAGATCATCGAGATCGTCCAGCTTTTCCGCGCCAAGACCGTCGACGTCCACAACGACTCGATGACCATCGAGGCGACCGGTTCGCCTGACAAACTTGGTGCCCTGTTGGAGATGCTGAAGCCCTACGGCGTGCGCGAACTGGTGCAGTCCGGCCTGGTCGCGCTCGGCCGGGGCAGCCGATCCCTGTCCGATCGTGCCAAGATCGAGAAGACCCGTCCGGCCGCCCGGCTGGCCAACTAGTAAGGAAAACGAACCGAAAATGGCAGAGATGTTCTACGACTCCGACGCCGACCTCTCGATCATCGCCGGACGCAACGTCGCGGTGATCGGGTACGGCAGCCAGGGCCACGCGCACGCGCTGAGCCTGCGGGACTCCGGCGTGGACGTGCGGGTCGGCCTGCGCGAGGGCTCCAAGAGCTGGGCGAAGGCCGAGGCCGAGGGCCTGCGGGTGGTCACCCCGGCGCAGGCGGCCGAGGAGGCCGACCTGATCATGATCCTGGCGCCCGACCAGGTGCAGCGGCACCTTTACAAGGAGTCGATCGAGCCGAACCTGGTACCCGGCGACGCGCTGTTCTTCGCCCACGGGTTCAACATCCGTTTCGGCTACATCACCCCGCCCGAGGGCGTCGACGTGTGCATGGTGGCCCCGAAGGGCCCGGGCCACCTGGTTCGCCGTGAGTACTCGGAGGGCCGTGGCGTCCCGGTGATCGTGGCCGTCGAGAAGGACGAGAGCGGGAACGCCTGGCCGCTGGCTCTGGCCTACGCGAAGGCGATCGGTGGCCTGCGTGCCGGCGGCATCAAGACCACCTTCACCGAGGAGACCGAGACCGACCTGTTCGGTGAACAGGCAGTGCTCTGCGGCGGCACTTCGGCGCTGGTGCAGGCCGGGTTCGAGGTGCTCACCGAGGCCGGCTACCAGCCCGAGGTGGCCTACTTCGAGTGCCTGCACGAGCTGAAGCTGATCGTCGACCTGATGTACGAGGGCGGCATCGCCAAGCAGCGCTGGTCGGTCTCCGACACTGCCGAGTTCGGTGACTACGTCTCCGGGCCGCGCGTGATCGACGCCTCGGTGAAGGCCCGAATGAAGGACGTTCTGGCCGACATCCAGTCCGGCGCCTTCGCCAAGCGGTTCATCGACGACCAGGACGCGGGCGCACCCGAGTTCAAGCGCCTGCGCGCCGCCGGTGAGGCTCACCCGATCGAGGAGACCGGCCGCAAGCTCCGCGGGCTCATGGCCTGGGTGAAGAGCCACGA
The DNA here is from genome assembly GCA_035433085.1 of Propionicimonas sp. Taxonomy (GTDB): domain Bacteria; phylum Actinomycetota; class Actinomycetes; order Propionibacteriales; family Propionibacteriaceae; genus Propionicimonas. Next base: position 2,106 of record DAORUI010000060.1, on the reverse strand, counting down.
CGACGACTACGTGGAGGGCACCGCAGCGCGGTGACCACCCGAGCTGAGGCCCGGGTCCCTTCGTGGGGGCCCGGGCCTCGCTGCATCCCCCGTCGCCGCACTGGCACTTCCTGCCTTTTCGGGAGTGAAGTCGCCAGGTCGCACAGGGAAACGAGCGAGCATCCCTGCGAGTCGATGGCATGGTCCCCGAGCCCCCGTTGCGCCAATCTGGCAAGCTGGCGCCCATGACGATCACGCCCGCTCTCGACCCGGGACTCACCACGGCCGAGGTGGCTGATCGAGTCCAGCGAGGGCTGGTGAACGAGCTGCCGCCGCGGTCGGGGCGCACGACCTGGGACATCGTCCGCGCCAACGTGTTCACTCGCATCAATTTCCTGCTGATGGTGCTGTTCATCATGGTGCTGAGCACCGGCTCGGTGGTGAACGCGCTGTTCGGCTTCCTGATCATCATCAACTCCGGCGTGGGCATCGTCCAGGAGCTCAAGGCCAAGCGGACGCTGGACAGCCTCGCCGTGGTGGGGGAGGGCAAGCCCACCGTCCGCCGCAACGGGGTTCCGGTCGAGCTGCAGCGCGACGAACTGGTGCTCGACGACATCATCGAAATCGGCCCCGGTGACCAGATCGTTGTGGACGGCGAGGTGATCGAGGCTTCCTACCTTGAGGTGGACGAGTCGCTGCTCACCGGCGAATCCGACCCGCTGGAGAAGACCCCCGGCAGCGAGGTCATGTCCGGCAGCTTCGTCGTGGCCGGGTTCGGGGCGTTTCGCGCCACCAAGGTGGGCCGTGATTCCTACGCCGCCAAGCTGACCGCCGAAGCCAGCAAGTTCTCGCTCGTCAAATCGGAGCTTCAGCAGGGCATCAACCAGATTCTGCGCCTGATCACGTGGCTGCTGATCCCGGTGGGCCTGGCCACGGTCTGGGTGCAGTGGGCGCAGCGGACCACCGAGACCTGGCAGCAGGTCGTCCTGCGCATGGCCGGCGCCCTGGTGCCGATGGTGCCCGAGGGTCTGGTGCTGCTCACCTCGCTGGCCTTCGCGGTCGGCGTGGTTCGGCTGGGCAAGCAGCAGTGCTTGGTCCAGGAACTCCCGGCAATCGAGGGCCTGGCAAGGGTGGACGTGGTCTGCGCCGACAAGACCGGAACCCTCACCGAGAACGGTCTGAAGTTCACGGATCTGGACACCCTCGACTCCAACGAGATCCCCAAGATCCGGCAGGTGCTCGCCCAGTTGGCCGGCGGCGATCCGCGTCCCAACGCATCGATGCAGGCCCTGGCCCACGAACTCCCGCTCACCGAGGAGCCATGGACGGTGACCGCGATGGCGCCCTTCACCTCGGCCAAGAAATGGTCGGGCATGTCGTTCGAGGCGCACGGCAACTGGATCATCGGCGCTCCCGACGTGCTGGCGCCGCCGCGGAGCACGGCCGCGGCCAGGGCCGAGCAGATCGGGGCGGGCGGACGCCGCGTCCTGCTGCTGGCCGAAACGGACCGGTTGGTGGACGCACTTGGTGCGCCTGGCGTGGTCACTGCGCGGGCGCTGCTGGTACTTGAGCAGAAAGTGCGTCCCGAGGCCGCCGGCACCCTGGCCTACTTCGCCGAACAGAACGTTGACGTGAAGGTGATCTCCGGCGACAACGCCACCTCCGTCGGCGCTATCACCGGCTCGCTCGGGCTGCACACCGGCCAGGTGGTCGACGCCCGCACCCTGCCCGAGGACGCGGATCAGTTCGCCGACCGGGTCGAGGAGTCCGGAGTCTTCGGCCGGGTCACCCCGCAGCAGAAGCGCCAGATGGTTGCCGCCCTGCAGTCGCGCGGACGTAATGTCGCGATGACCGGCGACGGCGTCAACGACGTGCTGGCGATCAAGGACGCCGACCTCGGCGTGGCGATGGGTTCTGGTGCGCCGGCGACCAGGTCGGTGGCCCAGATAGTCCTGCTCAACGACAGTTTCGCGACCTTGCCGCACGTGGTGGCCGAGGGTCGTCGAGTCATCGGCAACATCGAGCGGGTGGCCAACTTCTTCCTCACCAAGACGATGTACTCGATCATTCTCGCGCTGCTGGTCGCGCTGTGGCGGATCCCGTTCCCGTTCGTGCCGATCCACATCT
>DAORUI010000059.1:0-16260 GCA_035433085.1 Propionicimonas sp. | reverse complement strand
GTTCCGCCAGCCCCGCTGGCATCGCTCAAGCCGCCTGATGAAAGAGGGAGGCTAGTGCTCGCTTTCAGCATGACCCCGACCTTCGCCGCCCTCTCGGCCGCGATCCAGAACTCCGTCGACACCGCCGGTACCGGAACCCTCATCATGGAAGAGAAGAACGCAGCAGGCACCACGACATGCCTTAGTACGGATGGGGGCAGCGTTGCCACCAACAGCGCCACGTGCGCAGGCATCAACAAGTACGGCGGCAACCTTGCAATGGCACCGGGCAAGACAGTGACCACCACGATCACCATCAGCAACAAGGGAAGCATGGCGGCCTCTGCGTTCACGCTCCTCGCTGGCCCGTGCACAGCATCGCTCAACGGTGGCGCAGCGCTGCAGTCCGACTTCTGCTCCAAGACCAACCTCGTGCTCACGGGGACCAGTAGCGTGACCGGTTCGACCAGCAAAACGATCTTCTCGGGCAACCTCGCGACCCTGAACTCGACCTACGGCACCACGGCAACAGCCCTGAACGTGCTTAGCAAGCTCGAACAAAGTCAGATCGCGAAGGATGAGATCATCACCCTTCAGTTCGCCGTCACGATCGGCGATAGCAGCATGGCGAACGCCTACCAAGGTCACCAGCTCATCCAGCCGCTGACCTGGACTTTCGGCGCCTGAGCTAGGCACTGATTGCAGTCATGACCAAGAGGGCCGTCCTCTGGACGGCGATCGGGACCGGGATCGCCGCGTTCGCGGTGATCCTGTTCCTGTCATCGGGCTTCCGGCTGTTCGCGATCCTGACCCCGAGCATGGGGCAGACCGCGCCAGTCGGAACACTGGTGGTCACCCACCCGGCGGAGACCTATGTCGCGGGTGACGTCATCTCCTTCGAGCGGGTCTCGAAGGTCTACACCCATCGCATCGTCGCGGTTACCGATGACGGGTTCACCACCAAGGGCGACCTGAACGGTGCCGTCGATCCGCTGCCGGTCGAGCGAGCCGACATCATCGGCAAGGCGGTGCTGATCGCACCCGGTTTCGGCTGGCTGCTGCGCGGGATGCCCTGGCTACTACTTGGCGGGGTGATCGTCTTCGGCTTGTCGCTGATCGGCAAGCTGTCCCAGACCTGGCGCTGGGTGGTTCGGATCAGTGGCTGGACGCTGGTCTTCGCCCTGGTCGCGGTTTGGCTGCGGCCCTGGATCAATCTCTCCATGCTCGGCTTCGTCCCGGCCGACACTGGAGGCGGGGTGATGATGCATGTGGTCAACACCGGGCTCTTCCCGCTCGACGCCGAGGGCACTCGGCTGGTGAGTGGCGAGGACGCCGTGCTCCACATCACCGAGCAGAACGCCAAGGGGCACTACACCCTCACCCCGGCTCCCGCGCTCGATCTCTGGCAGCGGCTCACCTTGCTCGTCTTCTGCCTGCTCCCCTTGGCCGCGTCCCTGTTGGTACGGCCCGAGCCGGGCCCGGGTGAGGCGGCAGCTGCGGCAGCGATCGACCCCCGCCCGCGCCGCCGGAGGCTCCTGATCGGCGGCATCGTCCTGGCGGTCGTGGTGTCGGTGGCCGCAGTGAACCAGACGGTCGCCTACGGCTCGTATGCCGCCAAGATCACCAACTCCGCCAGCTCGGCGGGCACACGCACCTTCTTCAATTGCCGCAACGCCCTCACGTCGCTGGATTCAAGCACCTGGTTCGCCTACGCTGCGGGGACAAATGCCCGCAACGAGCCCGATCTGGTAACAACGGACCCGGATCACCCAGGGCAGTACACCACGGCGCCCACTCTCTACACCGGGTCAGAACTCGGCTGCACTCGCGATTCCCCCCAAGCCGCAGCGGTGTTCAATGGCGCCAGATGCCTCTACGTGCGCACCAACAACACCGCCACTACCGGCGCGAATGCCAACATCTTCACTCTCGAAGCGTGGTTCAGCACCTCCACCAAGAAGAATGGCAAGATCGTCGGCTTCGGGACTGCAACAAGCTCGCCCTACACCAGCGGCACTACCGTCGAAGACCATTACGACCGGCATGTCTATCTGGACAAGGACGGACGGGTCGTGTTCGGTGTGTACCCCGGCAATGTACAGATCGTCTACACCCAAGCTGGCAAGAACTACGCCGACGGAAAATGGCATCACGTCGTGGCAACGCTATCCCCGGCCGGCCAGCGACTCTTCGTCGACGGAGCACTGGCGATGGAGAATGCCGCCGTGACGACTGCCGAGAACTTCTCGGGCTATTGGAAGGTGGGCTGCGGCAACCTGAGCTCTTGGCGGCACGCCGCCACGGACGAGGCCGGCACGGGCGCTAACGACTACAACGATGGCCCGCTCTACTTCACGGGGAATCTGCAGTACGTCGCGGTGTACACCGTAGCCCTGACAGCAACCCAGGCGAAGGAGCACTACCTCGCTGGCGCGCCCTGATCATCCGACCGAAACGCTCGTTCTGGGACGGATCGATTCATACAGCGGCGCACCCGATCTGATTCGCGCCCCAACCATCGAGGGCCAGCCGCTCACGGCCAACGCTTGCACCAGTGGCTGGCTCTGGACGCGGGTGGCTGGCCTGCGACGGGGGACGGGGTCAGTCGCTCTTCAGTTCGCGGCGGAGTCGGGGGATGAACAGCGAGCGCGGGAGTTCGTCCCAAGTCCAGCGCACCACTGAGTAACCCTGGTTCTCAAGGGCGTGCTCCCGACGCTTCTCGGCCATGACCACCTTGTCGGTGGTCCCGCCTTGCTTGAGCAGCCGCCCGTATTTCACCGCGCCGTCAAACTCTCCGATGACTTTGAAGTGGCGCCACCAGAAGTCACCGCGACCCAGGAAGTTGCCCTGGTCGTCGTAGAACGCTTGTTGGAGCTCAGGCATCGGCAGACCCGCCTGCCAGATCCGGACGCGGCTGATCGACTCCCCCGCGCTCTCCGCGCGGGGGTCGGCGAACAGCAGAGCTCTCGCGGCCAGACGACAGCCGCGGCCAGTGCTCGTGCCCGACAACAGACCGCCGCGATCGAGTCCGCGAGCCAGTGCCGCGTCCGCCACCATCACCCCTTCGACAAACGGCAGGGTGCGCACCAGATCTCGTACTGTGCGAGCGAGACTGGTCACCGGCAGGCCCTCGACCACGGCGACCTCGTCGTCACCCAGCACGGCGCGGCGGGCATGAAGCGTGGGGTTGATGGCCCCGTGACCGCCACCCGTGCGCACCACGGCCACTTCGGTCAATCGGGTAGCGAGCATGGGCAGGCCATGCAACACCGCCGCCGACGCATGGCTGAAGAAGGTGGCCGGACCCAGGAACGGTGCGGTTGCGAAGACTCGACGTCGATGCTGAACGGAAGCGTCCGCGTCATCCACCACTTGCAGCATTCCGAGCCTCGGACTGATGAGTCGCCCGGCCCGCAACTCGGCCCTGAGGTTCGCACGAGTGCGTCCCTCGGCGAGCCAGTCCATCGATCTGATCGCTTCCATACCTTCGTTATCGGCACGACGGACCCATAGGCGTCACTCATCCACAGCCACTGGACCGGCCGCCAACACTTTCCACAGCCTGCTCACGTAGCGTGCAGCGCCGAGGGCCAGCCACCGTCGGTTCGCGCCAGCCACTGTGGCTGGCACTCGCGTACGCCGGCTAGCCCTCGGCGAGTGCAGGCGCGCGTCAGGGACGCGGGGCCTCCTGGTCGTGGGTCTGTTCGGCCTGGATACGGGCGTCCCGGTTGATGGCACTGACCACTGCGCGCAGGGACGCGGTGACGATCGACTCGTGCAGGCCGACACCCCAGAGCACGTGGGCGTCCTCGCCGATGCCGAGTTCGGTCTCGACGTAGGCTGCCGCCTGGGCGTCGCCGCCGGAGGAGAGAGCGTGCTCGGTGTAGTCGAGCACCCGGACGTGGTAGCCAAGGATGCCCAGCGCGTCCACGAACGCCGACACCGGGCCGTTGCCCTCACCGACGATCTCCTTCTCCACTCCGTGGTCGCGCACCACCGCCGTGACGGTGTAGCCGCCGCCGTTGGAGACCGACTTCACGGTCACCAACTCGAGCGGGGCGACGTCCTGCAGGTACTCGGCTGAGAAGATCTGCCACATCTCTTCGGGTGACACCTCGCCACCCTGGGAGTCGGTGCGCGCCTGCACCACCCGGGAGAATTCCATCTGCAGCCGGCGGGGCAGATCCATCTTGTGCTCGGACTTCATGATGTAGGCCATGCCGCCCTTGCCCGACTGCGAATTCACCCGGATCACAGCCTCATAGGTGCGACCCACGTCGTGGGGGTCGATCGGCAGGTACGGCGCCTCCCAGGGGATCTCGTGCAGAGACTTCCCTTGGGAGGCGGCCGTCCTCTCCAGCACCTCCAGCCCCTTCTTGATGGCGTCCTGGTGGGAGCCGGAGAAGGCGGTGTAGACCAGATCCCCCGCGTATGGGTGGCGCGGGTGGACCGGCAGGTTGGTGCAGTACTCCACCGTCCGACGAATCTCGTCGATGTCGGAGAAGTCGATCTTGGGGTCGACACCCTGGGTGAACAGGTTCAGGCCCAGGGTCACCAGGCACACATTCCCCGTCCGCTCGCCGTGGCCGAACAGGCAGCCCTCGACGCGATCGGCGCCGGCCATCAGCGCCAGTTCGGTCGCCGCGACGGCCGTCCCCCGGTCGTTGTGGGGGTGCAGCGAGATTGCGACATGCGGACGGTTGCGAACGTGGCGTCCGAAGTACTCGATCTGATCGGCGTAGGTGTTCGGCGTCGAGCGCTCCACGGTGGCCGGCAGGTTGAGGATGATCTCCCGCCCGGCGCTGGGCTGCCAAACGTCCATCACCTGGTTGCAGACCTCGATCGCGAAGTCGGTCGGCGTCTGGGTGAAGATCTCTGGGCTGTACTGGTAGCCGAACTCAACCTCACCCAGATTGGCCTCGGCGTACTTCATCACCAGTTCGGTGCCTCTGGTGGCCATGGCGATGCACTGCGCCTCGTCGATGTTGAAAACCACCCGCCTGAACAGTTCCGCGGTCGCGTTGTACAGGTGGATGTTCGCCCGGTTCGCCCCGATCAGGGACTGTGCGGTGCGTTCGATCAGGTCCTCACGGGCTTGGGTGAGGACGCCGATGGTGACATCGTCGGGGATGGCATCAGAGGTGATCAGGCTGCGCACGAAGTCGAAGTCCGTCTGTGAAGCGGACGGGAACCCGACCTCGATCTCCTTGTAGCCCATCCGCACCAGCAGATCGAACATCTTCCGCTTGCGGGACGGCGTCATCGGATCGATTAGCGCCTGGTTCCCGTCCCTCAGGTCGGTGGACAGCCACCGCGGCGCCGCGGTGATCTTCTTTGCCGGCCAGGTACGGTCCGGGACGTCGATGGGCTCGAACGGCGTGTAGCGTCCGAACGGCATCGGGCTGGGCTGCTGAACCGGGGTCGGTTGCGCGCGCGTTCCGAAAGTGTTGATTGTCATTGGGTGTCCTCGCTGTGCGGGCTGGTGCCAGGCGCGTGCAGAACTCCGCAGCGAGGAGGCCTGATCAGGACTTCGAGGCCTCGCTGCGGCGGCCAAGGAGGAGTCGCGCCGATGACATGTCGCCAATGGTGGCACACTCTCCGCGTTGAGCCAAGAGCCGCACAGCATCTGGACGGCTGGCGACGCGGGGACGGTTCAGAAGCCCAGGCGGTTCAGATGCTTGGGGTCACGCTGCCATTCCTTGAGCACCTTCACCCGTAGGTCCAGGTGCACGGGCATGCCGACCAGTGCCGCGATCTGCTTGCGCGCGCTCGTACCCACATCGCGAAGGCGTTCGCCCTTGTGGCCGATCATGATTCCCTTCTGGGAATCCCGTTCGACGATCATCGAGGCGAAGATGTCCAGCAGCGGATGGTTCGCGTCCCGTCCGGCCCGCTCCCCCATCTCTTCGACCACGACCATCAGCGAGTGCGGCAGTTCGTCGCGGACGCCCTCCAACGCGGCCTCGCGAATGAGCTCGGCCACCAGGGTCTCAGTCGGTTCATCGGTGACCTCGCCCTCGGGGTAGTACCGCGGCCCGGTGGGCAGGAGCTTGATCAGTTCGGCGGTGACCACGTCCACCTGGTCATCGGTCACCGCGGAGACTGGGATGATGCTCGCCCAGCGGATGCCGAATTTCTCTTCCATCGACGCGATCTTGAGCAGGTGCTCGGCCATCCGGGCCCCAGAGACGAGGTCGGACTTGGTGGCAAGCGCCACCAACTGAGCCTTCCTCGCCAGCTTCGCGAGTTCGGACACCAGGTACTCGTCCCCTGGGCCGATCCGCTGATCGGCCGGAAGGCAGACGCCGACCACGTCCACCTCGGACCAGGTTTCGCGGACGAGATCGTTCAGGCGCTCACCCAGAAGCGTGCGGGGCTTGTGCAGCCCTGGGGTGTCGATGACGATCAGCTGCGCATCCGGACGGTTCACGATCCCGCGGATGGCGTGCCGGGTGGTCTGCGGCTTGGACGACGCGATCGCGATTTTCGTGCCCACCAGGGCATTCATCAGTGTCGACTTGCCCGCATTGGGCCGGCCCACGAAGCAGGCGAAGCCGGAGTGCGCCACTTCGGCACTTCGTGACGCTCGCTCGTCCGTCGCGAGCTCCTCAGGGACCGATGGGGAAGGACTGTTCTCGCTCATGACGCTCGTTTCGCTGATTCTTCGGCAAGCTTGGCCGCCGCTTCGACCGCCGCGTCGCCGTTCTCGGTGACCGGCGACGCGAGGACGGTCTGGACGGTGTGACGCCGGTCGCTGCCCCGCTCGGCCACCAACTCGATGCCCTCCCACTGCACGAGCGAACCGGGGATCGGCACCTTGTTCAGTTCCTTGGCCATCAAGCCGAGCACCGTGTCGACCTCTTCGTCGTCGACCTTCAACCCGAAGAGATCGCCGAGATCATCGATGCCGAGGCGCGCCGAAACCCGGAAGCGGCGCTCCCCGAGCTCGGTCACGGGGGCCACTTCGTGGTCGTACTCGTCGACGATCTCGCCGACGATCTCCTCCAGCACGTCCTCGATGGTGGCCAGGCCGGCGGTGCCGCCGAACTCGTCGATGACGATCACCACATGGCTTCGGGTCAGCTGCATCTCGCGGAGCAGCTCGTCCACCGGTTTGGAGTCCGGGCAGAAGGTGGGCGGACGCATCAGCACCTCGACGGTCTCGTCGGTCTGCGCCTTCGGGTTGTCATACATCCGACGGATGATGTCCTTCAGGTAGAGCACCCCGACGACGTCGTCGACGTCCTCACCGATCACCGGGATTCGGCTGAAGCCTGACCGCAACGCGAGCGAAACCCCTTGTCGCAGGGTCTTGCCCCGCTCGATGTAGACCATCTCGGTGCGCGGCACCATGACTTCCTTGACGATGGTGTCACCGAGTTCGAAGACTGAGTGGATCATCCGGCGCTCGTCGTCCTCGATCACCTCGCGCGCCTCAGCCATGTCGACCAGTTCGCGCAATTCGGCTTCCGAGGTGAACGGTCCGTCACTGAATCCGCGTCCGGGCGTGAGCGCGTTGCCGATCAGGATCATCAACTGCGGGATCGGGCCGAGCACCGTCTCCAACGCCGCCAACGGTCCGGACGCGGTCAGCGCCACCGACTCGGCGTGCTGCCGGCCCAATGTGCGCGGCGCGACGCCCAGCACGATGAACGACACCAGCACCATGGTCGCGACCGGGAACAGAATGCGTTCCCAGGTGGGGTCGAACTGTTCGAAGAACACCAGGGTCACCAGCACCGTAGCCACCACCTCGAGGACGAGGCGGACGAACAGCAGGGTGTTCAGGTACGGCGCCGGATCCTGGGCCTGGAGCAGGAGTCGTTTGGCGCTGGCGCGTCCGTCGGCGACCAGCTTCTCGGCACGGGACTTCGACACCGACGACAGCGCGGTCTCGGCTGTCGCTACCAGCGCGGCCAGCAGGACGCTCACAAACGCCACTGCCAACAGGATCCAGTCGGTCTGGGTCAACGGGTGTTCACGCCTCGCTCGGTTCGGTGATCGCCCAGTCTAGTGGACGCCCCCGCGCACCTCGGCTGGTCGGGCCGGCAGTCAGTCGCGGGACGCGGTCCAGGCGTCGATTATCTTGTCGTTCAGGTCGAACATGACCTTCTTCTCGGCGGGTTCGGCGTGGTCGTGGCCGAGCAGGTGCAGCAGGCCGTGGATCAACAGGTAGTCGGCCTCCTCCTCGGGCGTCCGGTCGCTGTCCGCGGCCTGGGCTGCGGTCACGGTCGGGCAGAGGACGATGTCGCCGAGCAGGCCGATCGGCGGTTCCTCATCGGCCTCGGGAGCGCGCAACTCGTCCATCGGGAAGCTCAGCACGTCGGTCGGCCCGGGCTCGCCCATGAACTTCTCGTGGTAGGCGCTCATGGTCTCTTCGTCGACCAGAAGGATCGAGAGCTCCGCCTGGGGGTGGATCCGTAGGGCGTCCAGGGCGAAGGTCGCCAGCTGGACCAGCCGCTCGGTGTCGACGTCTACGCCGGACTCGTTGTTCAGTTCGATCATCGGCTCTTCCTGGGTAAGGTGGCTTCGAAGCGGTCGTAGGCGGCCACGATCCGGCCGACGAGCCGATGGCGGACGACGTCATGGCTTGTCAAGCGGCAGAACGCGATGTCGTGCACGCCGTCCAGGATCTCCTCGACCGCGGTCAGCCCGCTGCGAGTACCGTTGGGCAGGTCGATCTGGGTGACGTCACCGGTGACCACGATCTTCGAGCCGAAGCCAAGCCGGGTGAGGAACATCTTCATCTGTTCCATCGAGGTGTTCTGCGCCTCGTCGAGGATGATGAAGGCGTCATTGAGGCTGCGGCCGCGCATGAACGCCAGTGGCGCCACCTCGATCGTTCCCGAGGTCAGCAGCCGCGGCACCGACTCGGGGTCGATCATGTCGTGCAGAGCGTCGTAGAGCGGACGCAGGTACGGGTCGATCTTGTCGTTGAGCGTCCCGGGCAGGAAGCCCAACCGCTCGCCGGCCTCGATCGCGGGCCGGGTGAGGATGATGCGGTTCACCTCCTTGGCCTGCAGTGCCTGGACGGCTTTCGCCACGGCCAGGTACGTCTTGCCGGTGCCGGCCGGGCCGATGCCGAAGACGACGGTGTGCGCATCGATCGCGTCCACGTAGCGCTTCTGGTTCAGGGTCTTCGGACGGATCGTCTTGCCTCGATTGGAAAGGATGTTCTGGGTGAGTACCTCTGCCGCGCTCACATCAGGGTTGGTGGCCATGCCCAGCACCCGCTCGACCGTGTCCGCAGCCAGCCCCTGACCCGTCCGAACGATCGTGATCAGTTCGGTGAGCACGTCCGCAGCGGTGGTCACCTGCTCGGGCGTACCGCTGAAGGTGATCTCATTGCCGCGGACGTGGATATCGGCGCCCAGCCCGGCTTCGAGAATCCGCAGGAACTCATCTCGCGAACCCAGTACCGAAACCATGGCGATCGAAGCGGGAACAGCGACCCGGCGTTCGGCGATCGCCGCTGTCTGTGGCTGGTTCAGGGTTCCTCCTAGGACGTAACCCATTGATCTTACCCAGTGGTGATCCCGGGCTGAGGCCATGGCCGGCCGAGGGCCTCGTCAGGCTCAGCCGGCGGTGAGTCTGGCGGCTGCGAAGCGATCAGTGGCCGCCACCAACTCGGCCGCGATCGCGGGTTCCATCGCTGAATGGCCAGCCAGAACGAGCCGGTATTGGGCCTCGGGCCAGGCCCGGTGCAGGTCGTCCGCGGTGACCACCGGGCAGGGCAGGTCGTAGCGGCCCTGAACGATCACCGCCGGAATGTGCCGGATGCGGTCGACCTCTTCGATGAGTTGTCCCTCACGAAGCCAGCCCGCGTTGACGAAGTAGTGGTTCTCGATGCGGGCGAACGCCAGGGCGAAGGCCGGGTCGCTGAACTCCTCGACGTGCTCGGGGGAGAACACCAGATGGGAGGTCGCGGCCTCCCAGGTCGTCCAGGCCACTCCGGCGGGCAGGTGCACGGCCGGGTCGGGGTCGAAGAGGAAGTCGTGATAGGCAGCGATGCAATCGCCGGTGAAGCCATCGCCCAGGGGCGCCAGGAACGATCGCCACCATCCCGGGCTGAGGTGCCCCGCTCCGCCGTTGTAGTACCAATCGAGCTCGAAGCGGCGCAGGGTGAAGATGCCGCGCAGTACGAGTTCGGTGACCCGGTCAGGGTGCGCCTCCGCGTAGGCGAGAGCGAGCGCGCTCCCCCAGGACCCGCCGAACACCTGCCAACGTTCCACGCCCCGGTCGCCGCGCAGCTTCTCCAGGTCGTCCACGAGGTGCCAGGTGGTGTTGGCACTCAGGTCCGCATCCGGCGCGGACGCGTGCGGCAGCGAGCGTCCGCAGTTGCGCTGGTCGAACAGGATCACCCGGTAGCGCGCGGGATCGAAGAACCGCCGGTAGTCGTCGATGCAACCGCCGCCGGGACCGCCGTGCACGAACACCGCCGGCTTACCCGCAGGATTGCCGCATTCCTCCCAGTACAACTGCTGGCCGTCGCCCACGGCCAAGAGTCCCCTGGCGTACGGCTCGATCGGCGGGTAGAGGACGTCCTCCGCGGACGCCGGCGGAACAGCTGGTGGCTCGGTGGTCGGCTCAGTCATCGTCATCGTCGTAGTCATCGATGATGTGCATCGCGGCCTCCTCCGCCGAGGCAGCGCCACCGTCGATGCCCACGTCATGGCCGATGCTCTCGGGTTCGACGTCAAGACCGGGAATGCCGCCATTCGCGTCCACCAGCCGTCCGGCGCGCTGGTGGCCCACCTCGCGCGGCTCGCTCGGATCAGGGTTCCAAGGGGTGTCGTCGGGCACCGGTTCAGGGAGTTCCTGCGCCATGCGCATCTCCAGGGTCTCCCCCTTGCGCATCTCGGCGATCGTGTTGCCGAAGCCCTGCGCGGTCGACCAGTTCTCGCCGGTCACGTAACCCTCGTCGAGGACGTCGTCGACCCCACGATCGAGCAGGGTCTCGTCCGGCTGCAGCTGGTCGAGTTGTTCGGCCTCTTCCGGAACCGCTTCGTCGTAGTCGGTCATGCGCCTAGATTGCCACGACTTCGGCTCGGTGGTGTCGGCAACGCCGCTAAGTACCCTGTGAACCTTCCCGGGGGCGCTGCACACATGCCAGCAAAACCCTCCCCGGACTTGCAAGGCGCACCCCACTAGGACGTTTCCGGTTAGGATGCCCTCTCGTGTCGTCCGAGAACCGAGTGAGCGCCAAACCGCGCGGCAACTACGACCTGGTGCTGGCCGCCTTCGTCGGCCTGCTGCTGATCTCGAACGTCGGAGCGACAAAACTGATCGCGTTCGGCCCGCGCGTGGACGTGGCCGGACTGCAGTTGCTGCCGATCATCACCGATGGCGGTGCGATCCTGTTTCCGCTCACCTACATCCTCGGGGACGTGCTCGCCGAGGTGTACGGACTGCGCCGCGCCAACCGCGCGATCATCACCGGGTTCGTGCTCGCCGCGCTGATGTCTGTGACTTTCCTAGCTGTGGACGCAGCCCCGCCGGCTGCCGACTGGGCCAACCAGGACGCTTGGCATGCAGTGCTCGGTTTCGTCCCGCGGATCGTCGTGGCGAGCCTTCTCGGCTACCTGGCCGGGCAGTTCCTGAACGCCCTGGTACTGGTGCGGATCAAGGAGCGTTGGGGCAGCGGACGGCTGTGGGTGCGGCTGATCACTTCGACCGTCATCGGCGAGTTCGCCGACACCCTGGTGTTCTGCCTGATCGCCTTCGGCCCATTGGGGAACGTGCTCGGCGGGGATTCAATCGCCTGGCCTGCCCTGCTGAACTACATCGCGGTCGGTTGGCTCTACAAGGTGGGGGTCGAGGTCCTGCTGCTGCCGGTCACCTATCGGGTCATCGCCTGGGTCAAGCGCCACGAACCGTCCTGACCGACCCTCAGCTGCGCACCACTCGGAGCGCCCAGTCGCCGGTCCCCGCGCCGGTGCCGAGGAACTGGCCGCCGAAGGCGCGAATCGATCCGCTGAACGCCGCGTAGGCCGAGCCTGGCTCGACACTGAACCAACCAACGGCGTCCGGGTCGAGGTAACCAGCCGCGATGGCTCGGGCATGGTCTGGGACGGCGCCCTGGAACTCGGGTAGCCCGGCCAGGCGTGGCCCGGTGCCGGCCAGCTCGTCGCGTTGGTCCGCACCGCGTGCGGCAGCGAGCACTTCGCCTTCGACGCGGTGTTGCAGCCCTGCGTACTCGGTGCCGGCGATGACTCGTTCCAGCGTGGCCTCCGCGCGAATCGGGTCGGCTGTGGTCGTCCGCAGACCGAACTGGCCATCGAACAGGCTCTCGCCGAACACTGCGACCGAGAAACTGCTGCCCAGCAGCGATGCGACGTCAGCTTCGGTGACGTCGGACCACTGCGGCCAAGCCTCGGCGTGGGCCGCCAGGGACGGCCACAGCGCGGGCATGGCGTCGGTCCCGCCGCTCACGCTGAACCCGGCGACGCTGGACGCCGGCAGTTCACCTAGACGTCCGGCCGCTTCGATAGCGGGCAATGGCAAGTCGGTCGCATGCCCGGCGATCGTTGCGGCATCACCGCTCAACACCAGCGCTCCGGCCACGCGTCCACGCGGAGTCTCTTCGGTCGCGCCCGGCTCGGCGAACCGGCCGAGGTCGGCCCAAAGGGCGAAGAAGCCGGGATCGCCAACCTTGGCCATGTCGGCGATGAATCCGGGGTCGCCCCCGAGCCGTCCGTCGGCCAGCCCGGTCAGCACCAGATCGGTGTGCTTCCCGCGGGTGATCAGGGCGTACCCATCGATCGCCGTGACGTCGTAGTCCTGCCCGCTCTCGGCGATCCAGCGCCTCAGCGTCGTGGTACCCAGGTCGGTATCGGTCAGCTCAATCGCGAACATCCAGCTCTGCTCGTCCGGGGCGGACATGAGCGCGAACCCGGCCCGCTCCCCCAGCCAGGGTTCGATGTCCGCGGCGAAGTCGGCGTCCGTTCCGTAGCCCAGGCGCTTGCCGAGGAGCTGCCAGAACAGCTTCTTCGGCTCGGGGTGACCGCCCGACGCCTGCACCTCGGGCAGGTCGTGGAGGAACGACCAGGCCTGCAACTGCTGCCAGGGCGTCGGTTCGAAGTCGATCTCGACGTAGCCGGCCACCTGCGCGGGAAGCACGTTCGCCGGCCGGCTGTCGTGATCGAACCAGCCGAAGGCCCAGCTCGCTACGGCCAAGCCGGCACCGGTGAGCAGTGCCGCGATCACGAGGGCGACTATCCACGGGCTGCGCCCTTCGACAGGCTCCGGGAGCGTTGTAGTGGGTCGCTCAGGGAGCGTTGCAGTGGGTTGCTCAGGGAGCGGTTCGGGTGCGTCCACCGTAGAAGCGTCCCAGAAATTCACCGCGGAAGGCATGGAAGTCGCCGCTCTCAATGCTCTCGCGAATCTGGTCGACCAAGCGGACGGTGAATCGCTCGTTGTGGATGGTCGCCAGGGTTGCGCCGAGCATCTCCTTGGCCTTGAAGAGGTGGTGCAGGTAGGCGCGGGAGTAGTTGGCGCAGGTGTAGCAGTCACAGTCCGGGTCGAGCGCACCGAAGTCACGGCGACTTCTCGCGGTGTTCACGTTGAACCGGCCGTCCAGGGAGTAGATCGCGGCGTTGCGCGCAACCCGGGAAGGCATCACGCAGTCGAACGTGTCCGCGCCGGCCGCTACCGCTGCGAACAGGTCGTCCGGCTCGGAGATCCCCAGTAGGTGCCTGGGCTTGTCCACGGGGAGTTCGGAATTCACCCAGCCGACGATGGTGCCGAGGTTCTCCTTCTCCAGGGCGCCGCCGATCCCGAAGCCGTCGAACCGGGTTCCGTCCACTTCGAGCTCGGCAAGGTCGCGAGCGGCCTTGCGTCTCAGGTCCTCGAACTGCGCACCCTGGACCACTCCGAACAGCGCCTGATAGGGCTTGCCGACCCGTTCTCGAGTCAACTGCGCGTGCGCGTCCAGGCAGCGGGCCGCCCAAGCCTGCGTTCTTGCCAGCGAACTCTCCTGGTACCCGCGCGTGTTCATCAGCGTCGTGCACTCATCGAAGGCGAACATTATGTCGGCCCCGAGTTCGTGCTGGATCCGCATCGAGACCTCCGGGGTGAACCGGTGGCGGTCACCGTTCAGATGCGAGGTGAAAGTCACGCCGTCGTCGTCGACGTGCGCCAACCGATTCTTGCCTTCGGCGATCACGTCGTCGTTCGCCAGCCCGGTGGCATCCATCGCGAGGACCTTCTTGAAGCCGACGCCGAGGCTCATCACCTGGAAACCGCCGGAGTCGGTGAACGAGGGCCCCGGCCAGTTCATGAACGCGCCCAGCCCGCCGGCGGCGTCCACGATGTCCGAACCGGGCTGCAGATAGAGGTGATAGGCGTTCGCCAGCACGGCCTGCGCGCCAAGCTCGCTGACCGTCTCGGGCAGGACGGCCTTCACCGTAGCTTTCGTGCCGACCGCGATGAACGCCGGCGTGCGGATGTCGCCATGCGGAGTGTGGATCACCCCGCTGCGACCCAGTGCGCCGTCCAGGAAAGCGCCTGGAGTGAAGCCGAAACCGTCAGTCGTCACGGGCTGCCAACGCCTGAAGCTGGGCGAGAGCGACCACTCCGGCCGTCCCGGTGCGCAGGACGGCGTCCGCCACCAGCACGGCCTTGGCGCCGGCTGCGGTGAACGCGGCCAGTTCGGCCTCGGCCAACCCGCCTTCGGGACCGACCACGAACATGATCTCGCCGGCGGTCGGCAAGTCTAGCGCCCCCAACCGGACGACCGCGGATTCGTGCAGCACGAGCGTCAGGTCGGTCTGGGCGATGCGTTGCACCAGTTCGCCGGTGGTCATCGGCACCGAGACGGTCGGCACGCGGAACCGCCTGGACTGCTTGGCAGCTTCACGCGCCGTGGCACGCCAACGGGTCAGCCCGCGTTCCACCCGGTCGGCAGCCCAGCGAACCACCGAGCGTTCCGCCTGCCAGGGCACGATCTCGTCGACGCCGAGCTCGGTGAGCATCTCCACGGCCTGCTCGGCCCGGTCGCCCTTCGGCAGCGCTTGTACTGCGATGTACTTCACCGGACGCGGCGAGTCGCGCCGCACCTCTTCGACCCGCACGGTGAGTTCGTTCTTCTCGACTGTCAGCACCGGACCCCGGACGGCCATGCCATTGCCGTCGCTGATCAGGACGGTTTCGCCCACCCGAATCCGCTTCACTGCGGCAGCGTGGCGGCCCTCGTCCCCTGACAGGGTGACCACCTGGCCCGGTTCCGGAGCGTCGAGCAGCGCCAGGAAGAGCGGCTCGGTCACGAGAAGGCTTCCTTCAGCCACCCGAGGACGCCGCCCTTGCCATGCTTGGCCACAGAGACCTCCGGCTGGCTCTCGTTCCGCATCGTGGCGAACTGGCGCAGAAGCTCGCGCTGCGCGTCGTCCAGCCTGGTCGGGGTCTGTACGAGCAGGGTGACCCCGAGTTCGCCGCGACCCTCCCCACGCAGCCGTGGCACACCGCGTCCGGGAATGCCGAGCCGCGTTCCGGACTGCGTCCCGGCCGGAATGTCGACCAGCACGCTGCCGTCGTCCCGATCGAGGTCGTCGCGCTCGGCCTCCAGCGTGGACAGCGTTACCTGGGTACCCAGCGCGGCCGCCGACATCGGAACCTTCACGACCACTTCGAGGTTGTCCCCGTTGCGCTTGAACGTGTCATGGTTGGCGACGCTCAGTTCCACATAGAGGTCGCCCGCCGGTCCACCCCCGGGGCCGACCTCGCCCTGTGACACCAGATGCACCCGGTTGCCGGACGCGACGCCGGCCGGGATCTTCACATTGATCGTCCGGTGGCTGCGGACGCGGCCCTCACCGGAGCACTCGCCGCACGGATTCGGGATGATCGTGCCGTAGCCGCGGCAATTCGGGCACGGCTGGCTGGTCCGGATCTCACCCAGGAACGAGCGCTGGATCTGAGTGACGTCGCCGGCGCCGTGACAGGTCGTGCATGGGATCGGTTCGCTGCCCTCGTGCGCGCCGGTGCCACCGCACACCGGACAGACGACCGCGGTGTCGACCCGCAGGGGCTTGGTGATGCCGAAGGCCGCCTCAGCGAGGCTCAGGTTCATCCGCACCAGCGCGTCCTGGCCGCGGCGGGTGCGCGAGCGCGGCCCGCGGGTGGTCTGGGTGCCGAACATCGCGTCCACGAGGTTCGTGAAGTCGAACCCCCCCTGGAAGCCGAAGCCGGGCCCACCCGCGCCGAACCCGCCGCCCAGCGGGTCACCGCCGCGGTCGTACATGGCCCGCTTGTTCGGGTCGTGCAGCACCTCGTACGCCTCGCCGA
>DAORUI010000058.1:9942-16359 GCA_035433085.1 Propionicimonas sp. | reverse complement strand
TGCTCGATCACCTGTTCCAGCAGCGCCTGGACCTGGTCGAAGGCATCGCCGGCGTCACAGCTGGACGCCTGGAAGGTCTGCTTCACCTGGTCGCCGGCTTTCGCCCGCACTTCGAGGAACTGCCCGTCCGGGCAGGGTTCGCTCGTCCGCGCACCGAGGGCGCCCAGTCCGGTGGCCAACGCTGTCCAGGCGCCCTCCGGAAGGTCCTGGGACGTGGTATCGCCGTCGGCGGTGTAGGTGACCTGCTTCGGTGTCACCACCAGCTGGTAGTCGCCGGCGTCAGTGGTGCCGGCGGAGAAGTCGACCTCAACCTTGTCCCAGCTCGTGCTCCCGATCAATGAGCAACCGCTCAACAGCAGAGCCACCATCACCAACGCGATCCGTTTCACACGCCGAGCGTAGCCCGCCCTCAGTGGCCCTTAGTGACGCCTCACTCGTTCCTCGCAAGGCTTCTCAGGGACCGGTTGGGGCGTACTCGAAGCTCTCCACCTCCACGACGGTCCCGGTCGGTCTACCTGAACTGGTGGCGTAGATGCCCATCCAGAGTCCGAGGAAGCCCCCGGTGGCGACGCTGTCCAGCATCCGCCCGTCCGCCAGCGCGACCGGCAACTCCGGTCCGTTCCGTGATCGGCTTCGACAACGTACCCGAAGCCGCCCAGGCCGATCTCACCAGCATTGCGCAGCCGCTGCGCGAAATGGGCGAGCTGGCGATGCGCACCCTGGCGGCCCTGCTGCACGACGAACAGGTCGCTGAGCACGTCACGCTGGCCACCCAACTGGTTGTTCGCGGTAGTACCGCCGCGCCGCCGGCTTAGGCTCGGTCAGCATCGCGCGAAGTTCGGCCAACGCGAGGCCTTCGAGCCTGCGGACGGTGCTCCGGCTCAACCCCAACCGCCCGGCGGTCTCGCTGACATCCAGCGGATTCCCGGTGCCCAGTCCGTAGCGCAGCCGCACTATCGAGGCTCGCGTCGATTCGAGTTGAGCGACCAAGCGTCCGAACTGCTCGGCGTAGACACCCGCGTCCGGGTCGACCGGCGCCGGATCGGCGAGGGTCTCCGCAACTGCGTCCACTGGGACCGGCGCCAAGTAGCCGAGCAGTCGGGCCATTTCCCGGCGCGACGTGCCCACCGCCAATGCCACCTCCGCGACATCCACCGTCCGTTGCCGCTCCTGGCCGAGCGCGGCCGCGACGCCCCGGGCTCGGCGCAGCCGCAGCGCACGACTCGGCGGAATGGCCAACGCGCCCAACCGCCCCGCCCCGACCTCGGCCAGGTGCTGGCTGACCCGCACGGTGGCGTAGGTCGAGAAGCGCGCGCGCCGGTGGTCGAAGCGATGCAAGGCTTCCGACATCGCAAGGAAGCCTTCCTGGTAGAGCTCCTCCAGGCCGAGCCCCGACCGCTTGGCCTCTGCCACCGCGAGCTTGCCGACAAGCCTTGCGAAACTGAGCAGGAGTCGGTGGGATGCCCGTTGGCCGGCCTCGACGAGCAGGTGCAGTTCGGTGTCCGTGGCCGGCACAGGACGCTCGCCGGTGGCGAGCAGTTGCTCAGCGAGCACGCCGGCTTCGATGGTGCGGGCAAGTTCGGTCTCGTCCTCAGCCGACATCCGGTTCGCGGTGGTTGCGGTCATGTGACCACTGTGGAGCGGGCCGGGAGCCGGAGCGAGCGGTAACCCGCGATCTGTGGAGCAACATATTGACAACACCTCTTCCTTGGGACGGGCTCACAGCCTCGGAGCTCGTTCGGGAATCAAGGGCTGCGGGAGGGTCCTAGAGCGCCGGCCCAGTGGCCAGCGCCACCAGTTCCTTGCGGTCCTTCTCCAGGTTCACCAGCTGGGCGAACATGCGGTTGTAGGCCGGCTGGTCGGCCAGCGGGTTCGTGCGTTGCAGCTTCGACTTCAGCTCTGCGATCTGTCGCGACAGGGTCTGGACCCGCAACTGGGCCGCGTACTCGTGGGCGTAGGCCTCGGTGGGTTCGCGCAGCACCGGCTCGACCGCCAGCGACACCACCAGGTTCTCCAGTACGGGATCGGCATTCGCCTCCAGCACCCGCTGCGTCCACGGCCCCGAACCCCCGACCGAGGCGAGCACCGACTCGAACAGCGCCCGGTATGCGGGGTGGGTGAAGTCCCCCGGAGCGAGGCCGAACCAGTCCTCGCTGAACTTCTCGGGCGCCCGGATCAACAGCCGCAGAGTGCCGCGCTCGGCCTCAAGCCGCCGATCGCGGGGGTCGGGCACCGGCAGGCTCGGGGCCGGTGGCGGCATTCCGGGCAGGGCATCGCCTGCGTCCGGCTCGCCCGGCGGACGGCGTTGATCGACCTGCGGACGGCGCTGCTCGCCCGATGGACGCCGGTGCATCGTCGCATTCACCTCACGGCGAACCTCGTTGGGATCGGGATCGCCCAGCCACTTCGCCAGCTCACGGATGTAGCGCTCGAAGAGGCTCTTGTCGCGGATGCTGCTCACCAGCGGCGCGGCGGCGCGCAGCGCGGCGAGCCGCCCGTCCACGCGGTCGAGGTCGTGCTCGGAAAGGATGTTCCGCATCACGAACTGGTAGAGCGGCACCCGCCGGCCGACGAGTTCCCGAACTGCCGCCTCACCCTGCTGGATCCGCAGGTCGCACGGGTCGAGGCCGCTCGGTTCGACGGCTACATAGGTCTGGGCCGAGAAGTTCTGGTCGCCCTTGAAGACCTTCAGTGCCGCGGCCTGACCGGCGGCATCTCCGTCGAAGGTGAAGATGACCTCGCCGCCACTGACGTCACCGGTGCCCAGCAGTCGCTGCAACAGGCGGGCGTGCTCGTCTCCGAACGCTGTGCCGCAAGACGCCACGGCGGTGTCCACGCCCGCCAGGTGACAAGCCATGACGTCGGTGTAGCCCTCGACGATCACCGCCTGGTTCTTCTTGGCGATGCTGGCGCGAGCCAGGTCGAGTCCATAGAGCACGTTGGATTTCTTGTAGACGATCGTCTCGGGCGTGTTGAGGTACTTGGCCGGCATCCGGTCGTCATCGAAGATGCGCCGGGCGCCGAACCCCAGCACCGAACGACCCGCGTCCCGGATCGGCCACAGCACCCGGCCCTGGAAGAAGTCCCAACCGCTCTCGCGCACGAGGCCGGCCTTCACCAGTTCCTCGTCGCTGAACCCCTTGGCCCGCAGGTGCTGCCCGAGTTCGCGTCCGCCGGTCGGGGCGAAGCCGATGCCGAACTGCGCGGCGACCGCCTTGTCGAAACCGCGGCCGTCCAGGAACTGGCGCCCCGGCAGCCCGTCCCCGCCCAGCAGGTGACCGGTGTAGAACTCCTCGGCGAGACGGTTGGCCTCCAGCACCCGCATGCGCAGGCCCGGCTCCACCCGGGACCCGCCCGAGTCGCTGTAGCGCAGTTGCATGCCCAACCGGTCGGCCAGGTATTCGACGGCCTCGGCGAACCCGACGTTGTTGATCTTCTGGACGAAGCTGATCACGTCGCCGCCCTCACCACAGCCGAAGCAGTGCCAGAAGCCGCGGGCCGGAGTCACGCGGAAGCTCGGGGTCCGCTCGTCGTGGAACGGGCACAGTCCGGCCAGCGATCCCCCGCCGGCGCGCCGAAGAGTCACGTACGACCCGACGACATCATCGATCCGGGAGCGTTCCCGTACCGTCGCCAGATCCTCTTCGTTGATCAGGCCGGCCACTCGGCGATTCTAGGGTGTGCGCGACCTCCGGCGGACCTGCAGGACCAGTTGCAGCGCAGCCGCCACCAGACACAGGCCCGCGATTGCGGGTGCGAATGCCGTGACGGATCGGTCCATGGCCAGACCGACCAGCAACGGGAAGGTCGCCGCGCCCAGGGACGAGGCCCCGGCCTGCAGACCGACCACCGTGTCTGCGGCGGCCACCGATGTGCGCTCGGCAGTGGTCAGCGTGAGCAGGGGGTACAGCGGTGCGGCGGCGAGCCCGAACAGCAGGACGGCGGACATCGCGGCCAGCGGCGTGCCCAGCATGGCGAGGCCGCCAGCGGCAACCAGGCCCACGACGGCGCCGCCCATCACCGGCCAGGCCCCGGTGCGTTCCGCCAGCCAGCCGAGCACAACCCGTCCGGCGAACATCGCCAGCCAGTAGCCGGACGCGAGCGTGCCGGCGAGCACCGGCGCGACGCCGATCCCGAGAGTGAGGTAGGTGAACGCCCACAACGCGACACTCGATTCGATGCCGGTCTGCACCGCCACGGTGAGCAACCCGAGTGAGACGTCTGCGGGTCGATGGTTCCGCCACGAGCCGCGCTTCCGGCGTCCTTCCTGGGTAGCCGGCAGGGTCGGCCAGCGTCGCTGGACCGCAAGGAAGAACAGCCCGAGGGCGATTTGCGCCGCCGCGACGATAGCGAAGGCCAGTCGCCAGCCCAGACCCGACTGCAAGGTGGCGGTCATCAGCAGGGGCGAAGCCGCTGCGCCCACCACGTAGGCGGCGTGGAGCAGGTTGATCCGGCGCGGCCCGAAGGTGCGCGCGGCGTAGGCGTTGATGGTGGCGTCGATCGCACCGGCGGAGAGACCGGTAAGCACGACGCTGATCAGGAAGTGCTCGAACCGGAAGCTGGCAGCGCCGACCACCAGTGCGCCCGCAGAGAGCAAGGTGCTCAGCGCCAGCAGCCGGCCAACACCGATGCGCGCGGCCAGTCTGGCCGCGATTGCGGTCGAAACCAGGGTGGCCGCCACTCCCAGCGGTGGGATCAGCCCAGCCGCACCGAGCGGTTGGCCGAACTCGGCGCGCATGGCTGGCCAGGCCACGCCGAGCATCGAGTCGGGCAGGGCAATGCTGAAGAAGGCCAGATAGGCCAGGACAACCAGGAACATCGGACTCCAAGGGACGACGGGATGGGGACGTACGTCGACCACGGCTCGCATCTAGGCGATCAGGCGTCCTGCTCGGTCAGCACAAGTGGGCAGGCACGCGTCTGGTGGTCAGCGCGTGCCCGGTGCGCCGGGAGTTCCTAACATGCGCGTCACGATAGCCGACCGGCACTCGATTCGTAGACCGCCGATTCGGGGACGGGTTGGCTCAGGCGCCCCGGCCAATGCCCTTGGGCAGCCTGTCGGGGTCCCAGCCGAGCAGTTCGGCCGCGGTCTCGAAGGCGAACCTGTCCGTCATCCCCGCGACGTAGGCGACCGCCGAGCGCACGCCGCCCTCGGCGAAGTCGGACGGCAGCGCACCCGGTCGCGCGGTGTAGTACTCGACCAACGCATGCAGTACCTCAATGACCGCGTCGGACTGCGCGACCGACTCGGGGCGGGTGTAGATGCGTTCGTAGTTGAAGGCGCGCAAACCGGACAGTGCGGCGGCCTCGTCCGACCCCATCCCGACCTGACCGGTCGTCGCCACCGTGCCGATCACCGCACGCACGAAGGTGCCCAGTTGCTGACGGCGGGTGCGTCCGCAGATCTCGGCGATCTCGGCCGGAAGATCGGCCAATGAGACGATGCCCGCGCTCGCGGCGTCCTCAAGGTCGTGGGCACAGTAGGCGATCCGGTCGGCCCAACTGACGATCTCCCCCTCCACCGTTGCCGGCACCGGACGCGACCACGAGTGGTTGCGGATGCCGTCCAGGGTCTGGGTGCAGAGATTCAGCCCGGTGAGCACGACATCGGCGCCCCACGGGCCATGGTCGTAGCCCTCTGGCAGGAAGGCGTCGAAGGCGTCCTCGCTGGCGTGACCGCCCGGACCGTGTCCGCAATCGTGGCCCAGTGCGATCGCCTCCGCGAGACTGACGTTGGCGCCCACTCCCCTGGCGATGGACGTGGCTACCTGGCCGACCTCGAGCGCGTGCGTGAGCCGAGTGCGCTGGTGGTCGGTCGGGAACACCACGACCTGGGTCTTGCCGGCCAGGCGACGGAACGCCGTGGAGTGCACGATGCGGTCACGGTCGCGCTCGAAGCAGGTGCGCTCGGCGTCCGGAACCTCTGGGCGTGCCCGGTCACCCGCGCCGACGGCCGGCGTGGCACCGGAGGTGAGGTGCTCTGCCTCCCACTCCTCGCGCTGCTCACGCAGTACCGGGACGGCCAACTGCAGTCGTCCGCCGGTCTGCTGATGGGCCTGCACCAACCGTTCGCCGGGATGCCCGGACATGGTCTCGGCCCAGGCGATCGCGCGCGGCTGGAGTTCTGGCATGGCTCCATCTTTGCAGCCGGGCGGCCGGGAGCGTCCGAGATGGCGGTTCGAAGGGCGTCCGGCCACCACCTCAGCGCTAACCTTTGCGCATGTCGCAGCCCGAAGGTACCCAGCCGCAGCCGAACCCGACGCAGGGTGGCTACCCCCCGCCGAACCAGCCGACCGACGGCCAGTACCCCGCGTCCGGTCAGTACCCGGCGGCGCCGTATCCACAGCCGTACCCAACCGCACAGTATCCCCAGGGTGGCGGATACCCACCGGCCGGGTACCCCCAGCAGTACGGCCA
>DAORUI010000058.1:0-9842 GCA_035433085.1 Propionicimonas sp. | reverse complement strand
CGCAGCAGAGCCCGTACGGGCAGGCGCCCTACCAGCCCATGGGCTACCCGCAGCAGTACCCGGCGCAAGCCGCCTACCCGGCGGCGAAGCCGAAGAAGAACCCGCTGCTGGGGATCATCGCGCTGGCGGTCGTGGTGTTGTCACTGGTCGCAGCATTGGTCGCCGCGCAGCCGATCATCGCAATCATGTCGACGGTGGTGGCCATCTCCGGGACGGAGATCGACCAGCAGTACCTGACCGAGCTGATCAACGAGCAGGCGGCCATTCCCTCGGCGATCCTGAGCCTGAGCATGACCCTCGGGTTCGCCGGTTGGGTCACCGGCATTGTCGCCACCGCCACCAACCGCGGACGCGGCTGGGGCATCTTCGCGATCGTGCTCGGCATCCTCGCCCCGATCATCATCATCGGCGTCATGGTCGCCCTGCTCATCCCCGTGATGGCGAACATCTAGCTCAACCCGCCAAGCCCCACCTAGCGCCACCCTTCACCGCCGAGAGCCACCGTTTCGGTCATCGGCCCGTACGTGAGTACAGGCCGATGACACGAAGGGTGGCTCTCGGCGTTCGGGATGAGGGGCGGCTTTGATAACGCTTCGGTAAACATCTGGAAAGAGTGTTGCCTGATAGGAGTTAGTAAGGTTAACTAACCAACATGCAGTACTCAACCAGGCGCAAGCTGCGCCCAGAGGACGCGAGGCGAAGCAACCTCGCGCTCGTGCTGCAGGCCATCTACAACGATCCCCAGCTGTCCCGCGCCGACATCGCGCGCACGACCGGGCTGACCAAGGTGACGGTGTCCGACCTGGTGGCCGAACTGATCTCCGGCAACCTCGTGCGCGAAACCGGCACCAGCGGGGTCTCGCGTCCGGGCAAGCCGTCCACGATCCTCGGGTTCAATGCGTCCGGTCGCGACATCCTCGCGATGGACCTGTCCGCACCCGACCAGTTCCGCGGCGCCGTCCTTTCACTCAAGGGCGAACCGATCCTTACTCGCGTCCGCCCGCTGGACGGCGCCGTTGGACAGGACGCCTTGGCCGCCGCCCGCGACCTTGCTGCCGACCTCAAGAAGTCGGCCAAGAACCCCGTTCTCGGTCTGGCCGTGGGCACGCCCGGCACCGTCAACTCCACCGGCACGGTGCTCTCCGCCCCCAACCTGCACTGGCACGACCTGCCCCTGCAGCGCCTGCTGGCCGAAGACCTCGGCGTGCCGGTCCGGGTCGAGAACGACGCCAACCTCGCCGTCCTGGCCGAACGCCGCTTCGCCGGAGGTCCGGACAACCTGCTCCGCGTCCAGCTCTCCCGCGGTGTGGGCGCGGGCCTCCTCGTCGGCGGCGCACTGGTGCAGGGCGTCGCCAGCGACGCCGGCGAGATCGGTCACGTCGTGATCGACGAGACCGGCGCGCTCTGCAGCTGCGGAAAGTCCGGATGCCTCGAAACGTGGATCTCGGTGCCCGCGCTCACCGCGAGGCTCGCCGCCACTCCCGCCGAACGGGACGCGCTGCTGGCCGAGGCCGGACATCGGCTCGGCCTGGCACTCGCTCCGGTGGTGGGCATGCTCGGGCTGCAGAACGTTGTCGTGGGCGGCCCCGCCAAACTGGTCGAAGGCCCGTTCCTCGAGGCCGCCCGCACCTGCGTCACCGAACGCACCAAGTCGGAGTTCCGTCCGGAACTCGAGCTCGCACCCAGTTCGCTCGGCGAGGACGCCGTGCTGCTGGGTGCGGCCGCACTGCTCCTACTGCGCGAACTGGGAGTCGCCTGATGGAACCCAACAACGAACCGCTCTCCCGCCCAACCGAAAGGAATATCCGCATGAAGAAGATGCTGTCCGCGCTCACCGTGGTGACCGCCTCAGCTCTGGCGCTCACCGGCTGTGCGCCGGGTGCTGCCAGCACCACTGCCCCGGCCACCTCGGCACCTGCCACCTCGGCCGCACCGCAGAACATCACTCTCTGGGTGGCTGGCGGCGATACCCCGGCCGCGCTCCGCGACTACCTCAAGACCACCTACAACGCCAAGACCGGCGGCACCCTCACCATCGAGGAGCAGGCCTGGGGCGATTTGGTGACCAAGCTCACCACCGCTCTGCCGGACGCCAACAACACCCCCGACGTCGTCGAGATCGGCAACACCCAGTCGCCGACCTTCACCAACGTCGGCGCATTCGCCGACATCTCCGACATGTACACCGAACTGGGTGGCGACAAGCTGCTGCAGTCGTTCGTCGAGGTCGGCAAGGTTGACGACAAGTTCTTCACGCTGCCCTACTACTTCGGCTCCCGCTACGCCTTCTACCGCAAGGACATCTACAAGGCCGCTGGGGTCGAGGTGCCCAAGACCCTGGACGAGTTCAACGCGACCGTGAAGACCATCGCGGAGAAGAACCCGAAGGACATCAAGAACTTCTCCGGCTTCTTCATCGGCGGCCAGGACTGGCGCAACGGCATCTCCTGGATCTTCGCCAACGGCGGCGACCTCGCCAAGAGCGAGGGCGGGAAGTGGACCTCCACCCTGTCCGACCCGAACACGGTCAAGGGTCTCACCCAGCTGCAGGAGATCCAGAAGTACGCGTCCAATGCCCCGAGCACTGCGAAGGACCAGTCCCCGTGGCTGTACATCAACGACGCGGACGTGATCAAGGATGACGCCGACAACCCCGACAAGGTGACCGCCAAGACCAGCCTCGCCGCCGCCACGATCATGGCGCCGGGTTGGGCGCACTGGTCGATCGGCGACATGGTGAAGAAGGACGGCAAGGAGGTCCGCGAGTGGAACGACGAGAAGTTCGGCGTCTTCGCTCTGCCAGGCAATGACGGCAAGCCCGCTCCGGTCTTCGCCGGCGGCTCGAACATCGGCATCTCGGCCACCTCGAAGAACCAGGAAGGCGCCCGCGAACTCATGCGGATCATCTTCTCCTCCGAGTACCAGCAGATGCTGGGCAAGAACGGCCTCGGCCCGGCCAACTCCGACTACACGTCCAGCCTCGGCGACGACCAGTTCGCGAAGGCCCTGATCGAGTCCGCATCCAACTCCAAGCTCACCCCGGCCGCCCCGGGTTGGGCAACGGTCGAAGCCTCGGGCAAGCTCGAGGAGTTCTTCGCCAAGGTTGCCGACGGTGGTGACATCACGGCCCTGGCAGCGGAGTACGACGCGCTGCTGACGCCGATGCTCAACGGCCAGTAATCCGGCAATGATCGCGGCCGGGCCTGCCGAGCAGCTCAGCAGGCCCGGCCCGAAACCGCAGCCCTCCCCAACCGCTCCGCGCGGTTCCGCTGGACCTCCAGCCGCAAGTTATTCGCAGTTCGACCGATGAGAGGTCCCTCGGCATGACCGCGCTCTCTTCCACCAAGCTGACGCAGCCCGACACCGCACAGGTGATCCGGCACCGTCGCCGTCCGATAGCCCCCTACTTCCTGATCATCCCGGCGATCGCCATCCTGCTGGTCGCCCTCGCCTACCCGCTGGGCTGGCAGTTTGTGACTTCGATGCAGAAGTTCGGGCTCGCCCAGCAGTTCGGCAAGCCGCCGGAGTTCGTCGGTCTCGCCAACTACATCGCGCTCTTCTCCGATGCGCAGACCTGGGCAGTGGTCGGACGCTCGATCGCCTTCTGCTTGGTGAACGCAGCTATCACCGTCGTCCTCGGTGTCGGCGTCGCCCTACTGATGAACGCCGTCGGCAGCGTGACCCGGTACGTGCTGCAGGTAGCGATGCTGCTCGCCTGGGCCATGCCGGTGGTCGCGGCCATGACCGTGTGGATCTGGCTGTTCGACTGGCACCGTGGCGTTGTCAACTGGCTGTTGACCAACATCGGTCTCGACTTCACCGACCACAACTGGTTGGAGCAGCCGCTCAGCTTCTACTTCGTGGCCACCATCATCGTCGTGTGGGCGTCCGTCCCGTTCGTGGCCTTCTCGATCTACGCCGGGCTCACCCAGATCTCCACCGAGGTGCTCGAAGCCGCCGAGATGGACGGCGCCACCGGCCCTCAGCGCTTCTTCTCGATCATCCTGCCGATGATCCGTCCGGTGCTGATGATCGTCCTGCTGCTGCAGGTGATCTGGGACCTTCGGGTGTTCGCGCAGATCATGATGCTGCAGGACGCCGGCGCGCCCACCGCCACCACCGACCTGCTGGGCACCTACATCTACCGGCTGGGGGTCGGCTCGTCCGACTTCGCAATGGCTTCGGCACTCTCGATCTTCGTGCTGATCCTGACGATCGCGCTCAGCTTCTTCTACGTGATGCAACTGATGAAGGAGGACTCCTGATGAGCGCCAAACTCCGTCCCGGACGGGTCATCGCCACCGTGGTGGCGATCCTGATCTCGCTGGCCTGGGTGTTCCCGGTCTACTGGATGATCAACTCCTCGCTGCTGCCGAACGCAGTGCTCACCTCGACCACGCCCCGATTCCTGCCGCTCGGTGGCTCGCTGGATAACTTCACCGCGATCTTCGCGCAGGGCACCTTCTGGCCGGCATTGGGGATGAGCGTGGCCATCACGCTGACCACGGTGGCCTTCTGCCTGCTGTTCGCGTTCCTGGCCGCGCTGGCGATCAGCCGGTTCAAGTTCCGCGGACGCAAGTCGTTCGTGCTGGCCGTGCTGTTCATCCAGATGCTGCCCGCGGAGGGCCTGTTCATCGCGCAGTACAAACTGATGAGCTCGCTGAACCTGCTGAACACGGTGGTCGGCGTCTCGATCCTCTACATCGCCGCCGTGGTGCCCTTCACCATCTGGATGCTGCGCGGCTTCGTGGCCGGCGTCCCGCTGGAACTCGAAGAGGCCGCGATGGTCGACGGGCTCAGCCGCACCCAGGCCTTCTTCCGGATCACCTTTCCCCTGCTCGCGCCGGGGCTGGTGGCGTCCGGCGTGTACGCCTTCCTGCAGGCCTGGAACGAGTTCACGGTCGCCCTGGTGATCCTGCAGAAGGAGGAGTACCGCACGCTGCCGCTGTGGCTGCGCGGCTTCCTGCAGGCGAGCGCGAACCGAGCCACCGACTGGGGCCAGGTGATGGCAGCCTCGACGTTGGTCGCGGTACCCGTCATCATCTTCTTCATGATCGTGCAGGGACGCCTCACCTCCGGCCTGGTGGCCGGCGCAGTGAAGGGCTGAGCGGTGGCTGACACCGACCAGGAGGCCCAGACGCTCAGCCTGGGCATCGACATCGGCGGGACAAAGGCCCACGGCCTGGTGCTGGACGGCGCTGACCGGGTGCTCGCCGAACGGGTGCTGCCCACCCAACCGACCGAGACGGGCATTCGGCGCACCGTGGTCGGGGTCGCCGCCGAACTGGCCCGCGACCTCGACATCTCGGAGGCCGAGTTCACTTCGGTCGGGCTCGGGATCCCTGGCGTCGTCGACCACGCCACCGGGGTCGTCGAGACCGCGGTGAACCTCGGAATCACCCGCACCGACCTCGCCGACGTGCTGGCGGACGCGTTCGGCGTCGCGGTCCGCGTCGAGAACGACGTCAAGGCGACCGCCCTCGGTGCGGGCCTCGCACTCGGCCGGACGCATCGTGACCTGGCCTACCTCAACCTCGGGACCGGCGTGGCCGCGGCCGCGATCAACAACGGACGCCTCGTGCGCGGTACCCGGAACGCTGCTGGCGAGATCGGTCACCTGGCCGTCGACCCGCGCGCGGAGAAGTGCGAATGCGGCCAACTGGGCTGCCTGGAGACTGTCGTCGGCGGCGCGCACATCGCGCGCAGGCTGGGCGTCCTCGGTCTCGATCTGGCCGACCTCGACGCCGACCCGCGTCCACAGGCGATCGCCGAAAGGGATCGGATCGTGGCCGGGCTGGCCACCACGTTGACCTTCGTGGTGATCGCTTACGACTCCGCGACCGTCGTCCTTGGCGGCGGAGTGTTCCGGGCCGCTGCCTGGCTGCGTCCGCTGGTGCAAGCCGAACTGCGCGACCGCGCGAAGACCTCACCCTTCCTGGCCGGCCTGGGCGTCGCCGAACGGCTGGTGGAACTGCCCGCCGACGTACCGGTGGCCGCGATCGGCGCCGCGGTGGTGGGCCGCAGGAAGGAACTCCGCACCCGTTCGAAGACCCTGGTGGGAAGCTGAAATGGCCATTTCCGGAAACGTCCGTCCGCTGAAGGCAGTCGTGCTGGCCGCCGGCCACAACGAGGCCACCCGCGATCTGCTGCTGCGTCCGCTGGCAGGGTCGACCGTAATCGAACAGACCCTGGTCAACGTGCTCGCGGTCGTGCCGAAACAGGACGTGATCATCGTGGTCGCCGAGAACGACGGCGCCGTCCGCGGACACCTCGGAGAGGGCTGGAACTACGTCGACCAGAGTGTTCAGGCCGGTACCGGCGACGCCGTCCGCTGTGCGCGGTTCCAGCTGGCCGGGTTCGACGGCGACGTCCTGATCGCGTACGGCGACACCCCGCTGCTGCGCGGAGCCACGCTCCGCGGCCTGCTGTGGCGTCACCGGTTGAAGGTCGCGCAGTTCTCGCTGCTCACCGCGGTACTGGCCGACGGTCTCGACTACGGACGCATTCAGCGCGACCCGGAAGGCCGGATCACCGGCATCGTGGACGAGGCCGACCTGTCGGAGTCGAGCGAGCGCATCACCGAGGTCAACGTCGGCGCGTACGTGGTCGACAACGCCCTGTTGATCCCCCAGCTGGACATGATGGCCGCCAGCGGCGAGCACCGGCTGACCGAACTCGCCCAGCGGCTGATCAACCAGGGTGGCACGCTCGCGTCCTACGCGATCGTGGACGCGGACGAGGTCCAAGGCATCAACACCGACGCCGAACTCAGGACCGCGGCAGACATCGTGCTCAAGCGACTGTTCGCGCCGCAGCACGCCATCGAGACCGGTGAGATCAGCTTCGGCACCGGCGGCTGGCGCGCCCTGATCGGCGAGGGCTTCACCATCCACAACGTCCGCAGGCTGTGCCAGGCGATCGCCAACGAAGTCACCCGAAGCGGCCGGGAGCGAATGGGCGTCGTGATCGGTGGCGACCGGCGCTTCCTGTCGCGTGAATCGGTGACCGCGGCGGCCGAGGTATTCGCCGGCAATGGCATCGGCGTCCACGTGCTCACCGAGGACGTGCCCACTCCCCTGGTCACCTTCGCCGCCCCTTACCTGGGCACCGCTTACAGCCTGGTCTTCACCGCGTCCCACAATCCGCCGCAGTGGAACGGACTGAAGGTGTTCCGAGCGGACGGCTCGCTGCCACTGGAGGACGAGACCGACGCGCTCACCGCGGAGGCGAACTCGTTCAGCCAGGCGGACGTGGTCTCGATCGACCTCGACCTGGCCAAGTCGGTGGGTCTGGTGACCGAGGTCGACCTGACCAACCCCTACATCGACGCGATCGAGCAGATCATCGACATCGACGTGATCCGCGAGGCCGGACTGCGCGTGGTGGTGGACGCGATGTACGGCACGTCCCAACTCACCCTGGGCACGATCCTGTCGGACGCGCGCTGCCGGGCCGAGTTCATCCACGATCGGCACAACCCGCTCTTCGGCGGACGCTCCCCCGCACCCGACCCGGAGCGGCTGTCGACGCTGATCGATATCGTCCGCAGTTCCGGCCGGTTCGACCTTGGCATGGCCACCGACGGTGATGCGGACCGGATCGCGATCATCGACGAGCAGGGCCGCTACATCTCGACCGACGACCTGCTGCTGCTCATCTACTGGTACCTGCACGAGGTGCGAGGCGAGCGCGGGGGTGTGGTACGCAACCTGGCCACGACGCACCTGCTCGACCGGCTGGCCGAGGCCTTCGGCGAGGAGCACCGTGAGGTCCCGGTCGGCTTCAAACACATCACCGCGGGCATGGATGCGATCGATGCGGTCCTCGGTGGCGAGAGCTCGGGTGGCCTGACCATCCGCGGCCACATCAAGGGCAAGGACGGCGTCTTCGCCTGCGCCCTGGTGGTCGAAATGATCGCTCGGACGGGTC
Organism: Propionicimonas sp.; assembly: GCA_035433085.1. Classification (GTDB taxonomy): domain Bacteria; phylum Actinomycetota; class Actinomycetes; order Propionibacteriales; family Propionibacteriaceae; genus Propionicimonas. Next base: position 1,913 of record DAORUI010000058.1, on the reverse strand, counting down.
GCCGGCTGAGCGAACTCCTCGAGACCGTGTACGCGATCACCGGACGGCTCTATCAGGTCGAACACGGCGTCCCGGCCACCCCGGACATGCGCGTGGAACTGCCCCGACGGATGGCGTCCGCTGCCCCGACCGAGGTCGCCGGCTACCCGGTCACCCGCATCGATTCGTACGACGGCATCAAGATCCACCTCGAGGGCGGCGCCTGGGCACTGCTGCGCTTCTCCGGCACCGAGCCGGTGCTGCGGATGTTCGTCGAAGCCGAGTCTCCCGAGAAGGCGGAGCAACTGATCACCTGGCTGGAGACCTTCGCGTCCGCCTGAGCCCAGCCAACGATCCCTGAGCCCCACCCACGATCCCTGAGCCCCACCCACGATCCCTGAGCCCCACCCACGATCCCTGAGCCCCACCCAACGATCCCTGAGCCTGACGAAGGGTCGAGACAAGGAAGACCAATGCGTTACGGCCATTTCGACGATGACCGCCTCGAATATGTGATCGACCGGGTGGACGTACCGGCATCCTGGATCAACTACCTGGGCGTCGAGGACTGGTGCACGGTGATCAACCAGAACGCCAGTGGCTACAGCTTTTACCGCTCCAGCCAGCAGGGACGGGTGACGCGGTTCCGTCCCAACGGGGTGCCGCTGGACCGTCCGGGACACTACCTCTACCTGCGTGACGACGCCGACGGCGACTACTGGTCGGCGTCCTGGCAGCCGGTGGGCAAGTCGCTCGCTGAAGCGAACTACCGCACCCGGCACGGCTTGAGCTACTCGGTGTTCGAGTCGAGCTACCGCGGCATCGAGGCCAGCCAGCGCGTCTTCGTCCCGATCGGCGAGGATGCCGAGGTCTGGGATGTCACCCTCACCAACACGACCTCGGAGTCTCGGGAACTTTCGCTGTTCGGCTACGTCGAGTTCTCGTTCCACTCGGTGCAGATCGACAATGAGAACTTCCAGATGTCGCTGTACGCCTCCGGCGCCGACTTCGCCGACGGCGTGATCGAGTACGACTTCTACTACGAGCCGTGGACTTACCACTACTTCACCGCCACGGCAGATCCGGTCGGTTTCGACACCCTGCGCGACGCCTTCCTGGGTGCCTACCGCACCGAAACCAACCCGCTGGCCCTCGATCGCGGCGAGTGCTCGGGATCGCAGGCCACCACCGGCAATCACTGTGGTGCGCTGCACCACCGCGTCACGCTGGCTCCCGGCGAGACCGTCCGGCTGGCCTACGTGCTCGGCTACGGACGCCGCGCCGCCGGCCGGCGGGTGCGCGAGAAGTACGCCGACCCGAAGGCTGTGGACGCCGCCATCTCCGAACTGGCCGCCTACTGGGAGCGCAAGCGCTCGGTCTTCTCCCTGCAGACCCCGTCCGCTGCGATGAACACGTTGCTGAACAGCTGGACCCTGCTGCAATCCGAGACCTGCGTGGTCTGGTCGCGGTTCGCGTCCTTCGTCGAAGTCGGCGGACGGGTGGGGCTGGGTTACCGCGACACCGCCCAGGACATCATGAGCGTGGTCCACACCAATCCCGGCAAGGTCCGCCAGCGGATCGAGGAGCTGCTGCAGGGACAGATGTCGTGGGGCTATGGGCTGCACCTGTTCGATCCGCTGCTGTTCGCTGGCAACCAGCGCGACGACATCCCGGTTGGCGTGAAGCTGCCCACGGTGGTGCCAGGAAAGGCAGGCGACCTGGTACACGGCCTGGCCGACGCTTGCTCCGACGATCACCTGTGGCTGGTGCCCTCGGTGATCGAGTACGTCAAGGAGACCGGTGACCTGGCCTTCCTCGACCAGGTGATCCCGTTCGCCGACTCCGAGCTCGAAGCGGCCCGGCGGGCCGAGATTCTCGGTGCGGCGGAGGCGGAGCGCTTCGACCCGGCGCCGGCTTCGGTGTACGAACACCTG
>DAORUI010000057.1:2270-16390 GCA_035433085.1 Propionicimonas sp. | reverse complement strand
CAGTGGCGGGACAGAAGATCCGGATTCGACTCCGGGCCTACGACCACGAGGTCATTGACTCGTCGGCGAAGAAGATCGTCGACACCGTGACCCGTACGGGCGCCAAGGTCGCGGGGCCAGTGCCCCTGCCGACCGAGAAGAACGTGTTCTGTGTGATCCGTTCTCCGCACAAGTACAAGGACAGCCGCGAGCACTTCGAGATGCGTACGCACAAGCGGCTGATCGACATTCTCGACCCGACGCCGAAGACCGTCGATTCGCTGATGCGGCTCGACCTTCCGGCCGGTGTCGACATCGAGATCAAGCTTCCGTGAGGTCAGGGGAGATGAGCGAACGAAACGTGAAGGGGCTGCTGGGCACCAAGCTCGGCATGACCCAGGTGTGGGACGAGAACAACCGCGTCGTCCCCGTCACCGTGATCCAGGCCGGTCCCTGCGTGGTCACCCAGGTCCGCACCGCTGACGCCGACGGCTACTCCGCCGTCCAGCTCGGTTTCGGCGCGATCAAGGCCAAGAGCGTCACCAAGCCGGCCGCCGGTCACTTCGAGAAGGCCGGGGTCACCCCGCGCAAGCACCTCGTCGAACTGCGCACCGGCGACGCGAGCACCTACACCCTCGGCCAGGAGTTGGCCGCTGACGTCTTCGCGGCCGCCGAGGTCGTGGACGTGACCGGTGTCACCAAGGGCAAGGGCACCGCTGGTGTCATGAAGCGCCACGGTTTCCACGGTCTGCGCGCCTCCCACGGTGTGCACCGCAAGCACCGCTCGCCGGGCTCCATCGGCGCCTGCGCCACCCCGGGCCACGTCTTCAAGGGCACCCGGATGGCCGGACGCATGGGCGTCGAGAAGGTGACCGTGCAGAACCTGACCATCCACGCCGTCGACGCCGAGCGCGGGCTGATCCTGGTCAAGGGCTCCGTGCCCGGCCCCAAGGGTGCCCTCGTCGTGGTGCGGTCGGCCGCCAAGAAGGACGGCGACGTCCTGAAGGGAGCCCAGGCATGAGCGAGACCAAGACCGTGAAGGTGCTGGGCTCGAAGTCCGCCACCGCAGACCTGCCCGCCGAGCTGTTCGACGTGCAGACCAACGTGCCGCTGATCCACCAGGTAGTGGTGGCACAGCAGGCCGCGGCCCGCCAGGGCACCCACTCCACCAAGACTCGGGGCGAAGTCTCCGGCGGTGGGGCCAAGCCGTGGCGCCAGAAGGGCACCGGCCGCGCCCGTCAGGGTTCGCGTCGCGCCCCGCAGTGGACCGGTGGCGGCGTCGTGCACGGCCCGCAGCCGCGCAGCTACGCCCAGCGCACCCCCAAGAAGATGATCGCCGCCGCGCTCCGCGGTGCGCTCTCCGATCGGGCCCGCGATGGCCGCATCCACGTGGTCGACAGCATCGTGACCGGTGAGACCCCGTCCACCAAGGCCGCTCTGAAGGCGTTGGCCGAGATCGGCGGCGGCAAGCTGCTGGTTGTGCTCGACCGCGACGAGGACGTGGCCTGGCTGAGCCTGCGAAACGCTGCGAACGTGCACGCGTTGGCCGTCGACCAGTTGAACGCCTACGACGTGCTGGTCAGCGATGACGTGGTCTTCACCACCGCCGCCCTGGACACCTTCGTGGGCGGTCCGATCAAGGGCGAGGTCACCATCGCGACCAACGACCCCGAAGAGACTGTGTCCGAGGAGGCAGGAGAATGAGCGACCTGAAGATCCGCGACCATCGCGACATCCTGCTGGCCCCCGTGGTCAGCGAGAAGAGCTACGGACTGCTGGACGAGAACAAGTACACGTTCCTGGTCGCCACGAGCGCCAACAAGACCGAGATCAAGATCGCGGTCGAGTCGGTGTTCGGCGTCAAGGTGACCGGGGTGAACACGATCAACCGCCATGGCAAGCGCAAGCGCACCAAGGCCGGCTGGGGCAAGCGCCCCGACACCAAGCGGGCCGTGGTGAGCGTCGCCGAGGGCCAGCGCATCGACATCTTCTCCGGGCCCCTGGCCTGAGCTGAGTGCGAGAATAGGAAAACGAACTCATGGGTATCCGTAAGTACAAGCCGACCACTCCGGGCCGTCGCGGCTCGAGCGTGGCCGACTTCGTCGAACTGACTCGCTCCACGCCGGAGAAGTCCCTGCTGGCGCCGAAGCCGAAGACGGGCGGACGGAACAGCTCCGGACGCATCACCACGCGGCACATCGGTGGCGGCCACAAGCAGGCCTACCGCCTGGTCGACTTCCGTCGCTACGACAAGGACGGCGTGCCGGCCAAGGTCGCGCACATCGAGTACGACCCGAACCGCACCGCCCGCATCGCGCTGCTGCACTACGCCGACGGCGAGAAGCGCTACATCATCGCGCCGAACGGCCTCGCGCAGGGTGCTGCCGTCGAGGCCGGTGAAGGCGCCGACATCAAGCCGGGCAACAACCTGCCGCTGCGCAACATCCCGGTGGGCACCACGGTGCACGCGGTGGAGCTGCGTCCCGGCGGTGGCGCGAAGCTCGGCCGCTCCGCCGGAGCCAAGATCCAGCTGGTGGCCCGCGAGGGCAAGATGGCCACGCTGCGCCTTCCGTCCGGCGAAATGCGCCTGGTGGACGTGCGCTGCCGCGCCACGGTCGGCGAGGTCGGCAACGCCGAGCAGTCGAACATCAACTGGGGCAAGGCCGGCCGCAACCGCTGGAAGGGCATCCGCCCGACCGTCCGCGGTGTCGCGATGAACCCGATCGACCACCCGCACGGTGGTGGCGAGGGCAAGACCTCCGGTGGTCGTCACCCGGTGACGCCGTGGGGCAAGCCCGAGGGTCGCACCCGCGACAAGAACAAGGCGAGCTCTCGCCTGATCATTCGTCGCCGGAAGTCCGGCAAGAAGCGCTGATTGGACAAGGTGAGATAAGCAAATGCCACGCAGCCTGAAAAAGGGTCCCTTCGTCGATGACCATCTGGTCAAGAAGGTCGACAAGCAGAATGAGTTGGGCACCAAGCAGGTCATCAAGACCTGGTCCCGGCGCTCGATGATCACCCCGGACATGATCGGCCACACCATCGCGGTGCACGACGGTCGCAAGCATGTTCCGGTGTTCGTGACCGAGTCGATGATCGGCCACAAGCTGGGCGAGTTCGCCCCAACCCGCACCTACCGCGGGCACATCAAGGAAGACAAGAAGTCGCGCCGCCGCTGAACCGGCGAGAAGAGGAATTGATTCAAGTGAGCAACAAAGAGCGACCCACCCGTCGCGCAGCCCTGCTCGGGGATCGTCCTGGTTCGTACGCGATCGCGCGTCACGTCCGGATGAGCCCGATGAAGGTCCGGCGGGTCATCGACCTGGTCCGTGGCCTTCCGGTCACCGACGCACTGGACGTGCTCAAGTTCGCCCCGCAGGCGGCGTCCGAGCCGGTCTACAAGGTCGTGGCCAGCGCAACCGCCAACGCCGAGAGCACCGAAGGCCTCCGGGCCGAGGAGCTGTACGTCTCGGCAGCGTTCGTGGACGAGGGCATGACCCTGCGCCGCATCCGGCCGCGGGCGAAGGGTTCGGCCAGCCGGATCCTCAAGCGCGCCAGCCACATCACCGTCGTCGTCGAGCCGAAGACCGAGAAGGGAGTCTGAGCATGGGCCAGAAGATCAACCCGCATGGCTTCCGCCTCGGGATCACCACCGACCACAAGACCCGTTGGTACGCGGACAAGAACTACGCCGACCTGGTCGCGGAGGACGTGAAGATCCGCCGCTACCTGGCCAAGACCCTCGAGCGGGCCGGTATCTCCAGCGTGGAGATCGAGCGTCGCAGCGAGCGGGTGACCATCTTCCTGTACGCCGCGCGTCCGGGCATCGTCATCGGCCGTAACGGTGCCGAGGCGGAGCGCGTCCGCGCCGAGCTGGAGAAGCTCACCGGCAAGCAGGTGCAGCTGAACATCCTCGAGGTGAAGAACCCCGAGACCGATGCCCAGCTGGTCGCTCAGGGCGTGGCCGAGCAGCTCGGCGCCCGCGTGGCCTTCCGCCGCGCGATGCGCAAGGCGCAGCAGAGCGCGATGCGCGCTGGTGCCCTCGGCATCCGGATCCAGTGCTCCGGTCGTCTGGGCGGCGCTGAGATGAGCCGTTCGGAGTTCTACCGCGAGGGACGCGTGCCGCTGCACACCCTGCGTGCGGACATCGACTACGGCTTCTACGAGGCTCGTACGACCTTCGGCCGGATCGGCGTGAAGGTCTGGATCTACAAGGGTGACGTTTCCGGCAACCGCGCCGAACGCGCCGCCCAGAAGGCCGCTCGGCAGGCTGCCGGTGGCCAGCGTCGTCCCGCCCGTGGCCCGCGTCGTGATGGCGCGCCCGCCGGCCGGAACGACCGCAACGAGCGTGGCGGACGGCGTCGCGCCGAAGGTGTCGCCGCTGACGCAGCCCCATCCAGCGCTGCTGCGCCCGAGGCTGTCGAGAACGTAGGAGCCTGACCATGTTGATTCCCCGCAGACTCAAGCACCGTAAGCAGCACCACCCGAACCGGAGTGGCGCAGCCAAGGGCGGCACCAAGCTGGCTTTCGGCGACTACGGCATCCAGGCATTGGAGTCCTCGTACCTGACCAACCGGCAGATCGAGAGCGCCCGTATCGCCATGACCCGCCACATCAAGCGTGGCGGCAAGGTGTGGATCAACGTCTACCCCGACCGTCCGCTCACCAAGAAGCCGGCCGAGACCCGCATGGGTTCCGGCAAGGGTTCGCCGGAGTGGTGGGTCGCCAACATCAAGCCCGGGCGCGTGCTCTTCGAGCTGTCCGGCGTCGGCGAGGACGTGGCCCGCGAGGCCATGCGCCTGGCCATCCACAAGCTGCCGTTCAAGGCTCGCTTCATCAAGCGGGAAGCAGGTGACATCTGATGGCCACGACAGTGACCGCCAACGAGCTGCGCGGCCTTAGCCGTGAGCAGCTCAACGCGAAGGTCGTCGAGCTGAAGGAAGAGCTGTTCGGGCTGCGGTTCGCCGCCGCCACCGGCCAGCTCGAATCCCACGGCCGGCTGCGCGAGGCCCGCAAGGACATCGCGCGGATCTACACCGTGCTGCAGGAGCGCAACCTCGGCATCGTGCCCGACCCGGATGAGGACAAGTGAGTCAGATGAGCGATAACGAGAAGCGCAGCGCGCGCAAGGTCCGTGAGGGCATCGTCGTTTCGGACAAGATGGACAAGACCGTGGTCGTGGCCATCGAGCAGCGGCGCAAGCACCCGCTGTACGGCAAGGTGCTGACCTCGTCCGAGCGCCTGAAGGCGCACGACGAGGCCAACGAGGCCGGTGTCGGTGACCGTGTGCGGGTGATGGAGACCCGGCCGCTGAGCGCTACCAAGCGCTGGCGCCTGGTTGAGATCCTCGAAAAGGCGAAGTGACCAGGAGAGATAGCAGATGATCCAGCAGGAGACGCGACTGAAGGTCGCCGACAACACCGGTGCCAAGGAACTCCTTTGCATCCGCGTGCTGGGTGGCTCCAAGCGTCGCTACGCCGGCCTGGGCGACAAGATCGTCGCCACGGTCAAGGACGCCATCCCGGGTGGGAATGTGAAGAAGGGCGAGGTCGTCAAGGCGGTCATCGTCCGTACCGTGAAGGAGACCCGTCGTCCCGACGGCTCCTACATCAAGTTCGACGAGAACGCCGCCGTGATCCTGAAGAACGACGGGGAGCCCCGCGGCACCCGCATCTTCGGGCCGGTCGGCCGTGAGCTGCGCGAGAAGAAGTTCATGCGGATCATCTCGCTCGCGCCGGAGGTGTTGTGAGCATGGCGAATACGCTGCACGTGAAGAAGGGTGACCGGGTCAAGGTCATCGCCGGCAAGGACAAGGGCCGCATCGGGGAGATCATCTCCGTCGACCCGCAGGCCGGCCGAGTGATCGTCCAGGGCGTGAATCTGGTGAAGAAGCACCGCCGGGAGACCCCGAACAACCAGACCCGGGCCAACAATGCCGGCGGCATCATCACCACCGAAGCGCCCATCGACGCGTCCAACGTTCAGTTGGTCGTGAAGGTGGACGGCAAGGATGTGGTGACCCGCGTCGGCTACGAACGCCACGAGGTGACCAAGCGTCGTCCGGACGGTTCGGAGTACGCAGCCGAGCGCAGCGTCCGGATCGCCCGCAAGACCGGGAAGGAAATCTGATGGCCGCGACTGCGACCAAAACCCTGCCGCGGCTCCAGGAGAAGTACCGCTCCGAGATCGCGCCGGCGCTGAACACCGAGTTCGGCTACGACAACGTCATGCAGATCCCCGGTCTGGTCAAGATCGTGGTGAACATGGGCGTCGGCGAGGCCGCGCGCGACTCCAAGGTGATCGATGCGGCCATCCGTGACCTCACTGCGATCACCGGCCAGAAGCCGTCGGTGACCAAGGCGCGCAAGTCCATCGCCCAGTTCAAGCTGCGCGAGGGCATGCCGATCGGCTGCCACGTCACCCTTCGCGGTGATCGGATGTGGGAGTTCGCCGACCGGCTGCTCAGCCTGGCCCTGCCCCGGATCCGCGACTTCCGTGGACTCTCGGCCCGGCAGTTCGACGGTTTGGGCAACTACACCTTCGGCTTGACCGAACAGGTGATGTTCCACGAGATCGACCAGGACCGGATCGACAAGCTGCGCGGCATGGACATCACGTTCGTGACCACTGCCCGCACCGATGACGAGGGCCGCGCGCTGCTGAAGGCGCTCGGGTTCCCGTTCAAGGCTCCGGCCGACGAGGTCGCCAAGGCCGCCAAGAAGAAGGGCCCGGCGTTCACGGGCAAGAAGAAGAGGTGAGCTGAACCATGGCCAAGACCGCTCTGAAGGTGAAGCAGGCTCGCAAGCCCAAGTTCGCCGTCCGCGCCTACACCCGCTGCACGAAGTGCGGCCGGCCGAAGGCTGTCTTCCGCAAGTTCGGCCTGTGCCGGATCTGCGTCCGGGAACTCGCCCACAAGGGTGAACTGCCCGGCGTCATCAAGTCCTCCTGGTGAGTAGATCACCGCGAGCTAACTACAACCCGCTGAAGGTCCGCGATCACGCGGAAACCGTGGCGAGAAAGCGACACCACAAGTCATGACCATGACCGATCCGATCGCGGACATGCTGACCCGACTGCGGAACGCCAATCAGGCGCACCACGAGACGACCAGCATGCCGCACAGCAAGATCAAGGTGGGCATTGCCGAAATCCTCACCACCCAGGGCTACATCGGTGGCTTCGAGGTTCTCGAGCCGGGCGCCGGCGAGGTCGGCAAGACCCTGAAGCTCACCCTCAAGTACGGCCAGAACCGCGAGCGGTCCATCGCCGGGGTGCGCCGGATCTCCAAGCCGGGCCTTCGGGTCTACGCCAAGTCCACGGCGCTGCCCAAGGTGCTGGGTGGCCTTGGAATCGCCATCATCTCAACCTCGCAAGGTCTGTTGACCGACAAAGAGGCCAACTCTCGAAGCGTCGGCGGGGAAGTCCTCGCCTACGTCTGGTGAGCGAAAGGAGCTGAACAGATGTCACGAATTGGCAGGCTTCCGATCGCCGTCCCGGCGGGGGTAGACGTCACTCTGGACGGACAGAATGTGTCGGTCAAGGGCCCGAAGGGCTCGTTGGCACACACGGTCAAGGAACCGATCAAGGTTTCGCGTAACGGCGAGGGTGAGCTCGAGGTGACGCGTCCGGACGACGAGCGCGCCAGCCGCTCGCTGCACGGCCTCACCCGAACCCTGGTTTCGAACATGGTGACCGGCGTCACCGACGGATACGAGAAGAAGCTCGAGATCGTCGGCGTCGGCTACCGGGTGATCTTCAAGGGTCCCGAGCAGCTGGAGTTCAACCTCGGCTTCTCGCATCCGGTGATCGTGAACGCTCCGGCGGGCATCACCTTCTCGGTGGAGAGCAATACGAAGTTCACCGTGTACGGAATCGACAAGCAGGCTGTGGGCGAGGTTGCCGCCAACATCCGCAAGATCCGCAAGCCCGAGCCTTACAAGGGCAAGGGTGTGCGCTACGCCGGCGAGCGGGTTCGCCGCAAGGTTGGAAAGGCGGGTAAGTGATGGCTATCTCACTCTCGACGAACAAGGGAATGGCCGATCGCCAGGCTGCGCGACTGCGTCGCCAGGCGCGCGCCCGCAAGAAGATCGCCGGCACGCCCGAGCGTCCGCGCTTGGTGGTCTTCCGCTCCAGTCGGCACATCGCCGCTCAGGTGATCGACGACACCGCCGGGGTCACCCTGGCTTCGGCGTCCTCGCTGGAGCTGCGGTCCGCCGCCGGCGACAAGTCGGCGAAGGCCAAGGAGGTCGGCAAGCTGGTTGCCGAGCGCGCGAAGCAGGTCGGCGTTGAGAACGTCGTCTTCGACCGCGCCGGCAACAAGTACCACGGTCGGATCGCCGCGCTGGCTGACAGCGCACGCGAAGCCGGTCTCGGATTCTGACGGATCGAAAGGTAAGCAAGCGATGAATGGAACCCAGCGCCGCGGTGCCGGTGCAGGTACCGGCGGTGAGCAGCGTCGCGGCGGCCGTGAAGACCGTCGTGGCCGTGATGCGGCTGCCGAGAAGGAGAAGAGCAACTACCTCGAGCGGGTGGTTGCGATCAATCGAGTGGCCAAGGTCGTCAAGGGCGGCCGTCGGTTCAGCTTCACCGCGCTGGTCGTGGTGGGCGACGGCGACGGCATGGTAGGCGTGGGCTACGGCAAGGCCAAGGAAGTGCCCGCGGCGATCGCCAAGGGCGTCGAGGAGGCCAAGAAGCAGTTCTTCCGCGTTCCCCGGATCCAGGGGACGATTCCCCACCCGGTGCAGGGCGAGAAGGCTGCTGGTGTCGTGATGCTGCGTCCGGCGTCGCCGGGTACCGGTGTCATCGCCGGCGGCTCGGCCCGTGCGGTGCTGGAGTGCGCCGGCGTGCACGACGTGCTCGCCAAGTCCCTCGGCTCCGACAACGCGATCAACGTGGTGCATGCCACCGTGGCCGCGCTGAAGAGCCTGGAAGAGCCGGAGGCGGTGGCCAAGCGGCGCGGCCTGCGGGTCGAGGACGTCACCCCGGCGGCCATCCTGCGAGCCCGAGCAGAGGGAGCGCACGCATGAGCCGGTTGAAGGTCACCCAGATCAAGTCTGGGATCAGTGGAAAGCAGAATCAGCGTGACACCCTGCGTTCGCTCGGGCTGAAGCGCATCGGCGATGTGGTGGTGATCGAGGACCGTCCGGAACTCCGGGGCATGGTCAACACGATCCCGCACCTGCTCGCCGTAGAGGAGGTCGAGTGACATGGCACTGAAGGTTCATCACCTGCGTCCGGCTCCGGGCGCCAAGACCGCCAAGACCCGCGTGGGTCGCGGTGAAGGTTCGAAGGGCAAGACCGCTGGCCGGGGCACCAAGGGCACCGGAGCGCGGAAGAACACCCCCGAGAACTTCGAGGGTGGCCAGATGCCGCTGCACATGCGGCTGCCGAAACTGCGTGGTTTCACGAACCCGTTCCGGGTCGAGTACCAGGTGGTCAACGTGGCGCGCATCGCTGAGCTGTTCCCGTCGGGTGGCGAGGTCACTCCGGCCGACCTGGTGGCCAAGGGAGCCGTCCGCGACGGCCAGTTGGTCAAGGTGCTCGGCAACGGCGAGCTTGCGGTTGCGGTCAAGGTGAGCGCGCACGCGTTCTCCGCCAGCGCGAAGGCGAAGATCGAGAAGGCCGGCGGTTCGGTCACCGAACTGTAGCCAGCTTCGACAGTACGGCCCCCGGCGTGAAGCCGGGGGTCGTACTGCATTCCGGGCCGCAAAGATGTGTCGAGATTGGTGCGTCGAGGGCCACCGTTTCGGTCATCCGCCCGGACGCGTGTGCAGGCCTTGGACGAAAGCGGTGGCTCTCGATGTTTGAGCGGCGACGGCGGGCGTGCGAGAATTGATCGAGCCCAGCCAGTGGGATCCCGGACGAGGGAGCCGTACCCGGAACGCGACAAGACGGCCTCGAAAGGTTGATCATGTCCTGGTTCGTACTCGTGTTGTCCGGCGTCCTCGAAGCGGTGTGGGCCGTCGCACTCGGGCGTTCGGAGGGCTTCTCGCGGGTGGTGCCCACGGTGGTCTTCGGCGTCGCGCTACTACTCAGCATGGGTGGCTTGGCCTACGCGATGCGGGAGTTGCCCACCGGCACCGCCTACGCGGTGTGGGTGGGCATCGGTGCCACGCTCACCGTGGCCTACGGCATGATTTCGGGCACCGAGCCGGTCTCGGTGTTGCGTGTCCTGCTGCTGGGCATGATCGTCGCCGGAGTCATCGGCTTGAAGCTCCTCGGTTGAGGGGACGGGGCGAAATACGTGATCCGGCACTCAGCTTGATAGAGTTTGCCGGGTTGTCGTCCGCGGGTTGCCGCGGCGGGCCGGATGCTGCGATCGTGCAGGTCCCACGCAGATGTAAGGAGTAGGTCCACTTCATGCTTTCCGCCTTCGCGAATGCGCTCCGGACGCCTGACCTGCGCAAGAAGATCCTCTTCACGCTGATGATCCTGGCGATCTTCCGGCTCGGCTCGGTCATCCCGACGCCGAACGTGAACATCGTCAACGTGGACCAGTGCCGCACGCTCGCCACCAGTGGCGACTCGGCCGGCCTGTACTCGATGATCCAGCTGTTCTCCGGCGGCGCGCTGCTCCAGCTGGCGATCTTCGCCCTGGGCATCATGCCCTACATCACCGCGAGCATCATCCTGCAGTTGCTCACCGTGGTCATCCCTCGGCTGGAGGCGCTGAAGAAGGAAGGCGCGGCCGGCACAGCCAAGATCACCCAGTACACCCGCTACCTCACTCTGGTGCTGGCCGTGCTGAACTCGACGGCGTTCGTGACCCTCGCAGTCAACGGTGGCCTGTTCCAGGGCTGCTCGCTCGACCTCGTGTACGACAAGGGTCTGTTCGCGATCATCACGATGATCCTCACCATGACCGCGGGCACCGGCGTGATCATGTGGCTCGGCGAACTGATCACCGACCGTGGCGTGGGCAACGGCATGTCGGTCATGATCTTCACGCAGATCGCGGCCCAGTTCCCGGCGTCCCTGTGGGCGGTCAAGCAGAGCCGCGAGGGTGCGCAGGGCTGGCTGCTGTTCATCGTCGTGCTGGCGGTCGGTCTGGCCGTGATGGCCGGCGTGATCTTCATGGAGCAGGCACAGCGGCGCATCCCGGTCCAGTACGCCAAGCGCATGGTCGGACGCCGCCTGCTCGGCGGCACCACCACGTACATTCCGATCAAGGTCAATCAGGCCGGCGTCATCCCGGTGATCTTCGCGTCCTCGATGCTGTACCTGCCAGTTCTCTACTCCCAGTTCCAGCCCGGGACGGTGGACAATCCCAATCCGATCGCAGCTTGGATCTCCGGCAACCTCGCGCAGGGCAGCTGGGTCTACGAGCTGCTCTACTTCCTGCTGATCATCTTCTTCGCCTACTTCTACGTCTCGATCACCTTCGACCCCGTCGAGGTGAGCGACAACATGAAGAAGTACGGAGGCTTCATCCCCGGCGTCCGCGCAGGTCGCCCCACCGAGCGCTACCTGGCGCACGTCCTTTCGCGACTGACCGCACCCGGCGCCCTGTACCTGGCACTGGTCGCACTCATCCCGGCGATCGCGTTCGTGCTGCTGGGCACTCACAACAAGTTCCCCTTCGGCGGTACCTCGATCCTGATCATCGTCGGAGTCGGTCTGGACACTGTGAAGCAGATCCAGAGCCAGTTGCAGCAACGAAACTATGAAGGATTCCTCAGATGAGACTGCTGATCATGGGCCCCCCCGGTGTGGGCAAGGGCACTCAAGCCACCGGCATCGCCGCGCACTATGGCGTTCCGGCGATCTCCACCGGTGACATCTTCCGGGCCAACGTGAAGAACCAGACCCCGCTGGGTCAGGAGGTCTCCCGGATCATGGCCGACGGCGGCTACGTGCCGGACGTGATCACCAACGCCATCGTCGCCGATCGCCTCACCGAGGCCGACGCCGCGGCCGGCTGGCTGCTGGACGGGTATCCCCGCACCATCGGCCAGGTGGAGGCCCTGGACGAGGCGCTGGGCGACGGCCCGGGCATCGACGCGGTGATCTCGCTCGTCGCCGACACCGATGTGTTGGTCGACCGGCTGCTGAAGCGCGCCGAACTTGAAGGCCGCGCGGACGACAACGCAGAGACCATCCGCAACCGGATGGTGATCTACACCGAGGCCACCGACCCGCTGCTGTCGACCTACCGGGACCGCGGCCTGTTGGTCGAGGTGGACGGGATCGGCGGCATCGAAGAGGTCGGCGCTCGGATCACCGCAGCCCTCGACGCCAAGCTCGCCTGAGCCCAGGCCTTCCTAGGATGCGTCGCCGACCAGGGATCGAGCTGAAGTCGCCGGAGCAGATCCGGTTGATGCGCAAAGCCGGGCTCGTGGTCGGGCGCACCCTCGCTGCGGTCCGGGACGCGGCCAGGCCGGGTGTCACCACCGCTGAGTTGGACGCGGTCGCGCGCGAGCACATCGCCTCGGCCGGGGCGGTTTCGTCCTTCCTCGGCTACGGCGGAGGCTTCGGCCTGCCGCCCTTCCCTGGCGTGACCTGCATTTCGGTGAACTCCGTGATCGTGCACGGCATCCCCGGCGAGCGGCAGCTCGTCGACGGCGACCTGGTGAGCGTCGACTTCGGGGTTAGCGTCGATGGCTGGCACGGCGATTCGGCGATCACCTTCGGTGTCGGGGAGCTCTCCGCGGAGGCGTCCGCGCTGAGCGAGGTGACCCGGGAGGCCATGTGGACCGGGCTCGCGTCCGCTCGGATCGGGGGACGCATCGGCGACATCGCCAATGCGATCGAGACCAGCATCCGCAGCCATCCGGGCAACTATGGCATCGTGTCGGAATACACGGGACACGGCATCGGCACGGCCATGCACCAGCCACCTGACGTGCCCAACCTCGGCCGGGCCGGACGCGGCGAACTGCTCGCCAAGGGCATCTGCCTGGCCATCGAGCCCATGGTCACCATTGGCAGTGCAACCACGGCCACCTTGGACGACGAGTGGACGGTGGTCACCAGGGACGGCTCGCTCGCCGCGCACTGGGAACACACCGTGGCGCTCACGCCAGCGGGCGCCTGGGTGCTGACCGCAGAGGACGGCGGTGAAGCCGAACTCACCGCGCGCGGTGCGAAGTTCGGTCCGCTGGGCGACTGATGCAGCAGGTCACTCTGGTCGGCCTGGGCGCGATCGGCGCGGCGTATGCCAGCCGGCTCGTCGATGCCGGGGTTGACCTGCGGGTGCTCGCGGACGCCGACCGGGCCGCGCGCTATAGGCTCCTGCCGACAGTGGTGAACGGTCGGTCTTACGACTTCGACGTGGAAGTCGCGCCACAGCTGCGACCGGCCGAACTCGTGATCGTGGCTGTGAAGCACTCGGGGCTGGCTGCGGCGATCGAACTCCTGCGTCCGGTCGTTACCGCTGACACGGTGATCGTCAGTCTGTTGAACGGGATCGGTAGTGAGGCCGAACTCGCCCGTGAGTTCCCGCAGGCCACCGTCCTGCTGGCGGTCAGCGTAGGCATCGACGCGGTGCGCGACGACCGGGAGGTGCACTTCACCTCGCTGGGCCGCATCCTGTTCGGCGAGGCAGTCAATCCCGGTCCGGCCAGTGACAAGGTCGAGGCCGTCGGCGAACTTCTCGGACGGGCCGGCATCGAGCACTGCGTGCCCGCCCACATGGTGCGCGAATTGTGGTGGAAATTCCTGATCAACGTTGGCGTGAACCAGGTCTCGGCGGTGCTTCGCGCGCCCTATCGGGTATTCCAGGCGTCCGATCAGCCGGCCAGGGAAGTGATGCTCGCCGCGCAGCGGGAGGTGATCGCGGTGGCCAACGCGAAGGGCGTCGGGCTCACCGAGACTGATCTGGACGCTTGGCAATCGGTGCTGGCCAAGCTCGGCCCGGACAACTACACCTCAATGGCACAGGACGCCCTCGCCGGGCGCCCCACCGAGGTGGACATCTTCGCCGGGACGATGATCGAACTCGGTCGCGAGACTGGCGTGCCGGTGCCGGTGAACACCACCCTCTACGGGTTGCTGAAGGCCGCTGAGTCTCGTTAGCGGCTCCAGTTGGTCCGAACCCTCGCCCGCCGTCGACCCTTCGACAGGCTCAGGGAGCGTTGGGTCGCGAGGCCAACCCAGCTTCGTCTGATCCTCGGCCGGCTGACGCCGGCCTCGTCAAGACTCAG
>DAORUI010000057.1:0-2170 GCA_035433085.1 Propionicimonas sp. | reverse complement strand
TCGTCAAGACTCAGCCGGGTTGACCCGCTGGCGCGGCTCAACCCAGCTTCGTCTGATCCTCGGCCGGCTGACGCCGGCCTCGTCAAGACTCAGCCGGGTTGACCCGCTGGCGCGGCTCAACCCAGCTTCGTCTGCCAGATTCCGAAGAGGGTGTAGAGGCGGTAGCCGACCGCGGTGTTGATGGCGAGCATCCACTGGTTCTCGCCGGCATTCCAGGTGTCGACATGGATCGCGTCCGGCTGTGCCTCGGCCAGGAGCTGCAGGTTGGCGACCTTGATCAGCAGCCCGAGTCGGTGGCCCCGGTGCGCGCGGTCCACTGCGGTTGTACCCTGCTCGAGGCGCCGCGGATGCGCGTTCGGCAGGTGGAAGTCGGTAAGCGCGACCACCTCACCGGTGGCCACCTCGATCGCCACGGTGGTCACCAGGCGTGCGGTTCGGTGAATCTGCTCGTCCCGCACCTGGACGCGCGCCGCGTCCCAGAGTTCGGGTTGCCAATCGACGTCGCCCAGTGGCGCGTCGGTGGAGAGTGCGGCGTGCATCCGCGCGACACCGTCGTGGAGTGCGGGCGGAGTGGGTCCGACCCACGATTCGACCCGATACGCGGGCAGCGCCTTGGCCTCGGCCTCGGCGCGAAGAGCTGCCAGCCGGTGGGGGTCCACCGGCAGGAGCAGTCGGGATTGGCGTTCGATCTGGGCCAGGCCGAACCCGGTCGCCAGCGCGAAGCGGGACGAGCCGTCCAACGGGAGCCGACCGCCTCCGTCCGGGCCGACCAGGTGTTCGTCGGCCGACGACTCGCCGAGCGGATGCTGGGAGAAGCCGACCATGGTGTCGCGTCCGTTCTCAACCGCTATCCGGCGCAGTTCGCTGGCCAATGCTGACCCGAGGCCGTGCCTGCGCGCGTCCTGCCGTACCAGGACGCTGACGTTGTCGAGCAGGTGCAGGTTGTCGACCGTGGGCAGGTAGAGCGTGGTCGCGGCAAGCACCTCGGCGGGTTCGACGGGGGCTTCGGGCAAGCCGTGACGACCGATCGCCGCGTCCGCTGGGACAGGACCTGCGACCGCCAGCAGCAGGGTCTTCTGGCCGAGAGTCTCGTCGGTGTGCCAATCGCGGTTCTGGTCGATCGGCGTGGAGTTGTCCTCGCCGTAGAATTCCAGGCTCACCGCCACGTCGAGGTCGTGGTAGGCGTCGTAGACCCAGGCGGGTCCCGGCGTGGCCGCGCAGATGTGGAACTGGAGCATCAGCGAAGGATAACCGCTACGTTGTGGCGCGCCCATGCCCAGGCCAGGGCGGCGCTAGCCTTACCGCGTGACCGCCCCCGCGAAACCCCGGCTCCTTGCCGGACTGATCGACCTCGCGCTGGCTCTGGCGTGGGTCGTCGTCGTGGCCGCGGTAGGGGTGTTGCTCTACCTCAACGGCATGACCACCGGAGTCGGTCCGCTGGTGCAGAACTTGGTGGGCCTGCTGTGCGTGGTCGTCCCGGTGACGCTTGGGCTCACGCTTGCCGAGTGCGGACGCTACGAGGCCACCCCGGGCAAGCTCAAGTTCGGTCTTCGGGTGCGCACCGTGGCGGGGGAGCGGATCACCTGGCCGCGTTCGCTGCTGCGCAACCTGCTCAAGCTCGGCCTGCCGTGGACGCTGGCTCACGCCGGTGCGATCGGCGTCGCCTACGGCGGCGGATGGGACGCTCAACTCGGCGCATCCCTCAGTCTGCTGGTGCCAGTGGCCTACTTGGCTTCGTTGTTCTTCGGCAGCGGCCGCACGATCTATGACCATCTGGCTGGCACGGTTGTGATCGAGACCGCACCCGGACGAAGGTTCGCCGACTGAGCCCGAGCCACCGATTCGTGCCGCGCTCGTTCTACCTTCGTTCCCGGTCCAAGGAGCCGCCGCAGAATTTCGAGAGACTGTGGCGGACGCCCCCTTCGAGCCGGTCCGCAGCGCATCGTGACGGCTTGTTCGTTCCTCACGAGCGCTCCTCAGGGAACGTTTGCGGGAGGGTGTCCGCGGCGAACCGTGGGCACGAGCGCACCCAACCAATCGGTCCCTGAGGAGCCGTCCGTGAGGGACGAGCGGGCGGCGCCACGAAGGGCCGCCGTCCTGCTTCGAACAAATTGATGGCGGACGCCCCCTTCGAGACGCTCCGCTCGTACCTCACGGAGCTCCTCAGGGC
>DAORUI010000056.1:0-16444 GCA_035433085.1 Propionicimonas sp. | reverse complement strand
CGCTGGACGCCTTGGCGAACGCGTGCTTGACCAGCCGGTCCTCGCCCGAGTGGTACGCGAGCACGGCCATCCGGCCGCCGGGTGCGAGTGCTTTCAGCCCGGCCGGGAGGACTTCCGCGAGCGATTCGAGTTCGCCGTTGACCACGATCCGCAACGCCTGGAAGGTGCGCTTGGCCGGATGCCCGCCGGTATGGCGCGCGGCCACCGGGATCGCGTCCGCGATCACCGCGACCAGCCGAGCCGAAGTGGTGAACGGTTCCTCGGCGCGCGCGGCGACGATCCGGTCGGCGATGCGACTGGCGAACCGCTCCTCACCGTAAATCCGCAGGATGCGCGCCAAGTCGGCGGCGGACCAGGTGTTCACGATGGTCGCTGCCGAGGTGTCGGCGTCAGGATCCATCCGCATGTCCAGAGGCGCGTCCACCGCGTAGGCGAAGCCGCGCTCGGTCCGATCGATCTGCAGCGACGAAAGCCCGAGATCGAGGCAGATGGCCTGCACCTGCTTCAGCCCTGCCCCGGCCAGGACGTCCGGGAGTTCGTGGTAGATCGCGTGGTGCAGTTGCACCCGATCGCCGAAGCCGGCCAGCCGCTCCCCCGCCAGCGCGAGGGCGTTCGGGTCGCGGTCGATGCCGACCAGCCGGGCGTTCGGGCACGCGTCGAGCACGAGCTGGGCGTGTCCGCCCATGCCCAGGGTTCCGTCCACGTACACCGAACCGGGAGCGGCCAGTGCCGGGCTGAGGAGTTCGACGATGCGTCCGGCCATCACGGGCACGTGCAGGGCCGCAGCACCGCCGGTCACTTCGCCCATGCCTGTCATCCCTTGTTGATCGAATCGTGCGATGTGGTTTCAATCCGCTCCCGACCCGGCGCCTGGCACCGGGGAAGGTGCGCCAGGTATCCGGTCGGAGCGGACTGAAGCCGCACCGCACGAGTCCTTGCCGAGACGGTCATCCCGCCGCGGGTGTTGCTTCGTCCAAGGCCGCGAAGGCCTCCTCCTGCGCTGCCGAGTACTCCGCCCAGGTCGTCTGGTCCCAGACCTCGAGGCGGTTGAACGCCCCGATCACGACGATGTCCTTGGCCAGGCCCGCGTAGGCCCGCAGGGGCACCGGGACGCTGACCCGACCCTGGCTGTCCGGCAGTTCGTCCGAGGCGCCCGAGGCCACCATGCGCTGGTAGTCCCGCACTCCGCGGACCGTGGAGGGCCCGGTGGCAGCAGTGGCGACCTCAGCCATGAACGCCTCGGTCGGCCAGATCGCCAGGCAGCGGTCCTGCTGCCGGGTGATGACCAGGCCAGATGCCAACTGATCGCGGAACTTCGCGGGCAGAAAGAACCGACCCTTGTCGTCGAGTTTGGGGGTGTAGGTGCCCAAGAACATGGGTCTACTCCCTTCACTCTCCTCCACTTGGCGCCACCATACTCCACTTTGCTCCACACGACACTCAATTCAGCGAGCAGAGCGGAACCGGTCACCACACGTGGCCGACCGGACGTTCCGGCGTCCGCATAGGGTTGGGCGGCAGGAGGGAGACCCATGTTCACGAGTACGGACGGCGAGATCGCCGAGGTGGTGGCCCTGGCGCAGTCGATCCGCAGCACGGTGGGTCAGGTGATCGAGGGCAAGCCAGAGGCGGTCGACCTCGCGATCACTGCGCTGCTGGCCGAGAGCCACCTGCTGATCGAGGACGTGCCCGGCGTGGGCAAGACGATGCTGGCCAAGTCGCTGGCCCGGGCTATCGACTGCACCGTCCGGCGCATTCAGTTCACGCCCGACCTACTGCCGAGCGACATCACCGGGGTCTCGGTCTGGTCTGCCGGGGCGTTCGAGTTCAAGCCCGGCGGGATCTTCGCCAACATCGTGATCGGTGACGAGATCAACCGCGCCTCGCCCAAGACCCAGTCGGCCCTGCTCGAGGCGATGGAGGAACGACGCGTGTCGGTGGACACCACCACGCACGAACTGCCGCGCCCCTTCCTGGTCATCGCCACCCAGAACCCGATCGAGATGGAGGGCACCTACCCTCTGCCGGAAGCGCAACGGGACCGTTTCGGCCTGCGCATCTCGATGGGTTACCCGAGCCACGAAGCCGAGGTGGCGATGCTCGATCACCACGGTGAGGGCGATCCTCTCGAACCGCTGGTGCCGGTCACCGACGCAGCGGCGGTGATGCGCAGCATCGCCGTGGTCCGGCGGGTGTTCGTGCACCCGAGCCTCAAGGCCTACCTGGTCGGCATCGTGAACCAGACGAGGGCACAGACCGCCACCCGGCTGGGGGCCTCGCCGCGCGCCGGTCTGCAACTCATGCGCGTCGCCAAGGCGCGCGCCGCGATGTCGGGACGCAACTACGTCATCCCCGAGGACATTGCGGACCTCGCCGAGCCGACCCTCGCGCACCGCATCCTGCTCAACGCACAGGCGCAGCTGAACGGCAACAGCGCCTCGGACCTGATCCACGCTGCCGTTCGCGCCGTACCGGTACCGACCGGACGAAAGTGACATGAGATCGGGGGCTGGGCTCACCGGCCGAGGCTGGGCCATGCTCGGCTTCGGCGTCCTGTGGTGCGTCACGGCCGGCTTCGTCGGGCAGCGCGATCTGTGGTGGCCCGGCCTGTTCCTGGTGCTCCTACCGGTGCTCAGTTGGCTGTTCCTGCTGCCCGGAGCGGCCAACCTCGGAGTGCGGCGAAGCGTCGAGCCGGATCGGGTGAGCGTGGCAGGCGTTGCCGAGGTGGAGGTCACCCTTGCGCCGCGCTCCCGCGCTCTCGGAGGCGGGGTCACCCGGGTGCGCGACCGGATTCCGTCCGCGCTCGGGGAGACCGCCTGGTACGGCCTGCCAGCCCGGGCCGGACGCTGGGTTCAGCGGCTTCGCTACCAGTTGCGTCCACAGCGTCGCGGCCGCTACCGGATCGGCCCACTGGAGCGCACCAGCGGCGACGGGCTCGGGTTGGCCAGGGCGGCCCAGGTGGTGCCGCAGTACAACGAACTACTCGTCACGCCTCGGGTCGAGCCGCTGGGCAACCTGCGCGCCGCGTCCGGGCTGGGGGTCGCCCCGGACACCACGCTGCTGCGTACCGGGCACGGCAGCGCGGACGATGTGCTGATCCGCGAGTACCACCAGGGCGACGACATGCGTCGCATCCACTGGCGCTCGACGGCCCGCACCGGCCAACTGATGGTGCGCAGGGAGGAGCGGGCCCGCGACCCGATCGCCACCATCGTGCTCGACAACCGCGCCCGGGGTTACGGCGGGCACGACGCCGACGAACGGTTCGAGTGGGCGGTCTCGGCCGTGGCCAGCCTCTGCGTCCATCTGCTCGGTGACGGGTTCGACGTGACCCTGGTGTTCGCCGACGGCAGTCTGGTCAGTCCGCCGCGGGCGGGCCCCGGCCGGGAGGACGTGCTCCTGGAGCGGCTCGCCGAGGTCGACACCGTCCCGACCCGGCACCTGCGCGATGCCCTCGCGGCCTGCGCGGCCGGTGCGGAGGGCCAACTGCTGATCGCGATCCTCGCCCGCGTGGATGCCGAGGACAGCGCTGCGCTTGCCGAAGCCAGCCGCCATGGACGCGCCTGCTGGGCGTTGCTCGTCGCCGAGGACGATCGTGATCTCGCCGGCCTGAACACCCTGCAGGCCACCGGCTGGCGCTGCGGCACCGCCGGGCCGGCCGTCGGAGTGGCGGACGCCTGGCGCGACCTCGGCCGACAGGAGGCGTGGTGACCGGAAAGGACCGGCTCAGCCTCGCGGCGGTGGCCGCCGCCCTCGCGGCCGGCTTCGCGCTCACCCCACTGACCAACGACCGCACCTACCTGCTGCTGGCGCTGGTTCTGATGCTCGCTAGCGCAGCAGTGGGCGCGGTCGCCAGACGGTTCACCGACAGCGAGTTGGCGGTTCGGATCCTCCAGCTACTGCCGGCCGGGCTGCTGCTGTGGCTGGTGCCCCAGACCCGCGAGCCGATCGAGCTGGCCTTCGAGACCGTCGAGTTCGTGCAGGACTCGGTGACACCGATGCAGTTCAACGTGGGGTTCGCGGTCTTCAGCGTCCTACTGCTGTGGGCGCTGTACCTGCTGGTGGAATCGATGGCCGTGGGGCTGGCCGCTCCGGCCTGGACCTTCCCCGCACTGGTCACGCCCTACCTGATCACGGCTTTCGTCGGCTACCTCGAAGCGGACGCCTGGATGTTCGTGCTGCCCGCTGCCGGATACGCGCTGCTGCTGGCCACCAACACCCGCAACGGCATCGGGGTCGATACCGAGGCGGACCACGAGCCCAGCGGCCCAGAGCGCGCCGCGGCCGAGACCTGGCGTTCGGGAGTGGTGCGCGCGGCGCTCGCAGCAACCGTCGCGGCCCTGGCCGGCACCCTCCTGATCGGGTTCGCGATTCCGGAGCGCTACCGGGACTGGGTGGGACCCAGCGGGCCGGGCGCCGTCCAGCTCGGCGATCCGAGCCTCGACCTGATCCGCAACCTGAGTTCCAGCAGTGACAAGCCGGTGATCTCCTACACCTCCACCAGCGAGGACGGCGAGAACCTGCGCCTGGCCGCGCTCCCCGTCCTGGACGAGAACGGCTTCCACCTGACCGCGACTGATCTGGTCGGCCTGCCGCTGCGTCCGAACATCGACGACGACCTCGTCACCGAGACGGTGCGCACCGAGGTCAAAGTCGGTGAGTTCGCCAGCGAGTACCTACCGGTGCCGTGGCTACCGCTGTCGGTGCAGGTCGCCGGCGAGTGGCGCTACGACCCGCGGACGCTCGCCGTGGTGGCGATCGGCGACGGCCGCCGCACCGCGAGTCGCAACCTCACCTACACCGCGACCAGCGCGCGACTGCCCACGCTCGACGATCTGGCGAAGGCGGGACGCGAGGCCGGGACAGTGGGCGACAACGGCACGACCCTCTCCGTACCCGGCCAGATCGACGATGAGGTGCGCAGTCTCGCCACGACCATCACCAACGGCCTCGATTCGGCTGCGGAGCGGGCGCTCGCGATCCGTGACTACCTGCGCTCGGGCGAGTTCACCTACAGCACCACGACCGCCCCAGGCACCACGATGGAGACGCTCAACGACTTCCTGGTGGGGAGACGGATCGGCTACTGCGAGCAGTTCGCCGGGGGCATGGCTGTCCTCGCCCGCATGTCCGGCATACCCTCGCGGGTGGTGATCGGGTTCCTACCGGGCAAGAAGGTGGGCGAGGACTGGCAGGTCTCGCCGCGAAACATGCACGCCTGGACCGAGCTGTACCTGGAAGGCATCGGCTGGGTAGAGGTAGATGCGACGCCACCCGGAGCAGTCGGCAACACCGCTTCACCCTCGGCCTCCCCAAGCGCCACCCCTACCCCGACCACCGCAAGCCCGACGGCGGCGACCGCGAGCCCCACTCCGACCGCCGCGCCGGCGGCCGGTAGCGGGACGGCACTGCCGTTGGCGCTGCTCGGGTGGACGGCGCTCGTTCTGGCCGGCGGTGCGGCGTTGGTCTTGGGTCCACGGCTGGCCAGGCAGCTGCTGCGGGCGCGGCGCCTGGGCGCGGGCATCCTGCCGTTCGAAACTGCGTGGGAGGAACTGGCCGCGCTCGCCCGGGATCGGCGAGTCGATTGGCCGACGGGCTCGAGCCGCGCCGTCGCGGCCGCGCTGGCCCCTGAACTCGACCAGCCTGCGCGCACCGAGTTCGAGCGCCTCGCGCTCGAACTGGAGCGTGCACGGTATTCAACTCAGGACGTGCCCACCACCGGCCTCGACCAGCGGGTCCAGGTGATCGAGCAGGCAATGAAGAAGCGGTGGGCTGAGCCCACCGCTTGGATTGATCGTTGGTGGCCACGTTCGATGTGGCCGCGCTGACCTCCTGCTCAGAAGCCTTCGTCCTGGCGACGCCGCCAGCGCTCCTCCATTTTGCCCATGAAGTCCCGCTCGGAGTTGCCCTTGCCGCCGGCCCCGTCCGCCGCGACACCGGACTGCTGCCAGGCGGTCACACCGATCGCCGCAGCTGCGAGCATGATCACGAAACCGATCACGCTGAGCACCGGGTGCACCTCCATGCCGCCGATCAAGGCCGCGACGCCGAGCGCGAAGCCGAGACCCGAAATGATGAGCCGGCGGTGGTGCAGTTGCCGGGTGCTACCGCGAAGCGCGCTGGCCAGCTTCGGATCCTCCGCCTCGAGGGCGGCCTCCATCTGGTCGAGGAGTCGCTGCTCTTCGTCCGAGAGCGCCATGGGCGCCTCCTGGTGTCTAGTTACTCTGAGAATGCCAGTTTAGGCGTCCAGTTCGCCTTTCGGTACCCGTATGCGTTGGTCTACCCATGTCAAGGGTGGCCCGGACGGGTGAGCACCGCCCGACGCACCGCTCTTGGGCCGAACTTACGAATGGCCTTGTCCGCCGCGCGTTCGGCGTCCCGCCAGCCGCGCTCGGGTTCATCGAGCGTCGGCTGCAGCCAGACCTCGTCCTGGTGCACCAGCCCGGTGACCCGTACTCTGACCCGGCGAACCCGCAAGCGCGAGCGCCACGCCCGCGCCAGTAGACGCATGGCGGCGGCATGCATCTCGTCGGTGGAGTCGGTCGGCGCCGGCAAAGTGAGCGAGCGGGAGGCGGTGGTGAAGTCGGCGAAACGAAGGCTCAGGGTCACTGTGCGCCCGAGCACCTCAGCCGTCCGCATCCGGGACGCCACCTTCACTGAGACCCGGAGGAGCTCGGCACGCACCACGTCCCGATCGTCGGTGTCTCGCGCGAAGGTCTCCTGGCAACCGACGCCGCGCTCACCGGGCCCGGCGATCACCCGGCTGGAGTCACGACCCCAGGCCAGTTCGATCAGCAGGGCGCCCGCGCGCGGACCGATGGTCCGCTGCAGGCTCGTCCGCGAGGAGTTCGCGAGTTCGCCAATGGTGTTGATGCCCAGTTGATGCAGCCGGTTCGCCGTGCTCTCGCCCACGCCGACCAGGTTCGCCACCGGTTGCGGATGCAGGAATCCGACCACGGCCTCGGGCGGCACCTCGAGCAGGCCGTCCGGTTTGGCCGAGTTCGCCGCCATCTTGGCGACGAGCCGGTTCGGACCGATGCCCACCGAACAGGTGATGCCCTGCTCGTCACGCACCATCGCGCGCAGCCACTCCCCGATCATCGGCGCAGTCAGGTGCGGACGCAGAGCTCCGGTCACGTCCAGGTAGGCCTCGTCGATGGAGGCGCTCTGGACCTTCGCGGTGAACGTCTCAAGGATCGCCACGATCCCGGCCGACACCTCGGTGTAGGCGTCGAAGTCCGGCGGCAGGCTGACCGCTTGTGGACACAGCCTTCGCGCCTGGGCCGACGACATGCCGCCGCGAACGCCGTAGGCGCGAGCCGGGTAGTTGGCCGACAGCACCACACCACGCTGCGAGCCGCCCACCCACATCGGCGTGTCCCGCAGTTCCGGACGGCGGCGTAGCTCGACGGAGGCGTAGAACGCGTCCATGTCGACGAGCATGATGGTCTTCATCTCCGCCTCGGCTCAGCCGGCGGTTCGAGGGAGCTGTGCACCCCGCGTCCGGGCGGCGCGCAGGCGCCTGGCGACCTCCTCGTGAAAGGTCCAGGCGTCACGCAACAGGTCGTCGGCGTCGCGGACACTGACCAGCGCCGTGGCGCCGGCGGCCACGGCCTGGCGTTTCATCTGGCTGGTCGCGAAGTAGCCGGCCCACTCGGCGAACTCCGGTGCCACCTCCGCGACCACCTGCCAGACATTGCGCAGACGTGGGCCGGACGCCCGGTGCGCCCTTGCGGCCAGGACAGCCGCGGCGATGCGCAGTGCGGCCAATTGCGCCTGCAGGTACCGCTCCGACGCAACGTCGGCGAGGTCGGCTGCGACCAGCGCAGCGCGGGCGGCCGCGAGTGCCTCCGCAGGGGCTCCGGCACCACTCACTGCATCCTCACCATCCCGGAGCATCCCGACCCCCAACCTGCTGCAACGAGCACAACACCCACATTATCGAACGTTTATTCGAACACCTTCACTATAAGCCTTCTCGTGTCGGGGCCGTCAATCCCGTGCGGATTCGAATCTCGCGCATCGGGCGAGCAGGCGGCGGGTCAGTACAGGTTCGTACACCCGCTGCCCGCTGGGCGTCCGAGTGTGACGGGTCCCGCTGGTTACCCTTTGAGCATGGACATCGTCGCACTCACCTTCGCCAGCGGCTGGGCGAGTGGCATCAACGCGTACGCGACGGTGTTCCTGCTCGGTGCGATCGGCAGATTCGCCGGGATAGCCGAGATCCCCGATGGGTTTCAGCGAACCGACGTTCTCGTGGTGATGGGGGTACTGGCGCTCGCCGAGTTCGTCGCCGACAAGGTGCCCTATCTCGATTCGGCCTGGGACGCGATCTCGACCTTCATCCGTCCCGTGGCGGGCGCACTGATCGGTGCGCTGCTCGCCGGCGCCAACACCGACCTGTTGCCGATGACCCTCGGCGCCCTGGGCGGGGTGACCGCTCTGGTCAGCCACGTGGCGAAGTCGAGCGTCCGGCTGGCGGTGAACACCTCGCCGGAGCCGTTCAGCAACGTCGGCGCGTCCCTGACTTCAGATGTGGCGCTGGTCGGAGTGGTTGCGCTGGCGGTCGCCTACCCGGTGCAGGCTGCGGTGATCGCGGCGCTGCTGCTGTTCGCCACGATTGCCATGGCCGTGCTGTTACTTACCCAGATCCGCAAGGGGCTGGCGGCGTTCCGCGCCTGGCTGGCCAGGAGTTGATCGGCGTTGTCGGAGGCGGGCTGGCCGGGCTGGCCGCCGCGGCCCGCCTTGCCCGCGAAGGCCACCAGGTGGCCATCTTCGAACCCGATCTCCCCCGCACCCCGGACGGTCTCCGTCGCGCCGGCACCGAAGTGGCCGGCGAGCCGGGGAGCACCGTGCTCACGCTGCCGGCCGCGTGGCGGGACCTGTTCTACAAGTCCGGGCGCACCCTGGACGCGGAGCTGGCCAGGCGCGGGCTCGCCCTGGTGCCGGCCGGGCCGCGGGAGCACCGCTTCAGCAACGGCGCCACCCTGGCGCTGCCGACGGACCGGGCCGAGCAGTGGTCCACGCTCTCGTCCGCCCTCGGTGAGCCCGCGGCGATCGCCTGGCGCGATCTGCTCGACGGTCTGGACGGCACTTGGCAGGTGCTACGCGGTCTCGGCCTCGAAACCGAGTTCACCGGTCGTGAGCAATTCACACCGGCTGTGCGCGCAGCGCTGCGTCCCCGGGAGAGCCTGGCAGGGGTGGCCGGCCGGCTGCCGTCCGCGGAGCTCACCGAAATGGTGCTCGACGTCGCCGCTCGGCTGGGCCAGGACCCGAGGCGACTGCCTGGCTGGCACGCGTTTCGGCTGAGCGTGGAGCGCACCTTCGGGCGCTGGCAGGTCGTGGATGCGTCCGGGGAACCCCAGCCGGCGAACCGGCTGGCCGTCCTGCTGGTCGAGCGCCTGGAGACCTGCGGCGTCGACGTGCGTCCGGACGCGGCCACCGCCATCCGGCGCGACGCGAGCGGCCTGCGAATCGACACCGCGTTCGGGTCCACCCGGCTGGACGCGGCGATCAGCACCCTCGATCCCGCCGAACACGCCGATCTCACGCAGAACCGGACGGACGGCCGGGCGGCCGCGCGCCTCGTCCGTGCGCCGGGTGGAGGGCCGCGATGGGACTCCTGGCGGACCCTGTTCTCGCTGCCGAAGCTGACCACCGGAGTGCCCGGCGTGGTCTCGGCCTCAGCCTGGTCCCCGGCCGGCCCGGACGCGTGGGCGCAACTGCTCACCGGCGCGCTGGCCGCCTACCGGGTGCACGCCGACCTCACCGGGGCTGACATCCGGCCCACCAACAAGGCGTATCGCCGGCCGAAGCCGATCCCGCGGCCGCGTCCCCGGTCCTGATCCGTGAACGGTTCTGACCCGAGCCAGGCCTCGGGCTGAAGCCAACGGCCGCCGTCTCGACCAGCTCGCGCTGATCGATCGGTCAAGGTTCAGCGACCACGGCCCTTCCCGGTGCCCTTCGCTGTTGGCCGACCGGGCCCACGCCCTTTGGCGGGCGCCTTTCCATAGCCCTTCCGCCCCACCGCAGAGGCTGCAGCGCCGCCGGACGACGCCGATCCCGAGGCTCCCCGACGCCGAGCGCCGCCGTGATCGGGCCGGTCGTCGCGGCCCCACGCCTTCTTCCGCGCCCCCGCACGCGGCGTCTTGCCAGCGTCGCGCCGCTCCGGCTCGACCACCGGCGGCGGTGCCCACTCACCGCGCACTTCCGCGATCAGTGGACTGCCCGGTTCCACGACCTCACGGCGCGGGTTGTGCACGCCGGCTGCGGCCAGGAGCGCCTTCACCTTCTTGTTCTGCTCGCGCTGGCACAGCGTCACCACGATGCCGGACGCGCCCGCGCGGGCCGTTCGCCCGGAGCGGTGCAGGAACGACTTCGCCTCCGCCGGCGGGTCGGCGTGCACGACCAAGGCGATGTCGTCGACGTGGATGCCGCGCGCGGCCACGTCGGTGGCCACGAGCACCCGCACCCTGCCCTCGGCGAATCCGGCGAGGTTGCGCTGCCGGACAGCCTGGCTGAGGTCGCCGTGAAGCTCGCTGGCGGGCACACCCGAGCGGGTGAGTTCCTTCGCCAGTCTGGCGGCCCCGTGTTTGGTGCGGGCGAAAACCAGGCTGCGGCCCGCCCCGGCCACCAGTTCGGCGAGCACCTTCAGCCTGTTCTCCTTCGTCACCAGGAACACATGGTGCTCGGCGGGCGCAAGCTCGTCCGAGTTGACCGAGTGGGTGACCGGATCGTTGAGATAGTCCTTCACCAACCGGTCGACGTCGCCGTCCAGCGTGGCCGAGAACAGCAGTCGAAGGCCCGGCGGGGTGAGGTCGAGCAGGCGCCGCACCGGGGGCAGGAAGCCCATGTCGGCCATCAGGTCGGCCTCGTCGAGAACGGTCACCTCGACCTCGGACAGGTCGCAGGCTCCCTGGCTGACCAGGTCCTCCAGCCGTCCAGGCGTCGCGATCACGATCTCTGTACCCGCGGCCAGGCGCTTCAGTTGGCCGGCGTAACCCACCCCGCCGTAGACGGTCATGGTGCGCAGACCAGCCGACTTGGCCAGGTAGGCGACCGTGCGTTCCACCTGCACGGCCAGCTCCCGGGTCGGCACCAGCACCAGCCCGGACGGACGCCGGCGCCGGCGGCTGCGTCCGGAGGTGGCCAGCCGGTGCACCAGCGGGAGAGCGAAGGCGACCGTCTTGCCCGACCCTGTCGGAGCGCGGCCGAGCACATCCCGCCCGGCCAGCGAATCGGGGAGGGTGGCAGCCTGGATGCCGAAAGGGGTGACGATTCCCTGCCTGTCGAGGGCTTTGACGAGGTGGGTGGGCAGCCCGATTGCGGCGAACGTGGTCACGGTGTTCCTCGGCTGGGCGAAAGCCGGAGCCTACCAGTCCGCGCTTCACCCCTCCGCCCTGCGGAGGAGGCCGAATCATCCCTGGGGACGACGGCATGAAGCGCCGATCTACCCTACTGTGGAATTCCGATCACCCCAGCCGGCCAAGGAAGCAGCCATGCGACGTCCAGCCCACCTGACCACAGCCATCACCATCGCGGCGTTCCTGCTGGCCGGCTGCTCCGGTCTCCCAGGCAGCGCACCAGCTGCGACCCTGAAGGCGGAGGACTCGCCGCTCACGAAATACCTCTACAAGATGTACCAGGGGCCGGGGCCGGACGCGTCCAAAGAGGAGCAGCAGACCTTCTACAACGAACTGCAGAAGAAGACCGAAGACCTCGTCGCCCAGTGCATGAAGAAGGAGGGGTTCGAGTACACCCCCAACGTCAGCCAGAACACGGTCGTGATGGCCGATGGCGCCGAGAATGCGTGGAAGCCGGACGACCGCGAATGGGTGCAGCAGTACGGCTACGGCATGGTCAACTACCCGGGCCGGGACGACCAGCAGACCGAAACCGAGGCGACCGCTCCCGTCGATCCGAACCAGCAGTACCTGGAGAGCCTCAGCGAGGCCGAGCAGCAGGCCTACAACGAAGCGCTCTACGGCACCCAGGTCGCCGAGGAGCCGGCCGAGGAAGAGGAAGCCACCGGGGAGGCGACCGAGACCACCTGGGACTGGACCAAAGCCGGGTGCTACGGCGCCGCGCAGCACGAGAGCCAGGGCGAGCAGGTGTACGAGAAGGCAGAGTTCAAGCCGCTGGTCGATGCGCTGCAGAAGTTCTACGAGACCATGCGGACGAGCCCTGAGTATGCCGCGATGGACACCGAATGGGTCGCCTGCATGGACGCCGCAGGCAAGACCGGCTTCAAGGCCCAGGCGGACGCGAGCAACTCCATCAGCGAGCTGATGAACGCCTACTGGGAGTCGTCCATGCCGGCTGAAGGCGAGGAGCAGACCGAGGCCCCGACCAACCAGGGCACGATGGACGACCCCGCGTTCGCCGAGATCAACAAGAAAGAGGTCGAACTGGCGCTGGTCGACCTCACCTGCCGCGAGAAGACCGATTACTCCAATCGACAGCTGAAGATCCAGTTCAAGCTGGAGGAACAGTTCATCGCCGACCATAAGGCCGAGTTGGACGCGATGGTAGCCGCCGTGGAACAGGGCAAGAAGTAGTGCGGAAGCATCGGCCCCAGCAGCCCGAACCGCTCCCGGACGGGACGGACACGACCGCACTCGCGTCCGTCCCGGACGCAGGTGAACACCTGGACGCCGAGCCGACCGCTGTGTCGAATGCGGCGCCGGTGGCGCAGCCGGGCACCAGCCGGGTCGCGGGCTGGCGACGGGTGTTCAGCGGAAACCGAAGCCTGTGGGTGACCACGGGAGCGGCGACCGCGTGCCTGATCGCCGGTCTACTGGTGGGCCGCTTCGTGATCTCTCCCGCCGATGCCGCGGCCAATGCCACAGCGCCGGAAGCCGGCTACATCACCGTCCCGGTCGAGTTCGGGACCCTGACCAACGACGTCACGATGCGTGGCCAGGTGGGCTACGCCGATTCCACCGAGGTCAAGTTGTCCGCGGCCGAGGGCGGGGACACAGCGGTCGTCACCGGGGCCGTCCCCAAGACCGGCGACAAGCTGGACGCCGGCGACATCGCTCTCGAGGTGGCTGGTCGGCCGGTGTTCGTGCTGCCCGGCAAGCTCCCCGCCTACCGCACCCTGCGGGTGGGCAGCTCCGGCCCCGACGTGAAGCAGTTGAAGCAGGCCCTTGCAGCCGAGGGCATCCCGGTGGCCGTCTCCAAGAAGTTCGACACCGCCACCGCGAAGGCCGTCCGCACCCTCTACCTACGCGCCGGCTACACCGCGCCCGTGGACAGCAGCGCGAGCGAGCAGGTCAAGACCGCCCGGGAGTCGCTTCGGCAGGCGGACTCGGCGTTGGCCCAGGCACGGAAGGCGCTGTCAGCGGCCAATTCCGGCCCGTCCGCGGTCACCCGCAAGGAGGCCAACAACGCCGTGGCCGAAGCCAGTCGGGCGTTGAAGGCCGCACGTGCCACCGACCCCCCGGACGCCCTTGAGATCGCGCGGCTGACGGACGAGCTCGCGCTGGCCAAGCTGCGACGGAAGGAGGCTCTGAAGAAGGCCGACACCACCGCGGAGAAGGAGTCGCTCAGCTCGGCCAAGCAGCAGCGTGCGGACGCGGTGAAGCAACTCGCCACTGCCAAGAAGGCAGCTCTCCCCTACCTCCCGGCTTCCGAGGTGCTCTACCTCACCCAACTGCCCCGCCGGGTGGACGAGGTGAAGGTGGAGCGTGGCAGCGTGATCTCCGGTCCGGTGATGAACGTGTCCGGAGCCAAGCTGGAACTCTCCGGCTCGGCATCGGCCGCCGACACGAAGCTGCTCGAGGTGGGCCAGGAGGCCTTCTTCGAACTCCCTGACGGCGAGCAGCATCGAGCGGTGATCGCCAAGATCGAGGCGGGCAAGAGCGACCGGTCGACGATCGAGTTCACCCCTGATCCGCTCACCGACGAGCAGACCGAGCAACTCAAGGGCAGCAACGTGCGGCTCACCATCGCGGTGGGCAGTTCCGAGGGTGAAGTGCTGTCGGTGCCACTGGCCGCGCTCACGGCCGGACCCGGCGGGGAGGCCCGCGTGGAGGTCGTCGAGGGTGACCCTCGGGACAAGGAGCGTGCCAGGACCCGGCTCGTCGTCGTGCGGACGGGCCTCGCGGCCGAAGGCTATGTCGAGGTGACGCCGCTCACCGGAGCGCTGGCGAAGGCGGATCTGGTCGTGGTGGGCGCGTGACCGCGCCGCTGGTCGAGTTGGTCGACCTGACCCGGGCCTTTCCCGGTCCTCCAGAGGTGCAGGCGCTCAAGGACGTGAACCTGGTGATCCCGGAGGGCGACTACGTGTCGATCGTCGGGCCGAGCGGATCGGGTAAGTCGACCATGCTGAACATCCTCGGTCTGCTCGACCGGCCGTCGGTCGGCGAGTACCGCCTGGCCGGAGCCCGCACGGGAGCCCTCGGCGAGGACGACCGCGCGGCCGTCCGCGCCCGGGTGGTCGGCTTCGTGTTCCAGTCGTTCCACTTGTTGCCCAACCGTTCTGTGTTCGACAACGTGCTGCTGCCAATGCTGTACAGCGGGGTGCCCAGGGCCGAGCGCGAGGAGCGCGCCCACGCCGCGCTCGACCGGGTTGGCCTCACCCACCGCCTCGACTTCCAGCCCACCACACTGTCCGGCGGCGAACGGCAGCGAGTGGCAGTCGCCCGCGCTGTGGTGAGCGGGCCGCGCCTGCTCCTCGCGGACGAGCCCACCGGCAACCTGGATCAGGACACCTCAGGCGAGGTGATGGCGCTGTTCGAAGAACTTCACGCGGACGGCCTAACCCTGGTGGTCATCACCCATGACACGGTGATCGCCAAGCGCGCTTCGCGGCGGATCCAGATCCTCGACGGACGGGTGTCGGAGGCGGTCGGATGATTCGGCTGCCCTGGCGTGCGAAGCCCGGGGAGGTGCACGCCGCCGAGATTCCCGAGCCGGCCGAGCGCGACCTCCACGGACTCGTCACTCGAGCCGCGCGGGCCGATCGGTTCGGCTTCTCCGACCTCCTCATGGAGGCGACCGCCGGGATCGGCTCGCGTCCGGGAAGGTTGGTGATGACGATCCTCGGGACGGTGCTCGGCATCGGGTCCCTGGTGGCGACGATCGGCTTCGCCCAGACCGCCGCCGGACAGATCGCGCGCCAGTTCGACGCGGTCGCCGCGACTGCGGTGGTGATCAGCCCCAAGACCGCGCGGACTGCGGATGGGAGCAGCGTGGCCACCATCCGCCTGCCCTGGGACGGCGCCGAGCGCGTGGCTCGGCTGGCAGGCGTCGAGCACGCCGCGCTGCTCAGCCCGGTGAACCTCGGCGACGGCACGGTGACCGCGGTGCCGGTGAACGACCCGTCCGCACCCGCGGTCGGCGCCCCGCCGGTGGTGGCGGCCTCAGCCGAACTGCTGCCAGCGGTCGGCGGACGGATCCTCACCGGCCGCAACTTCGACGCCGGCCACGACCAGCGCGGGGACCGGGTGGCGGTGCTCGGCGCGCGGGTGGCCGAGCGGCTCAAGGTCACCCGGGTCGATCGGCAGCCGTCGATCTTCATCTCGGGGCTGGCCTACGCGGTGATCGGCATCGCCGACGACTTCGAGCGACGCGGCGAACTCAAGGACAGCGTGATCATTCCGCTGGGCGCTGGACGCACCGACTTCGGTGTCACGGCGGCCAGCGAACTGCAGGTAGAGATCACCGTGGGTGCCGGTCCGCAGGTGGCGAAGCAGGCACCGATCGCGCTCGCCCCCGGCTCCCCGGAGAGCATCGAGGTATCGGCGCCGACCGGTCGCAGCGAACTGGGCACGAACGTGCAGGCCGACGTGAACATCGTCTTCGTCCTTCTCGGCGTGGTGGCATTGCTGGCCGGCGGACTCGGGATCGCGAACGTGACCATGCTTTCGGTGCTGGAACGGGTCGGTGAGATCGGCCTGCGCCGCGCGCTGGGCGCCACCGGAAAGCAGATCGCCGCCCAGTTCATTCTGGAGTCAGTGATGATCGGCCTGCTCGGCGGCTTGATCGGTGCGTCTCTTGGCGTGATCGCAGTGGTCGGGGTAGCCGTGGTGCAGCATTGGACGCCGATCATCGACCCGTTCCTTGCGGTCGCAGCCGCCGTTCTCGGCGCAGTGGTTGGCCTACTGGCAGGTTGGTTCCCCGCCCACCGCGCCTCCAGGATCGAGCCGGTGACCGCCCTGCGCGCCGGCTGACCCAAAATCTCAACGCAACCGATTCCGGCGGGAGTCGAAGACCAACCGCCCACCATTGAGGGCCCCTGAACCCTGATCCGCAAAGCGGCCGGTCGAGCCTGTCGAGACCGCGCTCACCCGGTGGATCGATACCGAGGAGCGACCGCGAGGACGCACGGCCACCCAACTACCGTTCCCTGTGGAGCGTCGATGAGGAACGAACGCACCCTCCAATCGGTCCCTGAGGAGGTCGCTCTGCGACCGTCACGAAGGGCCCCCGCCACCCTCCT
>DAORUI010000055.1:9507-17036 GCA_035433085.1 Propionicimonas sp. | reverse complement strand
GAGGACGACTGAGGCTGAACCGAATTGCACTCAACCGGCCATTGCCCTGCGTGGTGGTTGGGTTTCGACGCCGAGTTGAGTGCAAATCGATTCATGGTCTGCTCCTGCGCGTCCGATAGGCTCGACGCCGTGATCGACCCGAAGTTGCTGCGCACCGACCCTGACCTGCTCCGCCGCGCCCAAGAGGCCCGCGGGGAGTCCGTCGAACTCGTGGACGACCTGGTCAGCGCGGACGAGTCGCGCCGCGCGGCGATCGTGACGTTCGAGGCACTGCGGGCCGAGCAGAAGGAACTCGGCAAGCTCGTGCCGCGCGCCCAGGGCGAAGAGAAGGCTGCGCTGCTGGCTCGTACCAAGGAGCTGGCCGCGCAAGTGAAGGCGGCGCAGGCCGCGTCCGATGAGGCCGGCGCGAAGTTCGACGAACTGATCCTGAGCCTGCCCAACCCGGTCTTCGACGATGTCCCCCGCGGTGGTGAGGACGATTTCGTCGTGGTCGAGACGATCGGCAAACCTCGCGATTTCGCGGCCGAGGGGTTCGAGCCCCGCGACCACCTCGAACTCGGCGAAATGCTCAAGGCGATCGACATGGAGCGAGGCGCGAAGGTCTCGGGTTCACGGTTCTACTTCCTCACCGGCATCGGCGCGCGGCTCGAACTCGCGTTGATCAACCTGGCGATGGCCAAGGCGATGAGCTGGGGCTTCACCCCGATGCTGCCGCCGGCGCTGGTGAAACCGTCGGCGATGGAGGGCACCGGGTTCCTCGGCCAGGCCGCGCAGGACGTCTACCATCTGCCGGCCGACGACCTGTACCTGGTCGGCACCTCCGAGGTCGCCCTGGCCGCCTACCACTCCGATGAGATTCTGGACGCGGCCACCTTGCCGCGGCGCTACGTGGGCTACAGCCCGTGCTTCCGGCGCGAGGCGGGCTCCTACGGCAAGGACACCAAGGGCATCTTCCGGGTGCACTGGTTCGACAAGGTCGAGATGTTCGTCTACTGCGACCCCGCCGAGGCCGAGGCTCAGCACCAGAAGCTGTTGGGCTTCGAGAAGGAGTTCATCACCGCCTTGGAGATCCCGTTCCAAGTGCTCGAAGTCGCCTCCGGAGACCTCGGGTTGAGCGCCGCGCGCAAGTACGACTGCTACGGCTGGTTGCCGACTCAGGGCAAGTACCGCGAGATCACCTCCACCTCGAACTGCACCGAGTTCCAGGCCCGCCGCCTGAACATCCGGCTGCGGGATTCGGACGGCGTCCGCTCGGTGGCGACCCTCAACGGCACCCTGTGCGCGATGACCCGGATGATCATCATGCTGCTGGAGAACCACCAGCAGGCCGACGGCTCCGTCTATGTGCCGGCGGCCCTGCGTCCGTTCCTGGACGGCGCCGAGTACCTGCGTCCCTGATCCCTTCCGCCAGACGGCTGACCCGCGGACCCGTCCCGGCGCGCACGGGCGGTCGGCGGGGGAGGTGCCGGCGGGGGAAGATCGCCACCCAGCCGACGGGCGGGGTTCACCTGGGGTTCGCCACAGCGAGCTAGCCTGGATGCCAGATGAATACACAGAACAAGGCGGTATGGAGACCGCAAGTGGTAGCACTCGACATCGACGGGACGCTCGTTGATCACGAGGGAGTGTTACCCACACAGGTACGCCGGGCAGTCCGGCGAGTAACGTCGGCCGGGGTTCCGGTCGTCCTGACGACGGGACGCAGTTGGCACGCCACACGTCCGGTCTTCGAAGAATTGGGCCTGCCCGAGGGGCCGGCCATCGCATCCAACGGCGCTGTGGTCGTGCAGTTCCCGCCGTTCGAGATCACCCAGGTGTCCACCTTCGACCCGGCTGAGGTCGTGGCCAAAGTGCTGCGCGAACACCCGTCCGCCGCGTTGGCGGCTGAAGTGGTCGGCACCGGCTATCGGGTCACCAGGCACTTCCCGGACGGTGACCTGAGCGGCGAGATCGAAGTCGTGAGCGTCGACGAACTCGCCGGAACTGACGTCACCCGCATCGTGGTCCGTGATCCCGAGTCCTCCGATGGCGAGTTCATCGCACTGGCCGAGAGACTCGGCCTGCACGGCGTGAGCTACTCGGTCGGCTGGAGCGCCTGGCTCGACATCGCCCCCGCCGGGGTCAACAAGGCGAGCGCACTGGCTCAGGTCGTGGCCGATCTCGGCTTCCAGGCTGAGGACGTGCTGGCGATCGGCGACGGTCGCAACGACATCGAGATGCTCACCTGGGCCGGCCGCGGAGTCGCCGTCGGCGACGCCTGCGCCGAGGTCAAGCTGGTCGCCGACCACGTCACCGGACGCTTCACCGACTTCGGCACGGCGCAGGAGTTGAACCGGTGGTTCGGTGGACGGGCGTTCGCCGGCCTGGACGCTGAGGTCGAACTGGCTTCGTAGCCAGCCCGCCCCGAGCTTGTCGAGAGTCTGGCTCTCGCCTCGCCCAACCGGATGCCGGAACGGACTACTCTGAATCGGTCCAGAAGTGGGCGATGTCAGAAGGGGCGAGTCGTGGTGCAGCCATTCCTCCGCGAGCCGGAGTTCGTGAGTCAGATGAAGGACGGCACGGTCAAGCAGCTCAACCCCTTCAGTGGCACCGAGGTGTGGACGGTGGCAGGGCGAGGGAACCGTCCGATGGGCGTGGTGCTGCCCGATCCGGTGCCGCTCGACCCCGCGCAATCCGGGCACCACTGCCCGTTCTGCGAAGGGCGCTATCTGGAGACGCCGCCGGAGAAGTCCCGGGTGATCCACCACGCCGAGGGCAACTGGGAGACCCGCTACCGGGTCGCCGCCGAAGACCTGCACGCCACGGTGGCCGAGTTCCGGCGTATCCCGAACCTGTTCGAGATCCTGTCCTACGACTACTGGAACCTGAACTACGGCTACGAACTGCCTGCCCGCGTCCGCGATCGCAAGGCCGCATACCTCGCCTCTCCCGCCGGACGCGACCATGTGCTGTCGGTCGTCCGAAACAAGCTCAAGGCAGGCGGACGCACCGACGCGGCCATCGATGCCCTCGGTGAGGACGGCCAGCTCGACGCGGCGTCCGGGTTCTTCGGCGGCGGTCACGACGTCATCGTGTCGCGGCGGCACTTCATCGACGGGGCCACCGACAACACCCAACTGGCGGCTTCGGGCACGCTGACTCCAGAGGACCACTACCGCTTCTTCGCGTTCACCGTGGAGTCGACCCAGGCCCTGTTCGACCTGAACCGGTACGCGCGATACGTCGCGGTGTTCCAGAACTGGCTGAAGCCCGCGGGCGCGTCCTTCGACCACCTGCACAAACAACTCGTGGCCATCGACGAGCGGGGCACGCAGCACGAGTTGGCGATGGAACGGCTGCGCACGAACCCGAACATCTACAACGAGTACGGCGCCAACTACGCCGCTTACCACA
Source organism: Propionicimonas sp. (assembly GCA_035433085.1). Lineage (GTDB taxonomy): Bacteria > Actinomycetota > Actinomycetes > Propionibacteriales > Propionibacteriaceae > Propionicimonas. The sequence goes on along the minus strand of DAORUI010000055.1, from coordinate 13,643 downwards.
ACCTTGTGCTCGCCGAGAACGACCACGCGGTCGCCTTCGCCGGCTTCGGGCACCGCTACCCGACGATCGAGATCTACTCGAAGTCCGAGGCCTGCGACCCCTGGAACCACACGCCCGAGGAGGTCCGGGGCGTCTCTGATCTGGTGCACGCGATGCACGCTGCGTCGGGGGTCGCGGTGCCGTCCAACGAGGAGTGGCACTACCGTCCGGTGGACACCGACCTGGCCATGCCGTGGCGGGTGATGCTGAAGTGGCGCAACTCGACCATCGCCGGCTTCGAGGGCGCGACCAAGATCTACCTGAACACGATTGATCCTTACGCCCTGCGCGATCGCCTGGTGCCCGCGCTGTTCGCGCTCCGCGACCGGCGGCTGCTCGGCGATCTCAAGATCTCCACCGAGTGCGCTTGCCGTCCCAACTCCCTGAGGTACCGGACGAATCGCGGCTGACCTCGACCGGCAACGGGCGGCGAGTTCATACGGGTTCGTACGTCTGATCGGCATCGCGGCAAGCGCGGCCCGGTTAGCCTCCGCACAGGAACTAATGAAGGGGAGAGAAAATGCGTGCGCTGGTTGCTGCGCTGACGGCGGCGGTCCTGATCGTTGGTGCGACGCCGCTGACTGCCGCGGCTGCGGCAGGAGTGACGGCCGACCAGTTGCGCAACGGTCCCGTTCCCGAACTGTGTTGGCACCCAGCCGGCCAACTCCATGACGGGCAGTTGTTGGCTGAAGAGGTGGGCACCGGAAACGTCTGGTACGTGGACTCGGCCCTCGGCAAGATCAGTTCGAAAGTCAAGCACGGTGCCGCCGCGATCATCAGCTGCTATGCCGGCGGCGTCTCGTGGCCGGACAACATCGTGCTCTACGGGCCTGGCCCCACTGTGCTCGGGACCATCGACCTCGGCGAGGTGTTCGACGACCAGGGCATGGAGGAGCGTCCGCGAGCCGAGTCGGTCAAGGTGAGCAAGGGCGTCACCACTGTGGAGGTGAACGGAATCGCGCGGGGCAGCCAGTCGCCCAATTTCGGTAGCGCTAGCGCCACCATCAAGATCGCCTACCGCAACGGCGCGTTCAAAGTGATCAGCCGCGTGATCCGGCACGAGGTGTGGCAGGTCAAGCGCTTGCTGAGCGCGCTCAAGTCCGGACGCACGTCCGCAGTCTCGAAGGTGGTGGGCAGCAAGGCGAAAGCCAAGTCGGCGCTGCGCTGGTACAAGGACTTGGGCAAGGACAAGAAGTTCAGCTCGTGTACGGAACTGTCGGGCTACGACGACTATCGCTGGACCTGCAACGTGGGCATCGGCACGATCGAGGTTGCCTACGACAGCTCCACCGGTCGCCACCAGCTCGCCGACTGGTACATCCTGGCTTGCTGACGGCACGCCCGCGGCGCTGAGCACGGATCCACCAATCGGCTGGTCGAGGTTGTCGATACCGCGCTCACTCGGTGGATCGAGGCTGAGGTAGCGTCGGGCCATGACTTCCAGCGAGCCGATTCCGAGCTACACACTCAACGACGGCCATGAACTCCCGGCGATCGGCCTGGGCACCTATGCGCTCTGGGGCGCGGAGGGGGTCGCGTCCATCGTTTCGGGGCTGCAGGCCGGTTACCGGTTGATCGACTCCGCGGTGAACTACGAGAACGAGGGTGCGGTCGGGGAGGCCGTCCAACGTTCCGGAGTGCCGGCTGACGAGATCATCCTCACCTCGAAGCTGCCCGGACGCCACCACGCCTACGCCAAGGCCCGCACCTGCGTGCACGAGTCGCTGTACCGGCTGCGCACAGACCAGATCGGGCTCTATCTGATCCACTGGCCGAACCCGCTGGAGGATCGCTACGTCGAGGCCTGGCAGGCGTTGATCGACCTGCAGAAGGAGGGTGTGCTGCGCTCGATCGGGGTGAGCAATTTCCTGCCCGAGCACCTCAGCCGAATCATCGGCGAGACCGGGGTCACCCCTGCGGTGAACCAGGTCGAGCTTCACCCGCACTTCCCGCAGCAGCGACAGCGGACGGTGAACGCCGAACTTGGTATTCGTACCGAGTCCTGGAGCCCGATCGGACGCGCCGGCGCGGTCGTCCACGAACCAGCGGTGTTGGCGGTTGCGGACGCGGTGGAGCGAACTCCCGTCCAGGTGGTGTTGCGCTGGCAGGTGCAACTGGGTTCGATCCCGGTGCCCAAGGCGTCCTCGGCTGACCGGCAGCAGGAGAACCTCGACGTCTTCGATTTCACGCTCGACGACGCTCAGATGGCTTCGATCAGTGGGCTGGGCCGAGGTGATGGACGGCTGTTCGACGCCGACCCAGCAATTCACCAGGAGTTCTGAGAGGCTGCACTAGCCTGGGGCGGTGGCGATCAGGGAGGCACCCGTTCTCGGGACGTGGCTGACGCGCGGGCTGCTTTTCGCCGCCGGGCTGGCGTTCGCCGCGAACGCGTGCTGGCTAGCGGTGATGGCTAACTTCACCCTTGGCACGGCTCTGGTTCTCGCGGTGGCCCTCGGGCTGCTGGTGTGGGCGATCTGGTTTCCGGCGCTGCGCGGGCGCCGGTGGCTCAACCTGGCTGCGATCGCAGTGACAGCCGTAGTGGTGGCGTTCTCCTGCTTCCTCGCGACGGTGGGCAACTGGGACACCGTCGACTACGACGAGCAGGCCGTGATCGTGCTGGGTGCCGCCGTGCACGGCAGGGAGCCATCGGTGATCCTGGCCGGACGGCTCGACCGAGCGGTCGCCTATCACCACCGCAACCCGACCGCGCGAATCGTGGTCTCGGGTGGGCAGGGCGCCCAGGAGGACGTTCCCGAGGCCGTGGCGATGCGTGACTACCTGTTGGCGCGCGGGGTCGCGTCCGATCGGATCGTGCTTGAGCCGCTCTCCACCTCGACCGAGGAGAACTTCCGATTCAGCAAGGCCGCGCTGGCTGTGTACTTTCAGCCGGGTATGAAGGTGGCGTTCATCACGGACGACTTCCATGTCTACCGGGCCGAGCGGATCGCCGTTCGTGCTGGGCTTTCGGCCACCCACCTGAGCAGCAAGCCGCCGTGGTTCTCGTGGGCCGCGAACTACCTGCGCGAGAGTGTGGCCGTGCTCGCGGATTGGTTCGCGGGCTGATTGGGCGGTTGTCAGAGCCCGTGGTTATCGTGGCGGACGTGCCTGTTATCGAAGCCGTGGAACTGACCAAGACCTATGGCGAACTGCGCGCGGTGGACGCGATCTCCTTCGAGGTGAGCCCGGGGGAGTCCTTCGGCCTGCTCGGACCCAACGGAGCGGGTAAGTCCACCACCATGCGAATGATCGGCGGCACGAGCCTGCGCACCTCGGGGAAGCTGCTCGTGAACGGTATGGATCCTGAGGTGCAGGGGCCGGAAGTACGGGCGAATCTGGGCGTAGTGCCCCAGCAGGACAACCTCGATTCCGAACTGCGCGTCCGCGACAACCTGATCATGTACGGCCGCTACTTCGGGCTGCCGTACTCGTACCTGAAGCCGAAGGCGGACGAACTGCTCGAGTTCGCGCAGCTCACCGAGAAGGCGACGACCAAGGTGGACGCGCTGAGCGGCGGCATGAAGCGGCGGCTCACGATCGCGCGCGCCCTGGTGAACGAGCCGCGGGTGTTGCTGCTGGACGAGCCGACCACCGGCCTCGACCCGCAGGCGCGGCACATCCTGTGGGACCGGCTGTTCCGGCTGAAGGAGCAGGGGGTGACCCTGATCGTCACCACCCACTTCATGGACGAGGCCGAGCAGCTCTGCGACCGCCTGATCGTGATGGACCATGGCCAGATCGTGGCCGAGGGCAGTCCGGCCGACCTGATCCGGCGCTTCGCCACCCGCGAGGTGCTGGAACTCAGATTCGGGTCCGACCGGAACGCCGAGTTGGTCGAGCACCTGCAGGCCTTCGCCGAGCGTCTGGAGCCGCTGCCCGACCGCGTCCTGCTCTACACCGACGACGGCGAGGCCGCCTTGGAGGCCGTCCGGCGGGACGGGCTGAACCCGCTCACGTCCCTGGTGCGCCGCTCGTCCCTGGAGGACGTGTTCCTCCGGCTGACCGGACGGAGCCTCGTTGACTAGGAGTGAGCGGAACGATGGCTGAGCTTGACGAAGTCGGGGTAGGCAGGCAGAGCGATGGCTGAGCTTGACGAAGCC
>DAORUI010000055.1:0-9407 GCA_035433085.1 Propionicimonas sp. | reverse complement strand
CGTGCCCGCCGCTGGGGCTGGTGGTACCAGGCCGAATGGCGCCTGCTCGGCATGAAGGCTTACTGGACGTCGGTCGTGGGCAGTGCGGTGCTCACGCCGTTGCTCTACGTGCTCGCCATGGGGATCGGCCTGGGCGCGCTGGTGGACGCATCCACTGGCGGCGTTTCCGGCGTGCCCTACCTGACCTTCGTGGCTCCGGGGCTGCTGGTGAGCACGGTGGTGATGTCCGCGGCGAACGAGCTGATGTTCCCGGTGATGGACGGGTTCAAGTGGGGCAAGGCGTATTACGCGCGGGGGGCGACGGCTGCGTCCTCGATGCAGGTGGCTGCTGGTGAGCTGGTGGCGGTGGCGATTCGGATGCTCGCCGAGGCGGCTCTCTTCTGGCTGATTCTCGTGTTGCTGGGCGCCACCACTCTGGGCTGGTCGGTGGTGATGATCCCGGTCGCTGCCCTGGCCGGTATGGCTTTCGGAGCGCCGCTGCTCGCGTTCTCGGCGACGTTGGAGGAGGAGGGTTTCGAGTTCTCGATGATCCAGCGGTTCGTGGTGATGCCGATGTTCCTGTTCGCCGGCACGTTTTACCCGCTGGAAACCATGCCGCTCTACCTGCAGTGGATCGGCTGGATCTCGCCGATGTGGCACGGCACCCAGCTTGCCCGGTTGGCGAGTTTCGGCCTGCCCCTTCCTGGGTGGCAGGTCGCGCTCCACCTCGGCTTCCTGCTGGTGTTGCTGGGCGTCGGCACCGTGCTGGCCATGCGCAACTTCACGCGGAGGTTGGCCAAGTGAGTACCCGGCATCGGCTGGTCGAGCTTGTCGAGACCTCGATTCGCACCCCTGGCGTCCGCGGCTGGCTGGCGGCGAACTCGTCCGGCAACGTCGGCGCGGTGATCGAGCGCGGCTTCAAGGTGATCCGTAGCCAGAACTGGATCATCATCGTCTCGGGCTTCTTCGAACCGGTGCTCTACCTGCTCAGCATGGGGCTCGGCCTGGGAGCCATGATCGGCACCGTGCTCGGTCCGGGCGGGCGTCCGATCTCGTACGCCGCGTTCATCGCACCTGCGTTGCTCGCCACGTCCGCGATGAACGGCGCGATCTACGACTCGACCTGGAACGTGTTCTTCAAGCTGCGTTTCGCGAAGCTCTACCAGGGCATGCTGGCGACGTCGCTCGGCCCACTGGACGTGGCGGCGGGCGAGATCTTCATGGCCCTGTTCCGAGGCTTCCTCTACGCGCTGGGCTTCACCGGGGTGATCGCGATGCTGGGGCTGGCGACGTCGTGGTGGGCGCTGGCGATGATCCCGGTGGCGCTGCTGATCGCACTGGGATTCGCCGCGCTCGGTATGGCCGTGACCAGCTACTTCACAACCTTCCAGCAGATGGATTGGATCAACATCGCGTTGCTGCCGATGTTCATGTTCTCGGCCACGCTGTTCCCGATCGGCGTGTTCCCGCAGGTTGTGCAGTGGTTCGTGATGGCGCTGCCGCTGTGGCACGGCGTGGAGCTGATGCGCCAGCTGTCGGTGGGCCACTTCGAACCGTCCACCGGGGTTCACCTGGGCTACTTCCTGGTCATGTCGGTGCTCGGCATCGCGTTCACGACGAGGCGGCTGCGTTCGCTGTTCCTGCGCTGATGGCGATGCACGCCGGCCAACTCGCCATCACCGCAGAGCAAGTGCGCGGACTGGTCGCCGACCAGTTCCCGGCGTGGGGCGACCTGCCGGTGCGGGCGGTCGCGTCCGCGGGGACGGTGAACGCACTTTTTCGGCTGGGGGACGGCCTGGTGGCCAGGTTCCCCTTGGTTCCGGGCGACGTCGATGCCGTCCGTCGGCAACTGGCTAGCGAGGCGGCCGCGGCGGCCGAGCTGCATGGACGCATCACCGCACCCACCCCCGTCCCGGTGGCACACGGTGAACCTGGGGACGGCTACCCACTGCCATGGTCCGTGCAGACCTGGCTGCCTGGACGGGACGGGTTCACCGACGACCCCGGCGAATCGGTTCCGTTCGCGCACGATCTGGCGCGCCTGATGAAGGAGTTGCGGGCCATCGACACCGCCGGCCGAACGTTCTCCGCGGGCGGCCGAGGTGGCGAACTCACAAACCACGATGCCTGGGTGGAGTCGTGCCTGCGTAGTAGTGGTGACCTGTTCGACGTGCCTGAGCTGCTGCGGCGCTGGGCGGCCTGGCGGGAGCTGCCCAGATCCGGGCCGGATGTGATGAGTCATTGCGATCTGACTCCAGGCAACGTACTGGTTCGTGATGGACGGCTCGTCGGAGTGCTCGATGTCGGCGGATTCGGGCCCGCCGATCCGGCGCTGGATCTGGTCGGGGCCTGGCATCTGCTCGCGGTTGGTCCGCGCGCCGTGTTCCGCGACGAGCTCGGCTGCGGGGAGCTTGAGTGGGAGCGCGGTCGTGCCTGGGCGTTCGAACAGGCGATCGGCGCCGGCTGGTACTACCAGCGCACCAACCCAGCGATGAGTCGCATGGCCAGGCGAACCATCGCTCGCTTGCTGGCCGCCGAAGCCTAGGCGGTGCTCGGTCCCTGCCAGAGGTTGATGCCGCCTTCGGTGGCGTACTGATCGATCTGCGCGAGTTCGTCCGCGGTGAAGGCCAGGTTCGCCACGGCCGCCACGCTGTTCTCGAGCTGGCGGACGCTGGACGCGCCGATCAGCGCAGATGTCACCCGTGCGTCCCGCAGAACCCAGGCGATCGCCAGTTGCGCGAGGGTCTGGCCGCGTCCGGACGCGAGTTCGTGCAGCGCGCGGATGTGGGCGAGGTTCTGCTCGGTGAGCAGGTCGGGCGACAGCGACTTGTCCTGCGCTGCCCGCGAATCGACCGGTATCCCAGCCAGATACTTGTCGGTGAGCATGCCCTGCGCGAGCGGCGAGAAGGCGATGCAGCCCAGGCCGGTGTCGCCGAGCGCGTCCAGCAGGTCCTCCTCGATCCAGCGGTTCAGCATCGAGTAGGACGGCTGGTGGATCACCAGCGGCGTCCCCAGTTCGGACGCGATCGCCACCGCTTCGCGCGTCCGTTCGCCCGAGTACGACGAGATGCCGACGTACAAAGCCTTGCCCTGCCGGACGGCGGTGTCGAGCGCCTGCATCGTCTCCGCCATCGGCGTCGTCGGGTCGTAATGGTGGTGGTAGAAGACGTCGACGTAGTCCAGCCCCATCCGGGCCAGCGACTGGTCGAGGGACGCGAGCAGGTACTTGCGCGAGCCGAGGTCGCCGTAGGGACCGGGCCACATGTCCCAACCGGCCTTGCTGGAGATGATCAGCTCGTCGCGGTAGGGCCTGAAGTCCTCGCGGAAGTGGCGGCCGAAGTTGGTCTCGGCAGCACCGTAGGGCGGGCCGTAGTTGTTGGCCAGGTCGAAGTGGGTCACGCCGAGTTCGAACGCCCGACGCAGGGTGGCCCGCTGATTGGCGAACGGGGTGTCGTCGCCGAAGTTGTGCCACAGCCCCAGCGAGATGGCGGGCAACTTCAAGCCGCTGCGCCCGACCGGACGGTACGGCATGCGTCCGTCGTAGCGACCGGGGTCAGGCAGGTAGGTGTCGAGAATGGGCATGCAGCTCACCTTCGCTTTCGAGAAGATCTCCAACCTAGCGGGCCTGTGGAAAACCTGAACGAGAAAGAACCGTCCCCGACCGTTCAGAGAACACTCGTCGAAGCTCATCATTCGACCGCAATTTCGGCCGCGCCCGGTGGTGCGACCCGCCTGAACGAAAAGGGGACAGTCCCCTTTTCGTTCAGCGAGGCTCGTCGGGGACCTCGACTAGGTCGGTGGGGTCCAGGGAACGGCGCCACGGCCAATCCCAGCCGTTGCCGCGCAGCACATACAGGCCGGCGACCAGGACGGCCAGGCCGCACGCGAACGAGCCGATGGCGATGGTCCAGCGGGGGCCGAAGGCGTCCCCGACCCAGCCGAGCAGGGGCGAGCCGATCGGCGTCCCGCCCAGGAAGATCGCCATGTACAGCGCCATCACCCGGCCGCGCATCACCGGCGCCACCGCCATCTGCACGGACGTGTTCGCGGCGGTCATCACGGTCAGGGCGAACAGGCCGGTCGGCAGCAGCAGCACCACGTACCAGAGGTAGTTCGGAGCGACCGTCAGCAGACCGGTCGTCACGGTGAAGCCGAGCATGGCGCCCAGGATCAGCCGCAGCCGAATCTGCGTCCGTCGTGCCGCGATCAGGCCGGCGCTCAGCGAGCCGATGGCCATGATCGAGCCCATCAGCCCGAACTGTTCGGGTCCGACCTGGAATACCGCGGTCGCCATCAGCGAGTTCGTCAGCTGGAAGTTCAGCCCGAAAGTGCCGAGCATGAAGACCAGGAACATCACCAGCATGATGTCCGGACGCCGCCGCACGTACCGAAGTCCTTCGCGCACTCCGCCGTTCCGGGATGCCAGCGGCGCCGGCGTCAGCTGACCCGGATCCATCAGCACCAGCGCCACCAGCACCGCCACGAAGCTCAGCGCGTTCAGCAGCAGGGCCGGACCGACTCCCCACCACGCGATCGTCAGTCCGGCCACCGCCGGCCCGACCAACCGCGCGGCGTGGAAGGACGTTGTATTCAGCCCCACCGAGTTAGCGATCAGGTGTTTCGGCACCATTTCCGGGGCGAAGGCCTGCCGCGCGGGCGCGTCGAACGCCGCAGCCACGCCCTGCAGGAACGCCAACAGGTAGACCTGCCACAGGGTCACCCAGCCGCCGATCACCAGCACCGCCAGGACCGTCCCGGTCACCGCCATGCCCACCTGGGTGAACATCAGCAGCCGACGCTTCGGGAAGCGGTCGGCGAACGTCCCCGCCCACGGCGAAAGCAGCGCGGTCGGCAGGAACTGAAGCCCGGTCACCAGTCCCAGCGCGAGCGCCGAGTTCTGGGTCAGGACGGTCAGCACCAGCCAGTCCTGCGCGACCCGGGCCATCCAGGTGCCAACGTTCGAGACGAATCCGCCCGTCCAGAACAACCGGTAGTTGCGCAGCGCGAACGACGAGAACATCGGGACGCGGTCGGTCGCCAAAGCGGTCACTGTGCCACCACCCGGTTCAGCAGGTCGGCGGCCTCGCGCAGGAGTAGCCGCTCGGCCACGCTGAGACCCTCGAGCTGGTGAACCATCCAGTCGTTCCGCGCTCGCGCCACCTCATCGAGTACGTCGTGCCCGGACGCGGTGAGCGTGAGTACCTTGCAGCGTCCATCACTCGGATGGTCCTCGCGCGCGACCAGACCGCGATCGACGAGGCAGTTCACCGTGCGGGTCATGCTGGGCGCGCTGATCCGCTCCACCTCGGCGAGTTCGCCGGGTGTGACCGGCCCGTGCCGCAGGTTGGCCATCGCGCTGACCAGGTGCGGCGCGAGGTCTCCGGACTCGAACCGCACCCGCCGGCTGACCCGCTGGCAGGCGATGCGCAGGTCTGCGGCAAGGGCGATCAAGGAATCCACGATCCTTAGCCTAGCTCATTAGCTTGGCTAAGTAACTCTCAACCAAATCCACGCGGACGCGCTCAGATGGCTACGTTGAAGACCCAAGGTCCCCAACATCCCGGCAGCCCGGACGCGCAAGCGGTCGAGTTGCTCTTCCCCCGGTAAGGACACCAATGAAGCGGATCAGTGCTGTTGTGCGAGTCATTGTGGTGACCCTCGCCGTTCTTGGCGGGACGGTCGCGACCCCCCTCGCGCCGCCCGCGACCGCGGCCTCGATCAGCCTCACCGACCTCAAGACGCGCGCCCTCTACTACCAGCGGATCAACGACCTGCCGAACCGGCAGGCAACCGTCGACTCGATCTCCGCGGCCTCGCCGTGGCAGGGCCAGTTGTGGACGGAGTTCCTCGCCCGCTGGGACGCGGCCAACGCCAACACGCAGATCAACACCGAGGTGCCGGCCGATCTGCCGGCCGAGGGCCACGTCTTCGTCGTGCTCGGCTCGGCGCTGAAGTCGACCGGAGCGATCTCGGCGAAGATCGTGCGCCGGCTGGAGGTGGCCATGAAGGCCTTGGCCGCGTATCCGAACTCGGCCGTGCTGGTGACCGGCGGCGCCCCCAAGAACGGCTTCACCGAGGGCCAGGTGATGCACGACTGGCTGGTGGCCGCGGGCATTCCCGAGACCCGCATCCTGGTGGAGAAGAAGGCCTCAAGCACCATCTCGAACGCCACAAACTCGATGGCGATCCTCCAGGCAAAGCCGCAGTTCACCAGTTACACACTGATCTCGGACGCCTCCCACATCCGGCGCGCGGGCGTCCTGTTCGACGCCGCGGCTACAGCCATTCAGAGCCGGACGGGCACCGCCTGGCCGATGACCGCGATCTCCAACGTGGCTTTCGCCGACAAGGCGATCACCCCGAAGGCATCGGACGCGACCCACAGCACGATCTCCTCCAACGTGGCCAGCGTGTTCGGCGTCCTGTCCGGATACAGCGCGCTGCTGAAGACGCCGCCGAGTACGGCTGTACTGACGTCGATCAAGATCACCAAACCGACGACCCTGAAGTACGCCGTAGGACAGAACCTTGATGCCACCGGCATGGTCGTGACCGCGTACTACAACCTCAGCGGGGTCACGCGAGTAGTCACCCCGAAAGCGTCGATCACCGGCTTCACGGCGACGAAGACCGGCAAGCCGACGGTCAAGGTGAGCTACACCGAGAACGGCGTGACCAGGTCAGCCACCTTCACCACCACCGTCGCGAAGGCAGCCAGCGGGATCGAGCTGGTCGCGTCCAAGGCCACCCTGAAGGCGAAGAAGACTCGCGCCACCGTGACCGCGAAGGTGGTCTCGGCGACCGGCGTGGTGCCTACCGGCAAGGTGAAGTTCTACCTGGACAAGTCATTGGTGAAGTCCGTGAAGCTGAAGGCCACCACTACCGATGTGACCCTCAAGTACCCCAAGATCAAGAAGGCCGGCACGCACAAGATCAAGGTCGTGTACCTCGGCGACTCGCGGCTGGAGAAGTCCCAGAAGACCTTGAAAGTGAAGGTCAAGAAGTAGGGCGCTCCGAGCGCACCCAAAGGCCGACGGGATCGGGTCAGAGCCAGTCGAACAGCCGCGGATCGGCTAGCGACCCGACCACCAGGTCGGCTGGGAAATCCTGACATCGGTCGGTCGGCACGCCGACCACCCGCATCCCGGCGGCTTGGGCTGAGGCCAGGCCGACCAGCGAGTCTTCGAAAGCCACCGACTCGGACGGCTCCGCGCCGAGTCGTGCGCACGCCTCGAGGTATAGATCGGGGGCCGGCTTGCCTGCGGCCACATCGTCGCGCGAGACCACCACTTCGAAGAACGGACGCAGACCCGTCCGGTCGAGCGCCAACTCGACCAGGTAGCGCGGTGAGTTGCTCGCCACCGCGATTGGCATGCGTCCGTGCAGGTGTCGCACCAACTCGACCGCGCCGGGCATCGGCACCACGTCGGCCGCGATGGCGTCCGCCACAGCGGTGAGCATCTCGTCGACGAGCGCCGACTCGCGCCCGACTTCGCCCAGCGCGGGTGCCAGGAGAATCGCGGTCGCCGGGACGCTCTTGCCGAGCACCTCGGCTCGCAACGCGTCGGGGTAGGTGAGGCCACGCCGGGTGAACATCGAGCGCTCGGCTTCGTGCCAGCACGTCTCGGAGTCGACCAGCAGGCCGTCGTTGTCGAACACGATCGCCGCTGGATGGCGGCTCAGCCCTCTCGCCGTGTGCACGGAGTCCACCACGTTCCCCGAGCCTCTCGAGGGGTCAGACCGGGGGTTCGCGCTCACCCTCCCCTCGACAAGCTCGGGGAACGTTTGGGTGCCCTCGACGGGCTCGGGGAGCGTTTGGTTGGAGTCGGGCCCCTCGACAGGCTCGGGGAGCGTTTGGCTAGGCATTTCGCTCCGACCACCACAGCAGCAGGGCCTCGCGCGCGGCTTCCTCGCCCAAGGGGCCGTCGTCGATCCGTTTCTCGAGCAGGAACTTGTAGGCCTCGCCGACCACCGGGCTCGGGCCGATGCCGAGGGTCGCCATGATCTGCGTCCCGTCCAGATCTGGCCGCATCGAGTTGAGTTCCTCCTGGGCGGCCAATTCGTCGATGCGCCATTCGAGTTCCTCGTAGGCCTGGCGCAGCCGGTTCGCCTTCGCGGCGTTGCGAGTGGTGCAGTCCGAGCGGGTGAGGATGTGCAGCCGCTCCAGTTCGTCCCCGGCATCGCGGACGTAGCGGCGCACCGCGGAATCCGTCCACTGGCCGTCCCCGTAGCCGTGGAAGCGCAGATGCAGTTCGACCAGCTTGGCGACGGCCTTGATCTCCTCGTTCGAGAAGTGCAGCTCCTGCATGCGCGCACGCGCCATCTTCGCGCCGACCACGTCGTGGTGGTGGAACGACACCTTCCCGTCCGCCTCGAACCGGCGGGTGCGCGGCTTGCCCACGTCGTGGAAGATCGCGGCCAGCCGGTTGATGATGTCCGGGGCATGCCCACGGGACTTCTCCAGCGCGATCGCCTGGTCGAGCACGGTCAGCGTGTGTTGGTAAACGTCCTTGTGGCGGTTGTGTTCGTCGCGTTCCATCCGCAGCGCCGGCAACTCGGGCAGCACGATCTCGGCGATCCCGGTCTCCACGAGCAGGTTCAGCCCAGGACGGGGGTTGTCGGTGAGCAGCAGCTTCACCAACTCGTCGCGAATCCGCTCCGCCGAGACGATCTCAAGGCGCTGACCCATCTCGCGCATCGCCGCCACCACGTCGGACGCAGGCACGAACCCCAACTGGGACGTGAACCGCGCCGCCCGCAGCATCCGAAGCGGGTCATCGGAGAATGACAACTCGGCCGCGGCCGGCGTCCGGATCACCTCTGCGACCAGGTCGGCCAGACCACCGAAGGGGTCGAGCAGTTCGCCGTCCGTGGTGCGCAGGGCCATCGCGTTGACGGTGAAGTCGCGGCGCACGAGGTCACCGCCGAGGTGGTCACCGAACACCACTTCGGGCTTGCGGGTGTGGTCGACGTAGGTGTCCGCGCGGAAGGTGGTGATCTCCACCAGCCAGTCGGTTCCGTCGTCCTCGACGATCTTGCACGCGATCGTGCCGAAGTCGCGGCCCACATCCCACACGGCCTTGGTCGCCCGGCGGACGAGCGCCTCGATCTCGTCCGGACGCGCCGAGGTGGTGTAGTCGAGATCGTTGCCCAACCGGCCGAGCACTGCGTCCCGTACCGATCCGCCCACCAGGTAGAGCTCGTGACCGGCCTTCGCGAACGAATCGGTGAGCCGCCGCACCTTCGGCCCCGCGGCCAGAACGGACGCGAGGGCTGCGCGCTGGGCGGCGGTCAGGGTCGGCACGACCGGTCACTCTACCGAACCGCTCCTCCAGCACTTTCGCCCAACTTCGCTGAGGAGACGCCCGTGAGGGACGAGCCCCCCAATCTTCATCGGACACTGAGGAGCCGCCCGTGAGGGACGAGCG
>DAORUI010000054.1:14534-17177 GCA_035433085.1 Propionicimonas sp. | reverse complement strand
AGACCCGGTTCGTGCTGCGCAAGGCGCTGGCCAAGAACCTGCCGATCATCGTCGTAATCAACAAGGTCGACCGTCCGGACGCCCGGATCGTCGAGGTGGTCGACGAGGTGTACGCGCTCTTCCTCGACCTGCTGGACGACGACGAGGCCCATCACCTCGATTTCCCGATCATCTACTGCGCCGCCAAGGCCGGACGCGCCTCGCTCACCCAGCCCGCGGACGCGTCGCTGCCCGATTCGCCGGACCTCGAGCCGCTGTTCACGCTGATCATGGAAACCATTCCGGCGCCGGTCTACACCGAGGGTGCACCGCTGCAGGCACACGTGACCAACCTGGACGCGTCCCCGTACCTCGGCCGGCTGGCGCTGTGCCGGATCATCGAGGGCACGATGAAGCGCGGCCAGACGGTGGCCTGGTGCCGGCACGACGGCACCGTTACCAACGTCCGGCTCTCGGAACTGCTGATCACCCAGGCACTCGACCGGGTGCCCGCGGATGAGGCGGGACCCGGCGACATCGTCGCGATCGCGGGCATCCCTGAGATCACCATCGGCGAGACCCTCGCCGACCCGAACGACCCCAAGCCGCTACCGCTGATCCATGTCGACGAGCCGTCGATCTCGATGACGATCGGCATCAACACCTCCCCCCTCGCCGGACGGGTGGGCAAGCTGCTCACCGCCCGGCTGGTGAAGAACCGTCTCGACACCGAACTGGTCGGCAACGTGTCCATCCGGGTGCTGCCGACCGAGCGTCCCGACACCTGGGAGGTGCAGGGACGCGGTGAGCTGCAGCTGGCCGTGTTGGTGGAGATGATGCGCCGCGAGGGCTTCGAACTGACCGTCGGCAAGCCGCAGGTGCTGGTGCGCGAGATCAACGGCAAGCTGCACGAGCCGGTCGAGCGGCTGACCGTCGACATCCCCGAAGAGCACGTCGGCACGATCACCCAGCTGATGGGCACCCGCCGGGCGCGGATGGAGCAGATGGTCAACCACGGCACGGGCTGGGTGCGGGTGGAGTACGTGATCCCGGCGCGCGGCCTGATCGGCTTCCGCACCGAGTTCCTCACCGAGACCCGCGGCACCGGCATCATGCACCACGTCTTCGAGGGCTACGAGCCATGGTCGGGCGAGATCAAGACCCGCCAGTCCGGCTCACTGGTCGCCGACCGCACCGGTGTGGTCACCGGCTATGCGCTGTTCAACCTGCAGGAGCGCGGCACCCTGTTCGTCGCCCCCGGCGACGAGGTGTACGAAGGCATGATCGTGGGCGAGAACCCGCGTCCCGACGACATGGACGTGAACCCCACCAAGGAGAAGAAGCTGACCAACGTCCGCTCCTCCACCGGTGACGAGTTGGAGCGGCTGATCCCGCCGCGGCTGATGAGCCTGGAGCAGTCGCTGGAGTTCTGCCGCGAGGAGGAATGCCTCGAGGTGACCCCGAAGAACGTCCGCATCCGCAAGCTCACCCTGGACGCCAACGAGCGCGCCAAGCAGCGGAACCGCGCCAAGAAGGCCTGAGCTCGCATCAGCGCGGCGGATTCTCCTCCGTGTTCGGTGGGAAATCCTCCACTGGCGCGGTGAGGCCAGCTCCTGGGCCCGGTCACGCCCTAGACTCTCGGCAAACCAATATCCCCGGGAGCGCTGATGACCTACCCCACCGGTTGGGACGGGCCCGGGTACTACGCTGCCCAGCTCGCTCCCGAGACGGTTGGGGTCGACACGGCGCCGCCAGCGGCCCGCACCGGGATCGTGCCGCCGCGGCCGCTGCAGATCGGCGATATCCTCAGCGGCGCGTTCCACGCGGTGCGGTTCGCACCGGCCACGATGTTCGGGCTGACCCTGGTGACGATGCTGGTCGCCCAACTGCTCGGCACCGGGCTGGGCCTGGTGATCGAGCGCCAGTTCGGGTTCACGCTCCTGCCAAGTGAAGATGGCGACGCGCTCGACGCGGGCCTGTTCGGCTGGTCCACGATCCTGGGGCAGGTGTTTACGCAGCTGACGGCGATCGTCGTCGGGATGGGTCTGACGTACACCGTCTTCCAGGCGGTCTCCGGACGCAGCGTGCCACCGGCCGAAGCGCTGCGGCACATGGTCGGACGGCTGGGCGCCGCGCTCGGCTTCAGCGCACTGACCGCTTTGGCGGTGAGCGCGGGTGGTGGGCTGGTCTTCGCAATGTTCGTGCCGGTCTTGGGTGGCGACACCGGCGGACTCGTCGTGGTGGCGATCCTCGCGGGGCTGGTCACCCTCGTGCTGGCGATCTGGCTGGGAACCAAGCTCTTGCTCGCCCCGAGCGCGATCGCCGTCGAGGGGCTCGGCCCGATCCAGGCGATCCCCCGTAGCTGGACGCTCACTCGCGGCCAATTCTGGCGCGTCCTGGGCATCTACCTGCTCGCGTCCATGATCATCGGCTTCGCGGCGAGCACCGTCTCCTCAGTGTTCAGCTTTGGCGCGATGCTGCTCTCGATCAGCGACCCTGGAGTGCTCCTGCTGGCCGTCACCATCGCGTCCACACTCACCTCGAGCGTGCTCACCGTCCCGTTGACCACGGCAGTCAGCACCCTGCTGTACGTGGACGCCCGGATTCGCCGGGAGGGCTACGACCTGCACCTGGCCGAGGTGCTCTACGGATGAACCACCCCAC
>DAORUI010000054.1:9236-14434 GCA_035433085.1 Propionicimonas sp. | reverse complement strand
GGAGTTCTTCTCCTCCGCTGCGCTCCCCCGAACAACTCCGCGGGGACCCCGATGAACCACCCCACGGAGTTCTTCTCCTCCGCTGCGCTCCCCCGAACAACTCCGCGGGGACCCCGATGAGCCCGCCGCTGACCCCGGACGCCGACCAGGCCCGCCAACAGCTCGCCGACGAGCTGTCCAACCCGATCTACGCCGACGTCGGCAGCTGGCTCTCCGACCAGTGGAACAAGCTGCTCGACTGGCTGATCGGGCATCCCACCTCGGTCGGCGCGCTGTCGCCCCAGCAGCTGACGGTGGCCGTGCTCACTGTGGCCGCCCTGGCCGGACTGACGATCTGGGTGTTCCGTGGTCCGCTGCGAACCGAGCGCCGGCGTCGAGCCGTCTTCGCCGAGGCGACCGATCAGGACGCCGCTGGACTGCGTGCTCAGGCCGTCCAGCTCGCAGAGGCCGCCGACTGGGACGCCGCGGTGCTCGCGCTGTTCCGCGCTCTCGTCCGCTCGCTCAGTGAACGCGGGATCATCGCCGAGTTCCCCGGGATGACCGCCCGCGAGGCATCCAGCCGCGCCGCTGAACGGCTGCCCGACCTTGCCGAACGCCTGACCCGGGCCGCCACGGTCTTCGACTCGGTCGCCTACGGGCACAATCCCGGCTCGGCTGAGCAGTACCGCGACCTGCTCGCACTGGACGCGGCCGTGGCCGCCACGCGTCCGATCGCCGTCGCGGGGACAATGGCGACCGAGGTGGCGGGCCGGTGAAGCGCTGGCTGATCGCAGGCGGGGTGGTGGTCGCCCTGTTCGCCGCGCTGCTCACGGTGACCGCGTTGCTGCCCGAGCCGTCCGAACGCCAGGCGGGCTCGATCACCAATCCGCGTCCGGCGGGCGTCCGAGCGCTGGCCCAGGTGCTCGCCGCCAATGGAGTCACCGTCACCCAGGCCACCATCCTGGCCGAGGCGACCGCAGCCGCGGACGGCAGCACGCTGGCGATCTACCTGAACCAGGGGTTGTCGACCGACGCCCTGACGCGGCTGAGCCACGTGGACGCCGACCTGGTCGTGATTTCGATGGCCAGCGACTTCACCGCCGTAGAGACCCTGACCGAGGGACGAATCACCACCGACTACTGGTGGTCGGACGCGGACGAGTTTCCCGCCGACTGCACCGACCCGGACGCCCTTGCCGCGGGCAGGATCGCCACGACCAGTTCCGGCCTGGGATCGCTGAGCGACGAGGTGACGATGTGCTTCCCCGGCGCCGGCGGCGGCGGCCTGTACGCCGACACCACCACTGATCGCCACCGCGTCACCGTGGTTGCCGGCGACGAATGGCTGCGCAACGACACCATCACCGACTACGGCAACGCAGCGCTCGCCCTGCGCGTGCTCGGCCGCAATCCGATCCTGACCTGGTACCTGCCCGGCCCCGACGCGGTCGCAACCACCGATGGCGACGATTCCGGGGTGAATCTGATGGCGCTCTTCCCGCCCTGGGCCGGCCCCGCGTTCTGGCTGCTGCTGGCGGCGGGGGCAGCGTCCGCGTTGTGGCGGGGACGCCGCTTCGGCGCTCTGGTGCGCGAGCCGCTGCCGGTCGAGGTTCCCGCCTCCGAGGTGTCGTCCGGGCTGGCCCGGCTGTACCGGCAGGCGGGCGCCCGCGGACACGCCGCCGCCGGGCTGCGAGCCGGCACCGTGCATCGGGTAGCGCCCCGGCTCGGGTTGACCACGGCCGCGTCCGCCGAGCTGGTGATCGAGCGGATCGCGCAGGCCAGCGGCGAACCGTCCGAGCAGCTTCGAGACCTTGTCTACGGCCCCCCACCCACCACCGATGCCGCCCTGGTCGAGCTGGCCACCCGCCTCGCCGACCTCGAACGAAAGCTGTCCGCCCATGTCTGAGAGTTACCCGTCCGCCTTCAATCCGGCCCAGGAGTCGCTGGCCCGGGTGCGCGCCGAGGTCGGTAAGGCCGTGGTCGGCCAGGACGGCGCCGTCACCGGCCTGCTGGTCGGGCTGCTCTGCGGCGGCCACGTGCTGCTCGAAGGCGTCCCCGGGGTGGCCAAGACGCTGCTGGTGCGTTCGCTGGCCGCCGGCCTGGCGCTGGAGACCAAGCGGGTGCAGTTCACCCCCGACCTGATGCCCGGCGATGTCACCGGCTCGCTGATCTACGACGCGCAGGCGGGACGCTTCGACTTTCGTCCGGGGCCGGTGTTCACCAACCTGCTGCTCGCCGACGAGATCAACCGCACCCCGCCGAAGACCCAGGCCGCCCTGCTGGAGGCCATGGAGGAACGCCAGGTGAGCGTGGACGGGTTGCCGCGTCCGCTGCCGGAGCCGTTCATGGTGATCGCCACCCAGAACCCGGTGGAGTACGAGGGCACCTATCCCCTGCCCGAGGCCCAGCTCGACCGCTTCCTGCTCAAGCTGGTGCTGCCGCTGCCGCCGCGGGACGACGAGATCCAGGTGGTGGCAAGGCACGCGTCCGGCTTCGACCCCCGCGATCTGGCCGGTGCCGGACTCGGAGCGGTGGCCGGGGTGGACGAGCTGCGCGCAGCCCGCGAGCAGGTGGCGAACACCCGGGTGGACGCCCAGGTGCTGGGCTACATCGTCGACCTCTGCCGGGCGACCCGGTCGGCGCCATCGGTCTCGCTGGGCGCCTCGCCACGCGGCGCCACCGCCCTGATGAAGACCGCGCGCGCCTGGGCCTGGCTGAACGGACGCGACTTCGTCACCCCGGACGACGTCCAGGCGATGACCATCGCCACCCTCAACCACCGGATCGGCGTCCGTACCGAGGCGCAGATGGACGGCACCACCGCCGCCGGCATCCTGAGCAACATCCTGGCCACCGTGCCGGTGCCGCGCTGACCCATGACCATCTCGGGACGGGTCGCCGCGCTGCTGCTGATCGGCGTGCTGCCGGTGCTGGTCTGGCCGCAGCCGATCGTGGTCGTGGCCTGGGTGGTTGTGGTCTGCGCGCTGTGCGGTCTGGACCTGGCCCTGGCCGCGCGGCCGTCCCGGTTGGTGATCAGCCGGGAGTTGCCGGGCAGCGTCCGGCTCACCGAGACGGTGACTTCGGAACTCACCCTGACCAATCCGGACGCGCGGCTGGCTCGGGTGCAGGTGCGGGACGCGTGGCCGCCGAGCGCCCAGGCGGCCGGCGCGGGTCTCGGCGGTGTGCGGCCGGCCGACGCGCTGCCTGGGGCGGGCGGGCTACCCGGCGCGGTTGGCCCACTGGCTGGGCGCGCTGGGCCGGGTGCGCGATCGCGCGGGGAGCGTCCGCGGCTGCGGCTGCCGGGCGGGGAATCGCGGCGGCTGCCCACCCGGCTCACGCCCACCCGGCGCGGCGACCTGGCCGCGGGCGCGGTCACCGTCCGTTCGTTCGGTCCGCTGGGATTGGCGGCCTGGCAGCAGTCCCGGCAGGTCCCTGGCGTGCTGCGGGTGCTGCCGGAATTCCGGTCGCGCAGCCATCTGCCGTACCGGCTGGCCCGCCTGCGAGAGCTGGACGGGCAGGCGTCGGTGCACGTCCGCGGACAGGGGACGGAGTTCGACTCGCTGCGCGAGTACGCGATCGGCGACGACGTTCGCTCGATCGACTGGCGGGCCTCGGCGCGGGCGACCCGCACGATGGTGCGCACCTGGCGTCCGGAGCGGGACCGGCACATCCTGATCGTGCTGGACACCTCCCGCTGGGCGGCCGGACGGATCGGTGGCGGCGAGGCGCCCGACCAGTTGCGGCTGGATGCGGGCATCGAGACGTGTCTGCTGATGGCCGCGTTGGGCGCCGCGTCCGGGGACCGGATCAGCCTGCTCGCCGCCGATCAGGTGGTGCGGCTGCGGCTGCCCGGCACCGGCAAGGGCTCGGTGCTGCCGTCCTTCGCCGACGGACTGGCCCAGGTGGACGCCGCCGTGACCGAGACCGACTGGTCGCTGGTGGCCGCGCAGGTGAGCCGGCTGTGCCGGCAGCGCAGTCTGGTGATCCTGGTCACCGGCCTCGACCCGGCCCTCTACGCCGACGGGCTGGGCACGGTGCTCGCCGGACTGGCCCACGACCACCAGGTGGTGATCGCCCACGTCCTCGACCCCGCTGAGCGCAACCGAACCCCCGAGGTCGCCACCGCGACCCAGGCCTACGACGCTGCCGCGTCCGGACGCCTCCGGCTGGCCACTCAGGCCCTGGCCGCCCGGGTCACCCGGATGGGCGCCGAGGTCGTCCAGGCCGACCCCGACCGGCTCGCCCCCGCAGTCTGCGACCGCTACCTGGCCCTGAAAGCCGCCGGACGCCTGTAGCTCAGCCCATACTCAGCCCCAGTGGCGCAGCCCGTCCCCAGTGGCGCAGCGACAGTAACCGACCAGCCCCCAGCTTCCCCTCCCCCGCAAACTGGTCAGTTGCGTCCCCGGACGGGACCAAACTGTCCACCTTGTCGGTGAGGGATGAGGCGCGGCAGTAGCCGACCAGCCCCCAGCTTCCCCTCCCCCAGCTTCCCCTCCCCACAAGCTGGTCAGGTGCGTCCCCGGACGG
Organism: Propionicimonas sp.; assembly: GCA_035433085.1. GTDB lineage: Bacteria > Actinomycetota > Actinomycetes > Propionibacteriales > Propionibacteriaceae > Propionicimonas. Next base: position 9,928 of record DAORUI010000054.1, on the reverse strand, counting down.
GACCAAACTGTCCACCTTGTCGGTGAGGGGACGTCGACGGGGGACGTGGACGAGCGATGGAGCGGGAGTGATGGCATGGCTGGCGACGCGGACGCGAAACGACGGCTCAGCCGGAGACGGCCACCTGGTTGCGGGCTTCCTCGGGGGTGAGGCCCGGGTCGACGCCCGCGGCGGCCGCGCGTCCGCCGACGATGAACATGATCAGCCAGAAGGCGGCGCAGGCGAGCACGCCGATGCCGATCTTCAGCCAGGGGTTGAGCGCCGAGCCGGTGACGAAGCCTTCGATCAGGCCGCTCACGCCCAGCCCGATCACCAGGGCCAGCACCACCACGATCGTGGTGCGGCCCTCCTCGGCCAGTGACTGCGCGCGAGTCCGATGCCCGGGCACCAGCCACGCCCAGCACAGCCGCATGCCGGCCGCACCGGCGACGAACACGCAGCTGAGTTCGAGCAGACCGTGCGGCAGGATCAGCGACCAGAACACCCAGGACGCGCCCTGGACGTGCATCACCGCCGCGATCACCCCGACATTCAGCGAGTTCATGAACAACACCTGCACGGGGTAGATGCCGGTAATCCCCGTAGCCACGCAGAGTGCGGCGATGAAGGCGTTGTTCGTCCACACCTGCGCAGCGAAGCTCGCGCTCGGAAACTCCGAGTAGTAGGACGCGAACGCTTCCGCGGCGATGTGC
>DAORUI010000054.1:6721-9136 GCA_035433085.1 Propionicimonas sp. | reverse complement strand
GAGAGGTGGGTGGCCACCTGGCGGTACAACCCGACCAGTTCGTCGGCCTCCCGGCCGGTGAGCCGGCGCTGGGCGGACAACTCCCGCAGCCGCTGCCAGCGCCCCGAGTGCGCGTTGGCGAAAACGTCCACGTCCACCTGCGCCACCCTACCGGTGCTGCCGGCGCAATTCGTCGCCGCCAAACCGCGAGCCTACGCAGGCGAAACCGCCCCCAACTACCGCGGCGTCGACGACCTCGCGCCGCCGCCGCCGCGGCTGTCCACCCGCCAGGCGATGGACGCCGGAGCCGCCCCGTGCGCCCGCCCTCGCGGCGGACCACAGGCGATCTTGTCGCGGCCAACCGCTAGCCTCGACCTGTGGCGGACGAAATCCTCACCGGCGAAGGCGTGGCGCTCCAGGTGAGCGCGGCGTCGGTTATCGCCCGCGCCGGCGCCTGGCTGCTGGACGCGCTGGCCACCGGCCTGGTCGTGCTGCTGCTGCCCTGGCTGCTGATCAGCGCCGTCGGCCTCGACCGCTACGACGAGGCCATGGCAGCCGCGATCATGTTCGCCCTTGCCGCGGTGGTCTTCCTCGTGATCCCGATCACGGTCGAGACGCTGTCGGGCGGACGCTCCTTGGGCAAGCTCGTGTTCGGCCTGCAGGTGATCCGCGACGACGGCGGTCCGGTCCGGCTGCGCCACGCCGCCGTCCGCGCCCTGGTCGGGTTCTTCGAGCTGTGGCTGCTGTTCGGCGGGCTGGCCTTCATGGTGTCGATGCTCAACGACCGCGGCAAACGGGTCGGCGACTACCTGGCCGGAACCTACGTCGCCCGCATGCGCGGCGTCCGCTCGACGCTGTTGCCGCTGCAATTGCCGCCGCAGCTGGCGGGCTGGGTGCAGCGCACCGACATCCGTCCGATCCCGGACGGGCTGGCGCTGCGGGTGCGCCAGTTCCTCGCCCGGGCGAACAGCTTCCCCCCTCCGGTGCGGCACCGGCTGGGCCTGCGGCTGGCCGCCCAAGTGGAGCGCTTCGTCGCCCCCGCGCCGCCGCCCGGCACCCACTCCGAGTACTTCCTAGCCGCGGTGCTGTTCGAGCGTCGCCGCCGCGAGCAGGAGGCGTTCGACCGCTCGCGTCCCCGGCTGGCCGCCCAGCTGGCGGGGATCGAAACCCTGCCCTACGGCATTCCGGACGCGGACTCCTGACCCCCACGGATCGTTAGGCTGTCGGACATGCCATTGCCGGTGCTGAACGCCGAGGAACAACGGGTGCTGGGTTGTCTGCTGGAGAAGCAGCGGACGGTGCCGGCCAGCTACCCGCTCACGCTCAACTCGCTGCGGCTGGCGTGCAACCAGACCTCCAGCCGTGAGCCGGTTGTCGACTACTCCGAACGCACGATCCAGGACACCGCGCGCTCGCTGAAGGACGCCGGCCTGCTCCGCCTGGTCTGGGCCGGCGCCGGCTCCCGCACGGTCAAGTACCACCAACTCGTCGACGAAGTGCTCGCTCCGACCGAGGACGAGCGCGCGCTGCTCACCGTCCTGCTGCTCCGCGGTCCGCAGTCGCCCGGCGAACTGAAGACCCGCACCGAACGCCTGCACCCCTTCGCCGACAAGGCCGAGGTCGAGGCCTGCCTGGAGCGGCTGGCCGCCGCCGAGCCGGCGCTGGTGCGCGAACTGCCGCTCGTCCGCGGGCACCAGGACCGGCGCTGGGTGCACCTGCTCGGCCCGGTGGCAGTGGCCGCAGCGGACGCGGACGCCGTCCCGGGCGTCGACCGGGAAGTGGTGCTGGCCGAGGGCGCTCCCGCCCGGGACGCGAAGGTCGTCGCCGCCTACGATGCCGCGGCGCTCGCCTATGCCGAACGATTCGGGGACGAACTCATCGAAAAGCCGTTCGACATCTGGCTGCTGGAACGAATCGCCGAGCTCGCCGAGGGACCGATCATGGATCTCGGCTGTGGCCCCGGCCAGATCGCCGCTTTCCTTGCTGACACCGGCGCCGAAGTTCACGGCCTGGACGCGTCCGCGGCGATGATCGCCCTGGCCCAAGCCGCCTACCCCGACCTGGACTTCCAGGTCGGCCGCTTCCACCAGCTGCTGCGGCCGCGCACTGCGTCGGCCTGGGGCGCGATCGTGGCCTGGTACGCGTTCGTCCACCTGGCCCCGTCCGAACTGCCCCAAGTACTGCGGACGGCAGCGAACACCCTTGCCGCGGACGGTCTGCTGGCGCTGGCGGTTCACCTCGGCGATGACGTGGTCCATGCCGACGAGCTCTGCGGGGTGGCAGTGGATCTCGACTTCGTGCACCACGACCGCGATCAGGTGCTGGCCGCGGTGTCAGCGTCCGGACTGGCGGTGCAGGAGTGGTACGTCCGCTCGCCGGTACCCACCGAGCCGCAGACCGAGCGGCTCTACGTTCTGGCGCGGCGCGGGGAGTAGC
>DAORUI010000054.1:0-6621 GCA_035433085.1 Propionicimonas sp. | reverse complement strand
AAAGCGGTGATCGTCGAGACGATCTGGGCTTCGGCGACGGACCGGCTCACGCCGGGCACCCCATCTCCGGACTGCGCGCCGTAGCGGCCGAAGAAGGCGTGCACGCTGCCATCGATCTGCACGAGTTTCGAATCCCGGGGTAGGAGCTTCAGTCCGTTGGCGACTTTGTCGGCGTCCGCGACCAGGTCGAACTCGCCGCGCAGGCTGATCGCCTTCAGCTTCGCCGAGGTCAGATCGGCTCCGTCCGGTGGGTAGGCAGCCATCAGCACCAGACCCGCCACCGGTTCGCGTCCGGCCTTCAGCTCGTCGGCAAGATACTGCGCGGCCATCGCACCGCCGAGGGAATGCCCGGCGAGCACGACCCGCTTGCCCTGGCCGTAGCGGCTGATCAACGCGGACGCCCGGTCGGTGTCGGTCACCGCCAAGTCGAAGGAGAACTCTGGGATGACGCTCACGTAGCCCCGCACGGCCAGTGCGCGAGCGAGCCATTCGTAGGCCTGGGGACGCACCAGTCCGCCCGGGTAGATGATCACCAGCGTCTTCAGTTCAGCGGTGCCGGACGGCGGGCGGGTGACGATCACGCGACCCTCGGCGTCCTCGATCACCGGAGTGACCCGGATCGAGTTGGCGTCGGTTACGGCGTCCTGACCGACCAGCAGCGGCGGACGCACCAGGATCGGCCAGGCCCAGCCCACGCCGAAGGCGACCACCACAGCCAGGATCAGGCTGAACCAGCGCCAGAACTTCCCCATGCCGCCCGACCTCCTCGAAGCGCTCGCGCGGTTACATGCCCAAGCCGGGTTCGGGACGCCAGTGCAGCCCGGCCTCGGGGTCGACCAGCACCTCCTGGGCGGCAGCGATCCCGTCCACCAGAAGTTCGGCGTCGGCGGGCAAAGTCCGCTTCAGCAACGCCAATCCGATCGGGCCGAGTTCGTAGTGCCGCTCGGACGTGCCCGTCCGACCGACCACACGACCGTCCAGCACAACCTCGGCGCCGATCGTCGGCAGCCGCTCGGCGCTGCCGTCCAGGTGCAGCAGAGTGAGCCGGCGGGGTGGCCGGCCGAGGTTATAGACGCGAGCGACCGTCTCCTGGCCGGGGTAGCAGCCCTTGTGCAGGGCGACGGCCGGGCCGATCGCGTCCGCCTCGGGGTTGGCGAGTTCGTTGGGAATGGTCTTCTCGTCAGTGTCGAGGAAGACCCTCGGAACACCGGACGCGATCCGGATCGCCTCCATCGCCCAGATTCCGGCGCGCACTTCGCCCAGGAGTGCGTCCATCTGATCGCGGGGGACGATGGCAGCGGCCCTTCGTGACGGTTCGCTCGCGAGCTCACGAACCTCCTCAGGGACCGTTCGGTTGTCGCCGGTATCTCGAAGGGCGGTAGCCGCCGGCGGCAGGACGAGGGCGTACTCGTCGCCGAGTTCATCGATCTCGACCCGGGCGGCGAACACCATCCGGCGTAGCCAGGCCAACAATGCGTCCCGGTGCCCCGGCTCGGTGTGCGCCCACAGGGTGGTGCCGTCGTCCACCGCGGCGAACACGTGGACCAGATGGCCCTGGGCGTTGAGGATGTAGGCCGTGGTCGGCACGCCGGGCGCGAGCTTGGCGAAATCCTGGCTGGTGATGTCGTTCAGCCACTTCAGCCGATCGGCTCCGGAGACAGTGAACAACGGCCGGTGCGAGAGGTCCACGCCGGCGGTGCCGGCCGCCAGCGCGCGCTGCTCGCGCAACGGATCGCCGTAATGCCAGACCGCGCCCGCGTCCGCGCCTTCGGTGAGCCGGACGCTCATCGTCGCTCCAGAGTCGCCCAGATGTAGGGCTGCAACTCGTGCTCCTCGGTCGCGCGGTCGAACGAGAACAGGAGCTTGCCCTCGACATTGCCGTAGAGGCGCCGGCCGGCGGTGTAGGCCACTTGGGCATCGCGGGTGCGGGCCACGGCGTCGGTGATCAGGTCGAGACGTCCCGGCTGCAGCTTGCCGAACCAGATCTCGGCGAACCCCTCGGGCGAGCACATCATCACGTCCACCGTGCCGTCCGCGAGCGGACGCCAGAAGCCGGTCTCCATGAACAGCGGCTTGGTGGGCTGGCCCTGCTCGTCGGTCTCGAACGCCTGGGCGAGGTAGTGCAGGTAGTCCTCACCGTTGTCGGCGAAATCCACCTGGATGGCGTAGCTGATCTTCTCCGCACCCGGCCACTCCCGGAATCCGGTGCCCTCCCAGCGTCCGCGCAACCAGGCGACGCCGACCAGGGCCGGGTTCAGGTCAGCGGGGATCTCGAAAACCATGTCACTCTCCTCTGCGGCCGCGCACCAGCGCGTACAGGCCGATCCCGCACAGCACCACGAGCACGAGGCACGCGGTGAACAGCACCACACCGGTAACCGAAAGCGGGGTCAGCACCTGAGCAGCTTACCCAGCGTGCTGTGGACGAACTCGCCGTAGGGCCTGGTTTTCCACACCGCCCAGAATGACCTGACCAATAGCCGGCCGGCATGCCGATATCTGGAGTATGCGTACTGCAATCCCGTGGAGCTTGCCCGACCAGCCGATCACCAAGGCACTCCTGCTTGACGGTGGGATCACCAAAGACATGATCGAGACCCAGTTGCGCAACGGGCGCCTGCGCCGACTTCGCCAGGGCGTCTACGTCGCCGCGTCCGCTTGCTCGGATGATCCAGCACAGCAGCACGTGCTGCTGTCCTACGCCGAGGCAACCGCCAATCCCGATGCGGTGGTCAGTCATCAGTCCGCGGCACTCGTTTGGGGATTGCCTTCGCCGTCTCCGCACGGCTGGGCGGACCAGCCGGTGTCGGTGACCCTGCCAGCTCGCCGCGGATACCGCCGACACGCTCTGCCCGCGATCCATCATGTCGCCACTCTGCCGCCCGACCAGGTCGTTCGTGACGCCGCGGGCTACGCCGTCACGAGTCTGCCGCGCACTGCCGTTGACCTGGCGGCGGGCCTGCCGTTGCCGGACGCACTGGTGATCCTGGATGCGGCCGCCCGAGCGTTGTGCGCCGGCTTCGTGGCCGAGCCCAGACGGTCGGACTACTCGAATCCGAGGCTGATCAGGGCATCCAGGCAGATGCTCGCCGAGGTCGCCCGACAGCGCCGCCGGACCGGTCTGCTCCCCGCGATCGAACTGGTCGAGCCGTGTCGCGAGTCGGCAGCCGAGTCGCTATCGGCCGGCCAGTTCGAACTGGCCGGGGTTCCCCGACCCGAGTTCCAGGCCAAGATCCGAACCCGAGTCGGCCAGTTCTTCCCGGACTGCTTCTGGCGTGAGCACGGCGTAGTGGGCGAATGTGATGGTGCCGGCAAGTACCGCGATCCCAACGAGACCGTTCGGGAGAAGGAGCGCCACCAGATTCTGCACGACCTCGGCTACGGAGTTGTGCGATGGCTGGCCAAGGAGATCATGTTCCAGCCTGCGGTGGTAGTGGCGCGGGTACAACGAGAGCTGGACTCGAGGTGATTCGCCCGATAGTCGGCATATCAGCCGTGGAACTGAGGGGTCCCACCGAGGATCGCCCGAGATGGGGGTTATCAGCCTTCCCAGAGACTCCTTTCCCCGCGTTTCGGGCGAAGGAGCGCGGACGACGGCGGCGAAGCGGCTGGTATTCCGACTTTCGGGCGAATCAGAGTCATGGTGGTTGGATGGTGCTGTGCGAGCGGTGGTGCAACGGGTCAGCCGGGCCTCGGTGGAGGTCAGCGGCGAGGTGATCGGTCACATCGACTCGCCGGGGCTGCTCGTACTGCTCGGCGTGACCCACACCGACACGGCGGCCACGGCCGAGAAGCTGGCCGACAAGACCTGGCAGTTGCGCATCCTCGAAGGCGAGCGCTCCTGCGCCGATTTGGGAGCCCCGCTGCTGGTGGTGAGCCAGTTCACCCTCTACGCCGACACCCGCAAGGGCCGGCGCCCGTCCTGGAATGCCGCTGCACCCGGACCGGTGAGCGAGCCCCTGGTCGAGGCCTACGTCGCCGCCCTGCGAAGCAGGGGCGCCCATGTCGAGACCGGACGGTTCGGCGCGATGATGGACGTGAGCAGCACCAACTCCGGACCGGTGACCCTCATCCTCGACGTCGACGCCTGATCGGGCCGATCGAGCGCCCGGTTCCACGCCGCCGGGTGCCCACCCGAGGGGTGGGGTACGGCGCCGAGCCGATAGGTCACTAAGGTTGGCGCTGGAATCGGAGTACAGACCGTGGGGGGAGGTTGTCTGATGGCGCAATTGCTCCTCGTCAGCAACGAGGTCGCCCAGGGCATGCCCGCGGAACGATCCATGCCCGTGCTGTCCCTGCTGCCCCACGACATCCACGGCGTCGCGGCGGATACCCAGGCCTTGACCGAGTCGGCCCGCGCCGATCTGGTCGTTCTCGACGGCCGCGCTGATCTCGCCGGGGCCAGGATGATGGCCCGCCTCTTCCAGTCGTCCGGTTCCACAGTGCCGCTGCTGCTCGTGCTCACCGAGAGCGGACTGGCTGCCGTCGCCGCTGACTGGGGCCTCGCGGACGTGGTGCTCGACACCGCCGGACCAGCCGAGTTCGAGGCCCGCATCCGGCTGCTGGTCACCTCTGCCGCCAACGATGGACTGATCTCCGCAGGCGGCATCGTGATCGACGACGGCGCCTATTCGGTGATGCTGGACGGCGAGACCCTCGATCTCACCTACACCGAGTTCGAACTGCTGAAGTACCTCGTGCAGCACCCCGGACGCGTGTTCAGTCGAGAGCACCTGCTGGCCGACGTCTGGGGTTACGACTACTACGGTGGCACCCGCACGGTCGACGTCCACGTCCGCAGATTGCGGGCCAAGCTGGGCACCGAGCACGAATCGCTCATCGGCACCGTGCGCAACGTCGGCTACCGCTTCTCCCCGGACGGGTCGGGACGTCGCTGAACCGGGGGCGTAGCCTGCAAAGATGCCGACCAATCGTCTGACCCCCGAGCAGGCCGCGCAGGTGCTTGCCCTCGCCGCCGCAGCCATCGCTCACGACGGCGTGGATCCGCTCAACGAAGAGGCGCGGTTCGCGCTTCGGGACGACTCCGCCGAGCACTACCTGCATCTGGTCGGCGAGTTGCTGGTCGGGTACTTGGGGTGGCATCCCTTGCACCACACCGGTCAGTTGGTCGTGCATCCCGACTTCCGGCGACGGGGCATCGCGAGTGGGCTGGTCGATCGACTGGCTGGGTTCGTCCGCGACCCTTCGTCAAGCTCAGGGAGCGTGCAGCAAAGCTCAGGGAGCGTGGAGCAAAGCTCAGGGAGCGTGGGGCTGAGCTCAGGGAACGTAGGGCTATGGGCGTTCGGCTATCTGCCTGCTGCCCAGGGCTTTGCGTCCGCCCTGCACTTGCGTCCGATCCGCGAGTTGCTGATCATGGCGCGCGACCTGCACGACTTCGTCCCTGCGCCGGCCCCTGAGGGGCTCAACCTGCGCGGCTTCCGTCCGACGGACGCGACCGACGTCCTCGAAGTGAACGCTGCGGCGTTCGCCCACCACCCCGAGCAGGGCTCCCTGGACGCAGCCGGCTTGGCCGCCCGAATGGCCGAGCCCTGGTTCGACCCCGACGGGCTCATCCTGGGCCACGACGCGGACGGTCTGGCCGGCTTCCACTGGACCAAGCGCGTCAACGCCGACACCGGCGAGGTCTACGTCATGGCCGTAGCCCCCGACCGGCAGGGACGCGGCTACGGCCGAGCCCTGCTGCACGCCGGCCTCACGCACCTCCGAAGCATCGGAATCGGACGAGTATTGCTCTACGTTGATGCGGCCGATCAGGTAGCGGTAAGAATGTACGAAAGCGCCGGATTCAGGGTCACCCACACCGACCTACTCCTGGCGCCGACCACACAGGAGCAGCCATGACCGCCGTCGAGGAACAAGTTGCCGTAGCCGAACCCGTCGCCCTGCCTGAGCTGCCTGCCGACCGCTTCTCCGATCGCGAGCTTTCCTGGCTGGCCTTCAACAACCGCGTCCTCGACCTGGCCAAGGACGTCAAGCGCGTGCCACTGCTCGAGCGGGCCAAGTTCCTGGCGATCTTCGCGTCCAACCTCGACGAGTTCTTCATGGTGCGCGTGGCCGGCCTGAAGCGGCGGATGGCCGCCGGCGTCGCCGTCACCAGCAACTCCGGCCTGATGCCCCGCGAACTCCACGACGCGATCCTCACCCGCACCCGCGAGCTCGTCGCCGACCACGCCCAGGTCTTCGCCGAGGACATCCGGCCGGCGCTCGCCCAGCACGGCATCGAGATCCTGCGCTGGGACGAGCTCACGCCCGACGAGCGCCAGAAGATGACCGACCTGTTCGAGAACCGGATCTTCCCGGTGCTGACTCCCCTTGCCGTTGACCCGTCCCACCCGTTCCCGTACATCTCCGGGCTGAGCGTGAATCTCGCGGTGCTGCTGAAGAACCCCGCGACCGGCGCCCGCCAGTTCGCCCGGGTGAAGGTGCCGACGATCCTGAGCCGGTTCGTCCCGCTCGGCGGCGGACGCTTCGTGCCGCTGGAGGACGTGATCGCGCGCCACCTCGACCAACTGTTCTCCGGCATGGAGATCCTTGGTCACTCCACCTTCCGGGTCACCCGCAACGAGGACGTCGAGGTCGAGGAGGACGACGCCGAGAACC
>DAORUI010000053.1:14477-17237 GCA_035433085.1 Propionicimonas sp. | reverse complement strand
CGGAATCGGACGCGATCGTGCAGGCGACTCTTGCGGCCCTGCCAGAACTCCCATACGTCGGGGACCAACCGGTAGCCGCCCCACTGCTCGGGACGCGGTGGCTTGAGCCCGAACCTGGCGGACGCCTTCGCGGCGTTCGCCAGCAGGACGCCTCGATTGGCGATCACCTCGCTCTGCGGGGACGCCCAGGCGCCGATCCTCGAATCGAGCGGACGGGTGACGAAGTAGGCGTCCGATTCCTCGGCAGAGGTGCGCCCGACGCGTCCCTCGATGCGCACGACCCGCTCCAGCTGCACCCAGTGGAACTGCAGCGCGGCTTGGGGATTGGCAGCCAGCTCTCGTCCTTTACGCGACTCGTAGTTGGTGAAGAAGACCAGCCCGCGCTCGTCCGCGCTCTTGATCAGGACGATCCGCGTGGACGGCCGCCCGTCCGCACCCACCGTGGCAAGCGTCATCGCGTTCGGCTCCGGCACCTTGGTCCGGATAGCCTCGTCGAGCCAGCGTTGGAACAGCTGCAACGGCGCGCTCCCGGCGTCCATCTCGTCGAGGCTGCCCTTCTCGTAGCTCAGCCGCATGTCTTTCAGTTCCATCCCGGCAGCCTATGCCCGTGGCGTCGAGCCAGTGCTGTGAGAAAACGCACTGCACTTTCGCCCGCACCGGCCAGAACGGCTCGATGGCACCGAATCCTGTGCTTCTTGTCCGGCGACTCGACCGCTACCTGCCGGACGACTGGGGTTCGCCGCGCACCGCTACCGCCGGCGGACGGTCGCCGCGGATCGACGCCACCATGTCGACCACCTGCCGGGTGGCCAACACGTCGTGTGCGCGGTACACCGTGGTGCCCAGCCAGCCGGCGATCGCGGTTGCCGCGAGCGTGCCGTACAGCCGCTCGGCCACCGGCAGGTCGAGGGTCTCACCGACGAAATCCTTGCGCGACAAGGCCTGCAGCACCGGATAGCCGAGCGCGGCCACCTGGTGGGTCGCGCGCAGCACCCGCAGCGAGTTGCGGGTGGTCTTGCCGAAGTCGAGGGTCGGGTCGACCAGCACCCGCTCACCCGGGACGCCCGCCCGTACCGCCCGCCCAGCCCCCGCGGCCAGGGTGCGCAGCACGTCGGCGACCACGTCGTCCGGGTCGTCGCCGTAGCGGACGTTGACCGGGTCGGTCCGCGGCGGCAGCCCGCCGGTGTGCGAGACGACGTAGCCGGCGCCGAGTTCGGCGGCCACACCCACCAGTTCGGGGTCAGCCCCGGCCCAGGTGTCGTTGACCAGGTCGACGCGTGCGTCCGCGCAGGCAAGGGCCACTTCGGAGCGCCAGGTGTCGAGGCTCAGCAGCACGTCCGGGTGACGCTCGCGCGCGGCCAGCAGGAAGGGACGCACTCGCTCGACCTCGGCCCGGGCGTCGACCACTTCGCCCTCCTGCCCGGCGCGGACGCCGCCCACGTCGATCAGGTCAGCACCGTCGGCGAGCATCCGGTCGAGCGCGGCCAGCGCCGGCTCCAGATCGGTGAACCGGGCCGCGGCGTAGAACGAGTCCGGCGTCCGGTTGATGATGCCCATCACCGCCGGACGGGCCGCGTCGAAGCGGCGTCCGCGCAGCACCAGCGGGGCTTGGGGAGTCGGCTCCACAGTCATGGCGCCCACTCTGCCCCAACCGAGCGGACGGTCGGAACCCGCCCTCGCTATGCTGCGCTCTCCGGCCCGCTGAACGGGCCACACGATTCCGTCCCAAGGAGCACCGTGGACTCATCTTTCAATGACGCCCTGTTCTCGCTGCCGGTCATCCTGGTCTCGCTGGCGATCGGTGTGCTCATGCTCGTCGCCGTCTGGAAGGTCTTCGCCAAGGCCGGGGAGCCCGGATGGGCGTCGCTGATCCCGTTCTACAACACCTACGTGGAGTTCCGGATGGCCGGCTACAACCCCTGGCTCTTCCTGCTGTTGCTGGTGCCGGTGGTCAACATCGTCCTGGCCCTGTTGGTGTCGTACAAGATCGGTGAGACCTTCGGCAAGGGACCGGTGTTCAACATCGTCTGGATGGTGCTGTTCCCCGTAGTCGGGTGGCTGATCCTCGGCTTCGGGGACGCGCAGTACCGCCGTCCGGCCACTGCCTGAGGCCCCGGTGGACGCAGCGACCTCGGGACGGACGCGCCAAGTCGCGATCCTCGCCTTCGACGACATGGAGGTGCTGGACTACGCCGGCCCCTACGAGGTCTTCAACGTCGCCGGCGAACTGACCGACCCCGCCGCGTTCGCGGTCTGTTCGGTGGGCCTGCATCCCGGACAGGTGGTCGGACGCGGTGGCTTCACCGTTCTACCGCGGTTCACGATCGCCGACTGCCCGGCGCCCGACGTGCTGGTGATCCCCGGAGGTGCCGGCAGCCGGCGGCTGCTGGGCGATACCGACCTGCTCGGCTGGGTGCGTTCGGTTTCCGTGGAAGCCGACGTGGTCGCGTCCGTCTGTACCGGGGCACTGGTCCTCGCCGCCGCCGGGCTGCTCGACGACCGGGACGCCACCACCCACCACGGAGCCTTCGCCGAGCTTGAGGCTCTTTCGCCGTCGACTCGCATAGACCGGACTGCGCGTTTCGTCCAGGCAGCTCCTGGTCTGTGGACGTCCGGTGGCATCTCGGCCGGTATCGACCTCTCGCTGGAGCTCGTGGCCCGCCTCGCCGGCTCCCACGCCCGGGACGCAGTGGTCACCGAGATGGAATGGGGCTGGCCCGTCATGTCGATGCCGACGCTGTTTCCAGATTCCAACCTGTG
>DAORUI010000053.1:6350-14377 GCA_035433085.1 Propionicimonas sp. | reverse complement strand
AATGGGGCTGGCCCGTCATGTCGATGCCGACGCTGTTTCCAGATTCCAACCTGTGGCATGGCGTCCATGTGGATCGCCTCGACCCCCTACGAACACCTCCATCGCGTGGCTAGCGTGCTGTCATGAGCCAGGAACCGCAACCGACCACCGAGCAAGCGCCGAGCGCGCAGCCGGACCCGACCGCTCCGCCGACACCGAGCGGAAGCCCTACCGGAGGCACCGAGGGATTCCCGCCGCCGCGCGGCGACTTCCCACCGCCTCCGGGAGGATTCCCGCCCCCGCCAGGAGGGTTCCCACCGCCTTCCCCGGGTGGCTTCCACGGTGGCCCACCCGGAGATCACCATGGGCATCCCCACGGCGACCACGGCCCGGGTCATGGCCCGGACGCAGGCCAGCCCTCGCAGCCAGTACCTGAGCCCACACCGACTGAGCCTTCCCCGACGTCCGAGACCGCCGAGACGGAGGCCCCCACCGCGAGCTGAGGCTTGCGTCCAACTGCTAGCAGCAGGAACACAACGATCGGTGAACGAATAGGGGACGGTTCCTTTATCGTTCAGGTTATCCACAGCAGCCCCGGGTGGTCTGAGGCGGGCTGTGGATAACCTGAACGACAAAGGAACCGTCCCCTATTTCGTTCAGGGTGAGGCGATCTCCAGGAGAAGGTCGCCGCCCTCCACGGCTTGGGCGTGGCCGATGGCTAGGCGCTTCACGACACCTGACACCGGGGTGGTGATCGCGGCTTCCATCTTCATCGCTTCGATGGTCGCGACCTGCTGGCCCGCGGCGACCTCGTCGCCGACCTCGACGACCAGGGTGACCACGCCGGCGAACGGCGCCGGCACCTGGCCGGGCACGGACGTCTCCGCGCGCTCCGCCACCGCCACGGTTGAAGTCACCGCTTTGTCGCGGACCGACACCATGCGTACCTGTCCGTTCACCGCACACACCACTTGGCGCATGCCGCGGTCATCGGCCTCGCCGATCGCCTGGATTTTCAGCAGCAGGTTCTTGCCGCGCTCAAGATTGACCTCGGTCTCCTCATCCAACCGCAGCCCGTACAGGAACTGCCGCGTCGGCAGCACGCTGAGCTCTGAGTAGTCGGCCACAGCCTCCTCGTAATCCTGGGTCGGTCCGGGGAACAGCAGCCGGTTGAGCGTCTGCCGCGGTTGCGCGACCAGGGCCGACGAATCCGCGTCCGACAACTCGGTCACCACCGGCTTCGTGACCCGTCCGGCCAGTGCCTTGGTGCGGAACGGCTCCGGCCAGCCACCGGGCGGGTCACCCAGGTCGCCGTTGAGGAAGCCGATCACCGAATCCGGAATGTCGTAAGCACTGGGATTCGCCTCGAAATCGGACGGGTCAGCGCCCCGCCCGACCAGCGCCAAGGCCAAGTCACCGACCACCTTCGATGAAGGTGTGACCTTCACGATGTTGCCCAGAATGCGGTTCGCCGCAGCGTACATGTCCTCGATGGCCTCGAACCGGTCACCCAGCCCAAGGGCCATCGCCTGCTGTCGCAGGTTCGACAACTGACCACCGGGAATCTCGTGCGTGTAAACCCGTCCGGTCGGCCCGGGCAGCCCCGACTCGAACGGTGCATACAGCCGGCGGACCGCCTCGAAGTACGGCTCCAGCGCGGTCACCGCGGCCAGGCTCAGCCCGGTGTCCTGCTCGGTGCCCTCCAGCGCAGCCACCAAGGCTGACATCGACACCTGCGACGTCGTCCCAGCCATGGACGCCGCCGCGACGTCCACCGCGTCCACTCCGGCTTCGATCGCCGCGAGCAGCGTGCCCAGCTGGCCACCGGCGGTGTCGTGGGTGTGCAGGTGCACGGGCAGGTCGAAGTTGGCCCGCAGCGCGGTGACCAGCTTCGCCGCGGCCGGTGCCCGCAGCAGCCCGGCCATGTCCTTGATCGCCAGCACGTGCGCCCCGGCCTCGACCAGCTGCTCGGCGAGCGCCAAGTAGTAATCGAGCGTGTAGAGCCTCTCGGCCGGCGAAGTCATGTTGCCCGTGTAGCAGAGCGCCGCTTCGGCCACCGCGTGGTCGGTTTCCAGCACCGCCTCGATCGCCGGACGGATCTGGTCGACGTTGTTCAACGCGTCGAAGATGCGGAACACGTCCAGGCCCGAACGGGCAGCCTCAGCCACGAACGACTTTGTCACGGCCAGCGGGTATGGCGTGTAGCCGACGGTGTTGCGTCCGCGCAGCAGCATCTGCAGCGGAAGGTTCGGCATCGCCTGGTGCAGCGCGTCCAGCCGCTCCCAGGGGTCCTCCTTCAGGAAGCGCAGCGCCACGTCGTAGGTCGCCCCGCCCCACGCCTCCACGCTGAGCAGCTGCGGCAGCGTCCGCGCGATCGTGGGCGCCACCTCGAGCAGGTCCTTGGTGCGGACGCGGGTCGCCAGCAGCGACTGGTGCGCGTCCCGGAAGGTGGTGTCGGTGACCCCCACCGCGCGCTGGGCGCGTAGTTCAGCGGCCCAAGCCGCCGGTCCGACCTGCAGCAGTCGTTGCCGAGTGCCGGACGGGAGCGCGGACGCGAACCGTCCGTCCGGGGACGCCGGCAGCTTCGCGCGCGGCTCGATCTCGATCCGAGGCTCGCCGTTCGGCTTGTTCACACTCACCTCGGCCAGGTAGGTGAGCAGTTTCGTGCCCCGGTCTGCGGGCAGGTGGTAGTGCAGAAGGTATGGCCGCTCGTCGATGAAACCCGTAGTGGTGTGCCCATCGAGGAAGTCCGGATCGGAGATCACCGCCTCCAGGAACGGGATGTTCGTCGACACCCCCCGCACCCGGAACTCGGTCAGCGCCCGGTGCGCGCGGCGGGCCGCCGAGCGCAGGTCGCTGCCTCGGCAGGTGAGCTTCACCAGCATCGAGTCGAAGTGCGCCCCGACCGTCGCGCCGGCGAACACGACGCCGCCGTCCAGGCGGACGCCCGCGCCGCCAGGGGTTCGATAGACCGAGATCACGCCCGTGTCGGGACGGAAGCCGTTGGCGGGGTCCTCGGTCGTGATGCGGCACTGCAGCGCGGCGCCGCGAACGTGGACGGACTCCTGGCTCAGCCCCAGGTCGGCCAGCGTCTCACCGGCTGCGATCCGGATCTGCGAGCTGACCAGGTCGACGTCGGTGACCTCTTCGGTGACCGTGTGCTCCACCTGGATGCGCGGGTTCATCTCGATAAAGACGTAGTTGCCGTCCTCGCCCAGCAGGAATTCCACGGTGCCGGCGTTCACGTAGCCGATGTGCCGGGCGAACTTCACGGCATCAGCACAGATCCGTGCTCGCAGGTCGGCGGACAGGTTCGGCGCCGGCGCGATCTCGACCACCTTCTGGTGGCGACGCTGCACCGAGCAGTCGCGCTCGAACAGGTGGATGACCTCGCCGGCCGCGTCGCCGAGCACCTGCACCTCGATGTGCCGGGGCCTGATCACCGCCTGCTCCAGGTACATCCGCGAATCGCCGAACGCGGATTCGGCTTCGCGCATCGCCTCGGCGAGGGCCGCAGCCAGCTTCTCGGGATCGTCGACCCGGCGCATGCCGCGTCCGCCACCGCCGCTGACCGCCTTCACGAAGACCGGGAAGCCGATCTCCTCGGCGGCTTCGAGCAGGGTGTCCACGTCGTCGCTGGCAGCCGAGCCGCGCAGCGTGGGCAGCCCCGCCTCGATCGCCGCCTCGATCGCCCGGGACTTGTTGCCGGTGAGTTCGAGCACCTCGTGACTGGGACCGATGAACTTGATGCCGGCCTCCTCGCACGCCTGCGCGAGATCGGGGTTCTCGGATAGGAAGCCGTAGCCGGGGTAGATCGCGTCCGCCTCAGCATGCTTGGCCGCTTCGATGATGCCGGCCACGTCGAGGTAGGCGCGCACCGGATGCCCGAGTTCGCCGATCTCGTACGACTCGTCGGCCTTCAGCCGGTACTCGGCGTGCCGATCCTCGTACGGGAAGACGGCGACCGTACCGATCCCCAACTCGGTGGCGGCGCGAAAGGCTCGGACGGCGATCTCGCCGCGGTTCGCGACCAGCAACTTCTGGAACATTGGGCCTCCTCGTGCGGGTCCGCAACTCTATTCGCCAAGTAGGGTCCTTGGGCACCCCCC
This sequence comes from Propionicimonas sp., assembly GCA_035433085.1. Taxonomy (GTDB): domain Bacteria; phylum Actinomycetota; class Actinomycetes; order Propionibacteriales; family Propionibacteriaceae; genus Propionicimonas. The sequence continues at coordinate 10,289 of DAORUI010000053.1, read as the reverse complement.
AACCTTGGGCGCACGTCGAGCGCCGCTGAACCCAACAACGAACGGCCCATCACGAGAGTGGTGATCGGCCTGCGAGGCACCGCGCGCGCGTCGGGCCGCCACACTCACGACAAGAGTGGCGAGGCGCCCTTCGTGACGGCTTCCTCGTTCCCCGGAAGCCTCCTCAGGGAGCGCTTCCTGCCGCTAAGGAACCGCTGATCAATGCGCCCATCGCTGGCTGAGCTTGACGAAGCCCGTAGCCACGAGCGAATGGACGACCCTTCGTCAAGCTCAGGGAGCGCTTCCTGCCGCTAAGGGAGCTGGCCACTCGCCACCCAGGCGTTCGCCGGCACGCCGGCCCTGCGTCCGGCCGGCCCTGGCGACCTCTGCGGCGCGGGTGACGGACAGCACATCTGCGCCCATCGCGCGCCGACTGGGCGCGTCCGGGCGCAGCAGCAGCACGGCAGCGCGGCGTCCGACCACCTCGGCCTGCACGCCTGGCCGGCGGTAGGCCCGCACCGAGCCGGCGAGCGGTGCCAGCGCGATCACCGAGGCAGCGGACGGGGTCGCGTCCAGGTTCGCTGGCGAGCGCAGTCCGCCGTCGAAGTGGAGCCGGCCGTCCACGCGCACGGCGGGGAAGACGCCCGGAATCGCGCAACTGGCAGCCACCGCACGGGCCAGGTCGGTGGGCTGGCTGTGCGAGAAATACGCCGGTCGCCCCGACGCGGCGTCCGTAGCCACGATCACCAACTCAGGGGGCCACGGCAGCCCTGCCAGTTCGGGCACCAGCGCAGCGATCCAGCGAGCCTCCGCGGCCGGCGTCCAAGCCCGCTCGGCTCGCCGTCCCAGCCACGCCAGCGCGTGCCGGCGGCTCGGGTAGACCTGCGCGGCCAGCAGCGCGAGCACCGGACGCGCGCCGAACCGCCCGTCCGGCGGCGAAGCATCCATGGACGCACGAAAGAGTTGTTCCGGTGTCCAGCCCGTGGTCAGTCGAGCCGCGACCACCGCCCCCGCAGAAGTACCCACCACCAATTCGGACGCGAGGCTCAGACCGGCGTCGGCCATCCCCGCTATCACCCCCGCCTGCCAGGCGATCCCAGTGGCGCCGCCGCTGCCCAGCACCAATGCCCTGGCGGCTGTCGAGGTCATGGCTCGATTGTGATCCCTTGATCCAGATCATGCGCCGAATCCACCCTTTGGGGGATTGTTAGTCGGCTCTCAGCCAGCGTGCACGACCCGTTGGCAGACTGGGGCCGAACCTGTTCCCGCAACGAGAACGAGATGAAGCCCAGAATCACCGCACTGATCATCGCAGCTGCCCTCGCGTTGGGCGGCTGCTCGTCCGGCTCCGCCAAGTGGACGCCCGGGCCGATCGTCACAGTGGACGTCACGCCAACCGCGTCCGGTGCTGCCGTCGAACCAACCGCCACGCCCGCCACCTCGGCCTCGACGTCGACCGGCGTCGCCGCGCCGACCGTCCCGGACGCCACCGGCGCGATCGACGTCACCAGCTTCGGCGGCGGGCACTTCGCCAGCCCGAGCGGACGCATCTGGTGCGCGGTCGCGGACGGCTGGGCGCTGTGCCACTTCCCCAAAGGTATGAAGATGGCCAAGGTGCCGAAGGCGGCACAGGTGTGCCCGGACGATGGGCTCGACGTCACCGGCATCTCGGTGGACGCGACCACGAGCTTCTTCTGCAGCGGAGACCCCGCCGCCTTCCCGAAGGTGGGCGAGGACAGCACCAAGTGGTGGAAGTCCTCCGGCTTCCCTTCGGTGAAGTACGACGGCACCAAGTTCGCGGTGCTGCCCTACGGCGAGAAGCTGCAGTACGGCAACTTCGTCTGCATCAGCGAGAAGGCCGGCGTCACCTGCGCCAACACCGACAGCGGCGCCGGGTTCCGGGTCGCCCTGGCCGGGGTCACCCTGATCGAGTCCTGAACTCGTTAGCGACTGCCCCGCTCAGCGAGCAGGAACCTCACGATCTGGCGGATCAGTTCGGCAGGCAGCGGCTCGGCCAGCGAGAACCGAAGAGTGCCCTTCCCGGCCCGGTGGGCCGAGATCGCCGCTTGGAAGGCGTCGTCGCCCTCGGGCACCGGGTACACCGACAGGTAGTCCTTCCAACCGCCGAAGTGCACGAGGTTGCGTCCGTTCACTGCGTAGGACGGGATCGCGTAGGCGATCTTCTCCGCAGCGTCGGGCAACTCTTCCCGAATGATCGTCCGAACCTGCTCGAGCTGCTCCCGAGCGCTGTTGTCGAACCCTGCCAGATACTCGTCCACGGTCTCCATCAGCCACCTCCTGACCGGCAGGCAACCACAGCTCGCGCCTCGCGACAAGGGGTGGGATTACCGCCGGCGAAGAGTCGGCCGACTATCTCAAAGTGCGCTGAAAACCATTGCAGGGGCAAATCTGCGGTTCGCCGGACGCGAGGCCCTGGCTGGGGGGAGGATTGAGTTCATGGTTCCGGTGATCGACGGCTCAGGCACACCCTGCAGTGTCTGCCACGAAGTTCACCGTGATGTGGCCAAGGTCCTGGGCACCACAGCCCCGGACGACTGGCTGGCGGTGAGCCCGGGCGAGCGCCTTGAGGCGGAACTGACGCCCGACGTGTGCATCCTGCCCGATCGGGGAGTGACCCGGCATTTCATCCGCGGCCACATTCAGCTGCCCGTCGAGGACGCCGGCGACGTCTTCGTCTGGTCGGTCTGGGTGGAGCTGGACGAGCTCTCGATGGCCGCGATCGCGCGTCGCTGGAGCGACCCGAACCGGGCCTCGATGCCTCCCTTCACCGGACGGCTGGCCACCGAACTGCCCTACGAGCAGCCCACCAAGGGCTTGCAGGTGAGTGTGCACAACCGCGATCCGGGAATGGTGCCGCTGCTCATGCTCTCGGCGGCCTCGGGGCACGTGCTCACTGCGGAGCAATTCTCCGGCGTCCCGCTGCACAGGGTTGCGGAGTTGGCCGGGCTGTTGCAGCGTTGACCTTTGAACCGCCGCCGACCCGGTGTCCGCTGGGAGGTCCGGCGCTGATCGGAGGGCGCGGAGTGAACCGGTCATGAGCGACTTCTTCGAGATCTTCAACCCTGGGCTGCGATACACCCGCGAGCAGCAGGACGCGGAGAAGATGCTGGTGGTGCGCACCGACCAGGGTGGCGCTGGACCGCGTCCGTTGGATCTCGACTCCGGTCAGGTGGTGCTGCGCATGCCGCGTCCGAGCGCCTATCCTGCGGCGATGGAGACACCCGCCGTCCCGCCGTCCGACGACAAGGACTGGACGTTCGTCCTGCAACAGCCCTGCCCGGAATGCGGCTATCTGGCCAGCGCGGTGGACGCGCGCGACCTGCCCCGGCTGGTGCTGGCCCTCGCCGCACCCTGGGCGGAGGTGCTGGCGAGGCCGGACGTGGCCGTCCGTCCCGACCCGCTGGTCTGGTCGCCCCTGGAATACGCCTGCCACGTGCGCGACGTACTGAGGCTGTTCACCGATCGTGCGGCCCTGATCCGCGCGCAGGAGAGCCCGCTCTTCGCCAACTGGGACCAGGACGCGACCGCAGTCGCCGACCGCTACTGGGAAGCCGACCCCGCCGAAGTCGCGGACGCGATCACGTCCGCCGCCCAAGCCAGCGCCGCCGAGTGGGCCACTGTCACCGAACCCGAGTGGGACCGCCCCGGCACCCGGAGCAACGGCTCCGAGTTCACCCTCGCCACGCTGGGCCAGTACTTCCTCCACGACCTGCGCCACCACCTGCACGACGTGCGCGCCGCGATCTAGAACCGCTCCAGCGCACACAGCGGCGGACGCCCTTCGTGACGGCTTCCTCGTCCCTCGGAAGCCTCCTCAGGGAGCGCTTCAGCTGACGTCTCGAAACGGGCCGCCCCCAACAACCGTCCCTGAAGAGCGCCCTGACGAACGAACACCCCTGAACAACGGTCCCTGAGGAGCGCCCGTGAGGAACGAACGGG
>DAORUI010000053.1:0-6250 GCA_035433085.1 Propionicimonas sp. | reverse complement strand
GAACGAACACCCCTGAACAACGGTCCCTGAGGAGCGCCCGTGAGGAACGAACGGGCGCGTCACGAAGGGCCATCGCCACCTCCGAACTCACTCCCACAAACACTGTGGCGGACGCCCTTCGTGACAGCTTCCTCGTCCCTCGGAAGCCTCCTCAGGGAGCGCTTCAGCTGACGTCTCGAGACGGGCCGCCCCCAACAACGGTCCCCGAGGAACCCCCGCGAGGAACGAACACCCCCAAGCAGCGGTCCCTGAGGAGCGCCCGTGAGGAACGAACGGGCGCGTCACGAAGGGCCGCCACCTTCTGTACTCGCGAGTTCGGCAGGCGCGTCCGCGTGGACCACTTCCGGGGTCTGCACCGCGAAGGCCTCGTCCAGGGCAGCGGACGTGAGTTCGCGGCCGAGTCTGATCAGCTCCTCAGCGCGGTGGAAGTCCAACATCCTGGCCGCGTCCACCGGCACGGTCACGGTCACATCGGGCGGCAGCGCGGCCATCCGGAAGCGCGAAATGAGCGAGGCCATCGCGTCCAGTGACATCGCGGCGACGTCGGTCACCCCGACACCGGGCGGGGCCGGTTCGTACGCCGGAGGCGCAGTCAACTGTTCCGCGTCCGCCCCCTTGGCGCCGAACCGGGACGTGATCCACGCCACGACGTCGTTCTCCCAAACCCCGGCGGCGCCCTTGAGGAAGCCGTCCAGCCACTCGCTCGGCGGACGCTGGGCCGCGGTCTCGCGGGTGGGCGTGACCGCGAAACTGCGATCGCGCGGCCCCCCGAGGGTCACCGCGAGGGTGAAGTCCGCGTCCGCACCGATCACCGGTTCGACGGGGACCGGGTTGAGCACCCCACCGTCCACGAGCAGACGCCCGTTGACCATGATCGGGGTGATCACGCCCGGGATCGCGATGGACGCCCGGATGGCCACCTCGACCGGGCCACTGGAGAACCACACCTCGCGGCGTGCGCCGAGGTCGGTGGCTACCGCGGTGAACGGGATCGCCAGGTCTTCGATCAGCGCCCCGTCGAGGATCTCGGCGACCCTGGCCAGCACCCGCTCGGCACGGATGGCCCCGGCCCCGCGCAACGCTGGGTCGAGCAGCCGCAGCACGTCCCGCTGCGATAGCGAGGTGACCCAGTCGGTGTACTCGTCGAGCTTGTCCGCGGCGAGCAGCCCACCGACCACCGCGCCCATCGAGGTGCCAGCGATCGCGGACACCACATAGCCACGCTCGGCCAGCACCTGGATCGCGCCGATGTGCGCGTAACCCCGGGCGCCACCCGAGCCGAGAACCAGCGCAACCCGTTTGCCGCTCATGCGTCCATTATGTGTGGGGGTGCGTTCGCGGGGGCGGGCGGCGCCTGACAGGTAGGGTTCTCGCATGACGCAACCGCAGCCGCAGCCGCCGGTCGCCTACGGCTGCTATCGGCATCCGGATCGCCCCACCTACATCGGCTGCCAGCGTTGCGGACGCCCGATCTGCGGCGACTGCATGATCAGCGCGGCCGTGGGCTTCCAGTGTCCCGACTGCGTCGCGGCGGGCGCCAAGCAGACCCGCCAGCACGAACTGCCCTACGGAGGGACGCGGGTCGCGAACACCCACGTGACCACGCTCACCCTGATCGCTCTCAATGTCGCGATCTGGGTGCTCTACCTGGCCACCGGGGGTTCGGGGTCGAGTCTGGCGTCCAAGATGTTGCTGTTGCCGTCCGGGCAATGCGCGTCGGTCGAGCAGCCCGGTGCGTACTTCCCGGGCATCGGCGCTGAGATGTGCCAAGGCAACGCCCTGGTCAACTGGGTGCCCGGGGTGGCGGACGGGGCGTGGTGGCAGCTGCTGACCAGCGCTTTCAGTCATCTGGACGTGGTGCACCTGCTGATGAACATGGTGTCGCTCTGGTTCCTGGGACCGCCGCTGGAAATGGCGCTCGGCCGGGTGCGGTTCCTGGCTGTGTACCTGATCTCGGCTCTGTCCGGGTCGGCGCTGGTGATGTGGGCGTCCGACCCCAGCAGTCAGACCCTCGGCGCGTCCGGCGCGATCTTCGGCCTACTGGGTGCACTGCTGGTGCTCGCTTACAAGGTGCGCGGTGACTACCGGACCGTACTGATGTGGCTCGCGATCAATCTGGCCTACACGTTCGGTTTCGGTTCGAACATCTCGTGGCAGGGTCACGTCGGGGGTTTGGTGGGTGGCGTGGTGATGGCTGCGATCATCGTCTTCGCCCCACGCAAAGACCGGGCACGCACCCAGTTGCTCGGCGCCATCGGCTTCGTGGTGCTACTACTGGTTCTGATCGCGGTGCGGGTGGCGCAGCTCACCTGAGGGTCTCCGGGGTCTCGACAAGCTCGACCAACCGTGGCCTCGCACTCCGGCTGATCGGGCAACCCCTTCGGTTGGTCGAGCAACCCCGTCGGTTGGTCCAGCAACCCCGTCGGTTGGTCCAGCAACCCCGTCGGTTGGTCCAGCAACCCCGTCGGTTGGTCGAGCTTGTCGAGACCTCAGGACGCCTGCGCAACCTCCGGCCATCTGTCGGCGTCCTCGAGCAGGCGTCGGTGGAAGCGCGTTTCGCCGGTGAGTTCGGGATGGAAAGCGACGCCGGTGATCGAACCCTGGCGGACGCCAACCACGCCACCGCCTAGGCGGGCCAGCACCTTGACCCCCGGGCCCCACCCCACGACCCGTGGGGCACGGATGAACGCGACCCGCACCGGCCCGTCCGTGGTCTCGAGGTCGACCTCGGCCGACTCCACCTGCGGGCCGAACGCGTTTCGCTGCACGGTCACGTCCAGCACACCCAACGACTGCTGACCCGGCGCCGGGTCAAGCACGCGATCGGCGAGCAGCACCAACCCGGCGCAGGTGCCCAGTGCCGGCAGACCGGACGCGATCGCGTCCCGCAGCGGCTCGAACAGCCCGAAGGTGCGTAGGAGCCGGTCGATGGTGGACGATTCTCCGCCCGGCAGCACTAGCCCGTCCACGCGCAGCCCGTCCGGCCCGGCCAGATCGGCCGGTACCCGCAGCAACTCGACCCGCGCGCCCAGCCCATCCAGGAGCCGGACGTGCTCGCGGACACCCCCCTGCAGCGCCAGGACGCCGACCCTCATCGCGAACGCTCCGCCGATCGCATGACGCAATCTCGTCCCGATAGCTCTGCCAGACCCCGGTTTGGGGAACCTGCCGACCATTGCGGGGCGAGATCGCGGCACGTCATCGCGATCACCACCCGCGCTCGGCCAACCGATGCGGCGCCGCCAGGTCGGAGACGTTGATCCCGACCATCGCCTCACCCAGCCCGCGGGAGGCCTCGGCGATCGCCGCCGGGTCGTTGTAGAGAGCGGTCGCCTTCACGATCGCGGCAGCCCGCGCGGCCGGATCGCCCGACTTGAAGATGCCCGAGCCGACGAAGACCCCGTCCGCGCCCAGCTGCATCATCAGGGCAGCGTCGGCGGGGGTGGCCACGCCGCCGGCGGTGAACAGCACGACGGGCAGCGTCCCGGTCTCGGCGACTTCGCGGACCAGATCGTAGGGCGCCTGCAGTTCCTTGGCCGCAACGTACAGCTCGTCCCGGTTGGCGGCGAAAGTGGCCTGCAGCCCAGCGATCTCGCGGCGGATCGTCCGGATGTGCTTGGTGGCCTCGGAGACGTCGCCGGTGCCGGCCTCGCCCTTGGAGCGGATCATCGCGGCACCCTCCGCGATCCGGCGCAGCGCCTCGCCGAGGTTGGTCGCACCACACACGAAGGGCACGCTGAACGCCTGCTTGTCGATGTGATTGACGTAGTCGGCCGGCGACAGCACCTCGGACTCGTCGATGTAGTCGACCTTCAAGTACTGCAGCACCTGAGCCTCCACGAAGTGCCCGATCCGGGCCTTGGCCATCACCGGAATCGACACCGTCTCGATGATCGCGGTGATCAGGTCGGGGTCGCTCATCCGGGCCACGCCGCCCTGGGCGCGGATGTCGGCGGGGACGCGCTCGAGCGCCATCACCGCGACGGCGCCCGCGTCCTCAGCGATCCGGGCCTGCTCGGGAGTGACCACGTCCATGATCACGCCGCCCTTGAGCATGTCGGCCAGGCCGCGCTTCACCAACGGGGATCCAGTCAGGTTCGTCATGGTGACCATGCTGGACGGGTAACTGGTACAAGACCAGATCCAATACTGGCTCAGTCTTGTTGGGCCAGTATCCTGGCCTAGTGCGTACCGCCCCGGAGGTGACCCTTCCGCTGAGCCTCGGACCGGGGCGTCCGCTGCCCGCCCAACTGACCGAGCAGTTCCGCGACCTGATCGGCTCGGCGGTGCTGAGCCCCGGGGACGCGGTGCCGTCCAGTCGTGCGCTGGCCGCTCACCTGGGCGTCTCCCGCGGGACGGTGGTAGCGGCGTACGACCAGTTGCTGGCCGAGGGTTACCTCAGTTCGGCGGGCGGACGCTCCACCGTGGTCAACCCGTTGCTGCGGCGGGTACACCCCACGCAGGCGCGTCCCGCACCCGCCGCGGTGGTGGCGACGCGTCCGCTGCTCGACCTGCGCCCGGGACGCCCGTGGCCCGACGAGGTGGTCGGCCCGGCGTGGAAGGCGGCCTGGCGCCAAGCCGCCAGCGAGCCGGTGAGCGATAACGTCCCTGCCCTGGGACTGCCTGCCCTGCGCACCGAGTGGGCCGAGCACCTGCGCCGGATGCGAGCCGTCGTGCGCGACCCGGCCCAAATCGTCGTCACCGCCGGCGGACGCGAGGGCCTCGCGCTACTTCTGTTGGCCCTGTCACCCACGCCTCCCCCACCTCCGCAAACTGGACACCCGCGGCCCCAGACGGGACGTAACTGCCCAGCTTGTGAAGATGGGGAGGCACAGCACCTCCCCCCACCCCAGCAAGCTGGACACCCGCGTCCCCAGACGGGACATATCTGTCCAGCTTGCGAAGATGAGGAGGCACAGCACCTCCCCCCACCCCAACAAGCTGGACACCCGCGTCCCCAGACGGGACATAACTGTCCAGCTTGCGAAGATGAGGCGGCTGGAGGGGCGGACGCGAAGCGACGGGTCGGGGTGGAGGAGCCGGGCTATCCGTCGCTGCGGCGGGTGCCCAAGCGATTCGGGGCAGAGATCGTCGCCCTACCCACCGACGAGCACGGGCTGCTCATCAACGGCCTGCCCACGGGCACCACGGCACCAGACCTGATCCTGGTCACCCCGAGCCACCAGTACCCGCTGGGCGGATCGCTGCCGATCGACCGCCGTCAGGCCCTGCTCGAATGGGCTCGCCAGAACCGGGTGGTCGTGGTCGAGGACGACTACGACTCCGAGCTTCGCTACACCTCCCAGCCACTGCCTGCGCTGGCCTCCCTCGACGATCCGGGCGACCCGCGCGTGGTGATGCTGGGCACTCTCTCCAAGACCCTCACCCCAGCCCTAGCGATGGGCTTTCTCGCCCTGCCCGATTGGCTCGTCCCCGCGGTGACGGACGCCCGCCGCGAGCTCGGCCAACCGGTGGGCCTGGTGCCGCAGCGAGCCGTCGCGAACTATCTGCGCGCGGGCGCCCTGCGCCTGCACACCCAGCGCATGCGCCAGCGCTACCGCCGCCGCCGAGCGATGGTGGTGCGGTCGCTCGCCGGCGTCCCCGGACTGGCCGTCTACCCGATGGACGGCGGCCTGCACGCGGTCGTCGAAACCAGCCGGCCCGAGCACGAGGTGGTGGCCGCGCTGACCGCGTCCGGGGTGCAGGTGAGCCCGCTGTCGCAGTACTGGTCGGGCACTGAGGCCCGGCAGGGCCTTGTCTTCGGCTTCGGGGCCGTCAGCGAGCCCGAACTCGCCCGCGGACTGGCGCTGATCGCCGAATTGGCCGGCGACCTGCCCTGAGCGTGCGTCCACAATGGGCGGCTACAACCTGCGCCGGCGGCTGCCCTTCGACAGGCTCAGGGACCGTCCACTAGCTCAGCCCTTCGACAGGCTCAGGGACCGTCCACCGGCTCACGCGCCGCGACGAACGCCCGGACGCAGACCCGCACGTCAGCCTCGCTGTGCGCTGCGGAGAGCTGGACGCGAATCCGGGCGCGACCCTTGGGCACCACCGGGTAGCTGAAGGCGATCACGTAGACCCCTTCGGTGAGCATCCGGTCGGCGATCGCCGCGGCGGTGCGCGCGCCGTCCTCGCCGGAGAACATCACCGGGACTATCGGATGCTCTCCGGGCAGCAGGTCAAACCCTGCGGCGGTCATCAGCTCGCGGAAGAGCGCGGCGTTGGCGAGCACCTTCTCCCGCGCAGCGGC
>DAORUI010000052.1:11946-17302 GCA_035433085.1 Propionicimonas sp. | reverse complement strand
ACTTCCGTCCGGAGTTCCTGAACCGGGTGGACGAGATCGTGGTCTTCCACCAGCTGACCAGCGAGGACATCGAGCGGATCGTCACCCTGATGGTGGCCGAGATCGAGAACCGGCTGCGCGACAAGGACATGGGCATCGAGCTGACGCCCGCGGCCAAGTCGCTGATCGCCAAGCGTGGCTACGACCCGGTGCTCGGGGCGCGTCCGCTTCGTCGGGCTATCCAGCGGGACATCGAGGACATCCTCGCCGAGAAGATCCTGTTCGGAGACGTTCACCCGGGCGAGATCGTCGTGGTGGACGTTGCCGAGGAGGGCGCGGCGCTGCCGTTCACCTTCACCGGCCAGCCGAAGTCGCTGGTGCCCGACTCCCTGGCGGCCGAGCTCGACCAGCCGTCCTGACCTGATCGCCACAGCGGCGAGGTCCCTTCGGGGGCCTCGCCGCTTGTGCGTCCGTGAGTTGGACGAATCAAACGGTGGCTGAGCTTGACGAAGCCAGCAGAGAGGGCTTCGTCAAGCTCAGCCACCGTGTGGAGCCAGCAGAGAGGGCTTCGGCAAGCTCAGCCACCGGGTGAAGCCAGCAGGGAGGGCTTCGTCAAGCTCAGCCACCGGGTGAAGGATCAGGGATCGCTACTCTGTGCTGTCGGACGCTCCGAGCAGGCCGTGGTGTTCGTGACGGGCATCGGGCGAGCCGAGCAGGGCACGGGTGAGGCCGGCGCTGCTTGTCAGCAGGTCGGTCACCGCTGCTTCCAGGTCGGCATCCGCCGGTTCGCGATCGGCCGAGGCGGCTTCTAGCACCGCGCGCCGCACGGCTTCCTTGGCGAAGGACGCGGTGACCCCAGCCGACGACTCGGCGACCGCGGCCACCACTGCCGGGCTGAAGGGCAGGCCGGCGGCGTACAACTCGAACAGCCTGCGGCGGGCGGCCGCGTCCGGCAGGGGTATCTCGACGGCCAGGTCGACCCGTCCGGGACGCTGCGCAAGCGCCGGCTCGAGCAGGTCGGCGCGGTTCGTGGTCAGGACGAAAGCCACGTCGGCGTCCCCGTCCAGGCCGTCGAGAGCGTCCAGCATGGCGAACAGCAGTGGTTGCGGACCGCCGTAGAACTCACGGTCGGCGGCCACGAGGTCCACGTCCTCCAGCACCACCAGTGCCGGCTGCATGGCTCGGGCGAGTTCGGCGGCCGCGGTGACCAGGTTGAGGCTGTTGCCGCTGAGCAGGATGCACGTGGCCGCGCCCGCCTCACCGAGGAGGTGGCGCACGGTCAGCGTCTTTCCCGTTCCGGGCGGCCCGTAGAGCAGGAGCCCGCGCTTCAGGTGCTGGCCGTGCCGGCGTAGCGTCTCGGCCTGCTGGCCGATGCCGACTGCGTGCCGCACCACGCGATCCAGCACGCCGTCGGGCAGCACGATGTCGCCGGCAACGACTCGCGGGCGGTCGTGGAACGTGATGCCGGCCATCCCGGGTTGGAACTCGTTCCCGGTGAAGGACACGACCTGTCCCCGGAGCACGCTGAGTTCGGCCATCAGGTGCTGCACGTGGGCAACCGCCTCCTCTGCGTCCGCAGCGGTGGCCGCGGCCACCTGAACAGTGGCGCGATCGTCCCCGCTACGGGGGTCGCTGGCGCGTTGCCAGACCGCCACCGGGTGCCCGTCCAGCCGGAAGAGGCGGACGCCGTTGCTCACCACCTGGCGGCGGGTGTCCGGGCCGGTGGGCAGCCAGGTGTGCTCGACCGCTCCGGGAGTCACATCCGTGTGCTCGTTGACCAGAAGCGCGGCCAGGCTGTCCTCATGACGGGCGAAGCCGCTGATGCCGACGACCGTTGCGTCCGGGTCGGCATCGGCCAGGCTGCTCAAGGCCAGGTCGGCATCGACCAGGCGGTGCGACGGCAGCGGCATGCTGAGCAGCTGGTTGGTGTCTGCGGGGACACCGAGGTGGGTGGCGACGAGCGCGCCGAGCCGCGTGATGTTGGCCGGACGGGCGGTCTCGGCCAGTTCGGCCGAGCGCGCCAGGCGGTGCAGCGTGCGCAGGAAGTCCAGGTCGGTCGGTTCGGTCATGCGAATGAGTGAACCACCAGGTTCCGACAACCGCGCAGAAACGACGAGATTCTCCGTTCGCGCGATCTCGACTCGATCGGTCGAGGTGGGTAGCCCTGCTCAGCGGGACGAACGCGGGTCGAGCTCAGCGCGAACTGATGAAGAAAAGGCCCGCGAACAAGACGAACGCGAGCAGCGCGAGCAGCATGAAGATCGTGGTGATGGCACCGAGGACCACGCCGGCGGTGAGGCTGCCGCTCGGGCGCCAGCGCCCGGGGTTCTCGCGCATCTGTCGCTTGCCCTTCGCGCCGAGGTACCACGCGATCGGCCCGAGCGGAGAGATGCCGATGATCCCGAGGATGCCCAGAACCAGCGAGGTGGTGGCGTTCGGGTGCTCCGGCAGTGCCGCCTCGGAGAAGGTGTAAGGAACCGGAGCGGACGCCGACCAGGGCGCGACCGGTGCGGGCGCGGATTGGTAGGTCGCATTCTGGTAGGGCGTGGCTTGGTAGGCCGCCGACGGATAGGGCGTCGCGCTCGGGTAGGGCTGATAGCCCCCGACCTCGGGCTGCACGTAGTTGGGCTCCGTGGTCCGAGACGGCGCGGCCGGCCCAGGGTAGGCGGACGCGGGACGCTGCGGGGCCGCCTGCGGGTAGCTCGCCGACTCGAACGGATGAGGGCCGGCATTCCCACCGGGTACGGGCGCGGTCAGGCCCGGGGTCGGGTTGTAGCCGAACTCCTGCGCGGACGGGACGTCCCACGAAGCCGGCGGCAAGGGCTCGACCAGCGTCTCCTCCGTGAACGGCGGCTGGCTGGGCTGGGCGTACCCGGAACCGGGCAGGAGCGGGATGGTCAAGTCGGCGTCGTCGGGCTGGTCGGCGGGACGGGCGTACGGGTTGATCATCGGAACCTCTGCGTCGGAGCGTGGATCGTTGAGCCAACCGTACCCGCAGTCCGCGCCAGGTTCGGACGGCGTGGTGCACGCCGAGTGCGTACCGGCCGACCTAGCCTGTGGGCATGGGTTCGGTAATGCACCCGGTTGGCGATCAACCTGTCTGGGTCTACTGGGCGCGGCGGGGCGCCATCGTCGCGGCTGCTCTGGTCGTGCTCTGGCTGGTCTTCGCCATGTTCCAGCCTGCGCCGAGCGCGCCGGTGGCTGCGGTGCCGGCCACTCCGACCGCACCACCGACCACTCCAGAGGTGATGCCGACCGTGTCGGAGTCGCCGACCGAATCCGCGTCCGCCACTCCCACCGGACCGCTGGCCTGTGACGCGACCAACAGCGACCTGTCAGTGGCCGGCTACCAGAAGGTGAAGCAGGACGGTAAGCAACTCTTCAAGGTGGCGGTCGCGAACAAGGGGACGGCCGATTGCGTGCTCGACCTCAAGGCCGACACCTTCAACTTCGTGGTGAGCAGTGGTTCGGACAAGATCTGGACCACCGAGCACTGCGCCAAGTGGGTGCCGACCAAGAAGACCACGCTCAAGCCGAAGAAGGCCTACGAGTTCACCGTCGAATGGTCGTTGAAGCGCTCGGCAGCCAACTGCCGCACCACCAAAGACCTCGTGAAGCCCGGCACCTACGTCGGCACGGGCACCCTCGCCGATGCGTTGAGCGGTCGTCAGGTCTTCGTCGTCAGCAAGGCCTGAGTCACACCGGCCGCCCTCGTGCCGGTTGCTGGTTCAGTGAGATCTCCCTTCTGAGCCTCGATCCACCGAGTGAGCGCGGTCTCGACAAGCTCGACCAGCCGATTGGCGGATCCCGGCTGAGGCGCCGTCCGCACAGCCTCGGTCTGCCGAAGCGCGACTCGAGAAGCTCGGCCAGCCGATCGGTGGATCAGGCTCAGGTGCCGTCCAGCAGTTCCAGGCGCGGACGGGGCGCGTCCCCCTTTCGTTGCTGGCGCAGCTGAAGCACCCCCAGGGCTTCGGCGACGCTGCCAACCTCGACGACCTTCAGCCCGTGGACCTTGCTGGAGGAACCCATCGGCACCAGGGCCAGCTTGAAGCCCAGCCGTGCGGCTTCGGCCAGGCGCCGATCGACCCCGGGAAGTCGGCGCAGTTCGCCGGAGAGCCCGACCTCGCCGAGCGCGATCACCGGCTGCCACAACGCCTGGTCGTAGGCGGCTGACGCCACCGCGATCGCGGTGGCCAGATCAGTGGCCGGATCGGACACCTTGGCCCCACCCACCGTCGACACGTACACGTCCCGGGTGTGCAGCCGGACACCGGCCCGCCGCTGCAGTACGGCGAGGATCATCGCCACCCGTCCGCCTTCGACTCCGTGAGTGACCCGACGAGGCACCGGCGCCGAACTCGGGGCGACCAGCGCCTGCACCTCGGTGAGCAGCGGCCTGCGTCCGGCCAGGGTGATGCTCAGACAGGTGCCGGGCGCTGGCTCGGTGTGCTGGGACGTGAACAACCCCGTCGGGTCGGTGACCTCGCGAATGCCTGACTCGACCATCTCGAAACAACCCACCTCGTCGGCCGGACCGAACCGGTTCTTGATCGCCCGAAGCATGCGAATGCCGTTGTGGCGATCGCCTTCGAAGGACAGCACCACGTCGACCAGGTGTTCCAGGGTGCGCGGGCCGGCCACATTCCCGTCCTTGGTGACGTGGCCGACCAGCAGCACCGGCAGGGAGCGGAGCTTGGCGATGCGCACCAGGGCAGCGGTCACCTCTTTGATCTGAGCGACGCCGCCGGCCACCGCATCGCTGCCCGGCACCTGCACGGTCTGCACCGAGTCGAGTACGAGAAGGTCAGGCGATACCTGTTCGATGTGGCCGAGGATGTTGCCCAGGTCGTTCTCCGCGGCCAGGTAGAGGCCCTCGATCACCGCGGAGGTGCGCTCGGCGCGCAGCCGCACCTGAGCCGCCGACTCCTCTGCGGTCACGTAGAGGGTGCGTCGGCCCGTCCGCGCCCAACGGTTGGCGACCTCAAGCAGGAGCGTGGACTTGCCCACACCCGGTTCGCCGGCCAGCAGCACCACCGAGCCGGGGGTCAGCCCGCTGCCCAGGACGCGATCGAGTTCGTGCAGCCTGGTCGGGACGGCCCGCGCGGACTCGAGCGCCACCTGCCCGATCGGCAGCGCGGGGGTACCGGGCACGGAGGAGACGACCGGTGGCGGCGGGGTCGACCCTTCGGCCACGCTTCCCCACGCTTGGCATTCGCCGCAACGACCCACCCAGCGCGGCGTCGTCCAACCGCACTCGGAGCATCGATAGGTATTCGTTGAACTCTTGGCCATAGCGGCAACCTAGCCGCCGGTGCCGACATTCCGGGATGACCGCGTTCTCGCGATACCCGGCGCCCCTCGACAGGCTCGGGGAACG
>DAORUI010000052.1:1788-11846 GCA_035433085.1 Propionicimonas sp. | reverse complement strand
TGGAGTGGCTTCAGTCGGACCGTTGGAGTGGCTTCAGTCGGAACGTTCCGGGGTCAGATGCGGACGCGGCCCTTGGGTGTGCTGAAAGTGACCGACTGGATTCCGGGCTGACCGTTCGGACGGGTGAACTTGATCTTCACGCCGTCGAACTCGTCGCCGACATGCACCCCGAGCCAGTCCTCGACGCGGGACCGGTCGCCGGCGATCTCGATCTTCTCGAGCTTGATCGTGCCGTCCAGGGCACTGGGCAGAACCGAGGGATCGGAGTCCCATTTCAGGAAGTAGGGCAACTGCGCGTCGGAGATCAGCCCCTTGACGCCGATCTGCTCCCACTCGAGCAGGCGTCCGTCGGGGAAGTGCCGCGAACCGTGGGTGGCCTGGCGCTCGAGTCGCTCCTCGAAGGGGGCCAGGTCGTCCACCGAAACCACCCAGCCGAGCCAACCGCCGCCCATTTCCGAGCGTGCACGCACGGCCTGGCCGAACGGCGCCTTCTCTGCGGCCGGGTGCTCGAGCACCTCGACAACCTCCAGGTACCGGTCGTCGGCGAGCGGGAGAATGTGGTTGCGGGTGCCGAATCGTGGGTGGAACCCGCCGTCGCGGAACCGTTCACCGAGCAGGTCGCCGAGTCGCTCGGACTCGGCCTTGAGCCCGGCCGACCCCACCGCGAAAGTCAGATGATCGACATGCATGACCCCATTGTGGCGATCCGCCACCCTTGAAGCGAATCGAGCCCGATCGGGTGCCCGGCCGTCACTGGGGCCAGCGCCTACGATTGGCTGGTGCCACCCGCAAACCCGTCCGCCCCGAAGCTGGCCCTGTCGACGTCTTCGGTGTACCCGGAATCGACGGCTGCCGGGTTCGCGCTCGCCAGGCAGCTCGGTTTCGACGGCATCGAACTGATGGTCGGCATGGATCCCGCCTCCGCCGACGTGGACGCGGTGGAGCGCTTGGCCGAATACCACGAGGTGCCGGTGCTGGCGATCCACGCTCCCACGCTGCTGCTCACCCAGCGCACCTGGGGGCCAGACCCGTGGGAGAAGCTCGAACGCTCGGCGATGGCCGCCCACCAACTCGGCGCGAAGGTGGTGGTGGTGCACCCGCCGTTCCGCTGGCAGCGCAGCTACGCGTCCGGTTTCACCGAGGGCATCCGCCGCCTCGAGGCCACGACCGGGCTGGTCTTCGCGGTCGAGAACATGTACCCGTGGCGTGGTCCGGGCGGTGGCGAGGTGCGCGCGTACGCGCCGACCTGGGACCCGTCCCAGCTGGACTGCGAGCACCTGACCCTTGACCTCTCGCACGCTGCCACCGCGCGCCAGTCCTCCGTCGCGCTGGTGCACGACTGGGGCGAGCGGCTCGCGCACGTCCACCTGACCGACGGCACGTCCGGCGCCACGGACGAGCATCTGTTACCCGGCGTCGGCGACCAGGACGCCGCCGGCGTGCTCGCCGCGCTCACGGCGAACCGCTACTCCGGGCACGTGGTGATCGAGATCCAGACCCGCGGGCTGGATCGCGGCGCACGCGTGCAGGCGCTCACCGATGCCCTGGCGTTCGCGCGCCAGCACTTGGTTGCCGTCGCCGGACGGGTCAGCTGATGGCTAGTCCGGAGCCGTCGATCGAACCGCTCTCTCCCTTCCTCCCGCCGACCGAGCGGGCGCGTCCGGGTATCGAACTGCTGCTGGTGCTCGGGGTGTCGCTGGGCCAGTCGGCGGTGTACTCGATCCTCTCGATCCTGGAGAAGGCGACCCGCGGCACACCCCTGAACCAGCAGACCACCTCGATCAACTCCTCGGTGGTGCCTGACCGGCCCTGGCTCGACCTGTCCTACCAGGTGGCCGGAGTGGTGTTTCCCCTGGTGCCTGCGCTGTTGGCGCTCTACCTGCTGCAGCGGACGGCCGACCGCCGCGGCATCGGCTTCGACCTAGGGCGTCCGGGCTTCGACGTGAGTCGCGGCTTCGGCCTGGCAGCGGTGATCGGCATTCCCGGGCTGGCGCTCTACTTCGCTGCGCGCGCTTTCGGGTTGAACACCAACGTCTCCCCGGCGAACCTCGCCGACAACTGGTGGACGGTGCCGGTACTGATCGCGTTGGCCGCGATGAACGCCATCCTCGAAGAGGTGGTGATGATCGGCTTCTGGTTCACCAGGGCTCGGCAACTGAACTGGGCACCCTGGGTGGTGCTGCTCTCCAGCGCGGTCGTGCGTGGCAGCTACCACCTCTACCAGGGCTACGGCGGCTTCGTCGGCAACATCGTCATGGGCATCGTGTTCGGGCTGGCGTACTGGCGGTTCAAACGGGTCGGCCCGCTGGTCGTGGCGCACTTCCTGCTCGACTTCGTCTCGTTCGTCGGCTATTCGATGGTCGCGCCCTACGTGGACTGGTTCTGAGCGTGTTCACCGTCGGGTGATTCGGGGTCGATAGGGTGCCCACATGCTGGGTAGCTTCGAGCTCATGTTCATCGTGGTCGCCGTCTTCATCGGCATCGTCTTCGCCGTGGTCATCGGTGGCATCGTCTTCGGTTTCATCAGGACGGGACGCAACATCGCGGCCAACCGTGCGGCACCGGAGGTGAGCGCTGCGGCACAGATCGTCGACAAGCGCATCGAGACCCATGGCGGCGGCGAGACAACTGTGAGCCAGCGGCATTTCGTCGCGTTCGAGCAGCCCAGCGGCGAACGGTTCGAACTCGAGGTGCCGGCGTCCGAGTACGGCCTGCTGGTCGTCGGCGACCGGGGAACGGTCAACATGAAGGGCACGCAGTACCTGGGGTTCGCTCGCGAGATCATGCGCTGAGCGCGCCGGCCCGTCCACGCACGCGGTGCGGTTGGGGGCCATGTCAGTACATCGCGTTAGGCTTGCGCCCATGCGTGTTGGTGTATTCGGTGCAACGGGCCAGGTCGGCGGGGTAATGCGGACGCTGCTGGCCGAACGGCAGTTCCCCGTGGAGCAACTGCGGTTCTTCTCCTCAGCTCGATCGGCCGGCCGTCCGCTGCCGTGGGGCGACGGCGAGATCCTCGTGGAGGACACCGCGGCCGCCGACTTCTCCGGCCTCGACCTCGCTCTGTTCTCGGCCGGCGCCACGATGTCGCGGGAGTTCGCGCCGAGGGTGGCCGCCGCAGGTGCGATCGTGGTCGACAACTCGTCCGCCTGGCGCAAGGACCCGGACGTCCCGCTGGTCGTCTCCGAAGTGAACCCCGAGGACGCGATCAACCCGGCCAAGGGCATCATCGCCAACCCGAACTGCACCACGATGGCGGCTATGCCGGTGCTCAAGCCGCTGCACGATGCGGCCGGTCTGCGGCGCTTGATCGTGGCGACCTACCAGGCGGTTTCGGGCTCGGGGGTGAAAGGCGTCCAGGCGCTCGCCGACCAGACCGCCGCGGCGGTCGATCCCGCGCGCCTCGCGCTGGACGGACGCGCGGTGCCCGCCGGTGACCCGGCGCCCTACCTCAAGCCGATCGCCTTCAATGTCATTCCGGTGGCTGGGTCGATCGTCGACGACGGTAGCGGCGAGACCGACGAGGAGCAGAAGCTGCGTCACGAGTCGCGCAAGATCCTGCACATCCCCGATCTGCTGGTCGCGGGCACCTGCGTCCGCGTGCCGGTGTTCAGTGGGCACTCGCTGAGCATCCACGCCGAGTTCGACGAGGAGATCAGCGTCACCCGGGCCACCGGGCTGCTGGCCACGGCGCCGGGAGTTCAACTGGTCGACGTCCCGAACCCGCGCGATGCCGCCGGCACAGACCCCAGCTATGTCGGACGCATCCGCGCCGACCAGTCTGCGCCGGAGGGGCACGGCCTGGTGCTGTTCATCTCCAACGACAACCTGCGCAAGGGAGCCGCGCTGAACGCCGTCCAGATCGCCGAACTGGTGGCTCGGCGATGACCAAGCTGGCCGTCATCGGCGCGGGTGTGATGGGCGAGACCCTGATCGCCGGCCTGCTGCGTGCGGGCTGGGCGGCCGACCAGATCACGGCCGCCGACCGTCACGCTGCCCGGTTGGTCGAGATGGAGGCCAGCTACGGGATCCACAAGGGGTCGACCGCCGAGGCCGCCGCTTCCGCTGACACCGTGGTGATCGTGGTCAAGCCGCAGGACGCGGCCGAGGTGCTGCCCGAGGTTGGCGGCGCGATCCGTCCGGGCACCCTGGTGGTCTCGCTGTGCGCGGGCCTGGTCACCTCGCGGATCGAGGACGCGATGCCCGCCGGCACCCCGGTCGTCCGGGTGATGCCGAACACGCCCGCCCAGGTGGACGAGGGCATGGCCGCGATCTCGGCCGGTGCCGCGGCCACCCAGGAGCATCTCGATCACGTCACCGAACTGTTGTCCGCGGTGGGCAAGGTGGTGACCGTCCCGGAGAAGTATCAGGACGCGGTCACCGCGATCTCCGGATCGGGCCCGGCCTACCTGTTCTTCGTGGTCGAAGCCATGATCGACGCCGGCGTGATGCTGGGTCTGCCGCGCGACATCGCCACCACCCTCGTGGTGCAGACCATGTACGGCTCGGCCAAGCTGCTCTCTGATTCGGGGCTGCACCCGACCGTTCTGCGGGAACGCGTCACCTCACCGGGCGGCACCACCGCTGCCGCGCTGCGTGAACTGGAGGACCACCGGGTCAAGGCAGCCTTCATGACCGCCATGGAGGCTGCCCGTGACCGCAGCCGTGCGCTGGCCTCGTCCTGATCATGGCTGCTGACCGCCGGCAGCCGCGTTGGCTGACGGTGTTCTGCTTTATGGACGCCACAGCGGAGCTGAAGTGACCCCGTCCGGGCTGTTCGTCGGTCTGGCCACGCTCGACGTGGTGCAACGCGTCGACCGTCTGCCCGAGCGCAACCAGAAGATCACCGCGACCCACACCTGGCTGGCTGCGGGCGGCCCGGCGACGGTAGCCGCGATCGCGTTCGCCACTCAAGGCGGACGGGCCCGGCTCTGGACGGCGCTGGGCTCGGGTGCGGCGGCGGACGCGATCCGCGCCGACCTGGCGTCGGTCGGTGTGGAGGTGATCGATGCGGCTCCGTTCGGGTTCGAGGTGGCGACGTCCAGTGTCCTGCTGGACGCGGCCACGGGCGAGCGTGCGGTGGTGAGCGGGTCGGGGCACCGACCTGTACTCGCCGAGCCCGTCGCGACTGAGCTGCGAGAGACGGACGTGGTGCTTGTCGACGGTCACCACCCCGAACTGGCGCTGAGCGCCGCCGTTACCGCGGCCCGCACGGGAGTGCCGGTGGTCGTGGACGCGGGTTCCCACAAGCCGGTTTTCGACGAGCTGCTTCCCCTGGCCACCGACGTGATCTGCTCGGCCGACTACGCCCACCCCTCGGGTCGGGTGCCGTCCGGCCTGCTCGGGCTCAGCCGGGTTCGCCTGGTCGCGGTGAGCCACGGTGGCGCCTCTCTTGATTGGTGGACGGACGCCGCGTCCGGACAGGTGCAGCCGCCCTCCGGCGCGGTCGTGGACACCCTCAGCGCCGGCGACGTACTGCACGGGGCCTACGCCTTCGGGCTCGCGTCCGGCCTGAACCGCTGCGGAGCGCTGGAGTTCGGCGTGCAGGCAGCCAGCGCCCGCGTCCGCCACCTCGGCCCGTTCGCATGGCGCACCGGCACCTGAGCCGTTCCGCGTCGACGCAGGGCCGTTTTCGCGACACGCCGCCTTCGCCGCCAAATCGGACGCGTTTCGGCTCGTCCGCCGAATCGGCGTCGAACCCAGGGCGGGACGAACCGCGTCCGAGCGTACGAGTTACGCGGCGAGTCGCGGTTTGAGCTCCAAGCGGACGCGAATCGGCCCGTTTTGGTGGGCGTCTCTTGACAGCGGTTAGTTGCGGCAGGCAACATATCTTCATCGAAACGCTTCGACTAAGCGCTTCGATGATTCTCAAGGAGGTGAATCGGTGGCAACCATCGCTGATGTGGCGCGGCAGGCCGGGGTTTCGGTGTCCACGGTCTCCTATGCCCTCTCCGGCGCCCGGCCGATCAAGCCCGAGACGAGAACCCGGGTCGAGGCGGCGATGCGCGAGTTGGGCTACCACCCCAACGCGATGGCTCGCTCGCTCGCTTCGCGGCGCAGCAATGTGATCTCGCTGATCTATCCGGCGGACGAGCGTGGCGTCGGCGGGACGGGCGGCGAGTTCGTCCATTCAGCCGCTGCGCGTGCCCGCGAACTCGGGTATCAACTGGTGCTCTGGCCGTTCCGCTCCGACCAGGTGCGTGAAGTCCGCAACCTCGTCCGCCAAGGCATGGCGGACGGCGTGCTGGTGATGGAAGTACTTCTCGACGACGAGCGGATCGACGTGCTTGAGGCCGCGAAGGTGCCCTACACGATGATCGGACGCACTCGCGATGTCTCCGAGCGACACAGTGTCGATGTCGACTTCGACGCCACCGTGGTCGCGGCGGTGGACCACCTGGTGGGCCTGGGCCACCGCCACATCGGCTTCATCAACCACTCCCAGGGCAGCCTCGATGCAGGCTACGGGCCCACCGTTCGAGCGGCGGCAGCTTTCGAGCGGGCGATGGCCGAGCGGGGCCTGACGCCGCTCGCGCGAACCTGTGAGGACTCGCCGCTGGCCGGACGCCAGGCGACCGCGGGCCTGCTGGCCACCGAGCCGGATCTCACCGCGCTGATCACCATGAACGAGATGGCGACCTTCGGGGTCTTCGCCGAACTCCAGTACCGCCGCCTGGCGATCCCGGACGATGTCTCGGTGCTGGGCATCGTGACTTCTCCCGGCGTCGGCACCATGAGCTATCCCACCTTGACCACCATGCACTCGCCAGGCGTCGAACTCGGCCGCCTGGCCGTCGACCGGCTGATCAGCCAACTCGACCCGGCCCATCCGGCCACTCCGAATCGGCTCATTCCCTGTGTCCTCGAACCGGGGATGAGCATCGGTCCAGCCCGGACCGGCAAGAACGCATCGCCGCAGCCGCGGTAGGCGTCCGAACACCCGCAACACCCTCCGAAAGGAAACGCAATGAAGCGAACTACGGGCCTTGTGCTCGTCGCGGCGGCGGCTTCGCTGTCCCTCACCTTGTCCGCCTGCTCAGCAGGCGGAGCTGCCACCACTGAGCCTGCCGGGACGTCGACTGCCACCGCAGCGGCCGAACCGAGGACCTTCACCATCTGGGAGTACGAGAATGAGGACTCCGCCATGGGCCAGGCCTGGGCCAAGGCGATCGAGATCTTCAAAGGTAAGCACCCCGAGGTGACAGTGAAGTCGGAGGAGCAGACCTTCGAGCAGATCCAGAAAAACGCCAAGATCGTGCTCACCGGCGACTCGGTTCCCGACGTCATGGAGTACAACAAGGGCAACGCGACCGCGGGCCAACTCGCCGCGCAGGGCCTGATCATGCCACTCACCGACGCCGCGGCCCAGTACGGCTGGGACAGCAAGCTCGCCGGCTCCCTGGCGACCACCGCCAAGTACGACGAGAACGGACTGATGGGTTCGGGTGACTGGTACGGCGTGCCCAACTACGGCGAGTTCGTGGGCGTCTACTACAACAAGGCGATGTTCGCCGAGCAGGGTCTGGAGGTGCCCACCACACTGGACGAGTTCGTCAAGGTGATGGACGCGTTCAAGGCCAAGGAGATCACCCCGCTGGCCGCCGCCGGTGCTGAATACCCGCTCGGCCAGCTCTGGTACGAGCTCGTGCTGGCCAACGCCGACCGCTCCTTCGTGGACGCGTACCAGCTCTTCAAGGCGGACGTCGACTTCCAGGGCACCCAGATGACTGCAGGCACCACCACGCTGTCGGACTGGATCAAGAAGGGCTACGTCACCAAGAACGTGGCTTCGCTGAAGGCCGAGGACATGGGCGTCGCCTTCATCAAGGGCAAGTACCCGATGATGGTTTCCGGGTCATGGTGGTTCGGCCGTCTGGCCACCGAGATGAAGTCCGACTGGGGCATGTTCACCTTCCCGGGCAACAAGCTGCACCCCGGCTCCTCCGGCAACATCTGGGTGGTCCCGACCAAGGCCAAGAACGCCGACCTCGCCAAGGAGTTCATCGACATCACCCTGAGCGCCGACGTGCAGAACGTCCTCGCCGAGAAGGGTGGCCTGCCGGTTGCCGGTGACACCTCGGTGATCACCGACGAGAAGGTCAAGCTGCTCACCGAGAACTTCAAGTCGATCCTCGACCAGGACGGCCTGGCGTTCTACCCGGACTGGCCCGTGCCCGGCTTCTACGACGTGATCGTGGCCCAACTGCAGGCGCTGGCCAACGGCAACAAGGACGTCCCCGCCACCCTGGAGGGTCTCGGCAAGGCCTACGCCGAAGGCAAGGACGACCTGCTCAACGGCTAGTCGTTCCGCCCGGGGCCGGCTCCCGTCGTCCGGACGCCGGCCCCGGGCACCGGTTGAGCGCGCAGTTGGCGCGCCCAACCGGGGACGCCGTTTCAGACCAAGCTGCCAGGAAGGCTTGAAATGACCACCATCGCCCCCGCCAAGCGCAAACGCCCGGCCGTCTGGGTGCACTACCTGCCCTATCTGATTCCCGGTGTGCTGGCCTTCGTGCTGGTCATCGGCTACCCGCTGGTGATGAACGTCTACATCAGCCTGTTCAAGTGGAAGGGCGGAATGGCGCCGATGCGCTGGTACGGCTTGGGCAACTACGCCGACCTGCTGGCCGACGAGGCGTTCTGGACGTCATTCCGCAACTCGATCTCGATGATCGTCGCGATGGTGATCGTGCCCACCCTCGTCGGCCTGATCCTGGCCGCCGTGCTGTTCGACGTGCTCGGACGCCGCTTCGGGCCGCGGGTGGCGTCCTTCCTGCGGGCGACCTACTACCTGCCGCAGATCCTTCCGGTCGCGGTGGCCGGCGTGGTCTGGAACTGGATCCTGAACGCCGAGGACGGAGCGATCAACTCGATCCTCGCCGGATTCGGAGTGACCGACCCACCCAACTGGCTCGGCGACCCCGCCCTGGCCATGCCGAGCGTGATGCTGGTGCTGATCTGGGTGCAGATCGGCTATCCCGTGGTGATCTTCATGGCTGCCCTGCAGCGTGTCGATCCAGAACTCTATGAGGCGGCCGAACTCGACGGCGCCGGCTGGTGGGCCCGTTTCCGGGCGATCACCCTGCCGCAGATCAAGCCGGAGACCTTCGTGGTCACCCTCACCTGCACGGTGGCGGCGCTGAAGGTGTTCGCTCCGGTCTACGTGCTCACCCGCGGCGGTCCCGAAGGCACCACGTTGGTGCCCAGCTACTACTCGTTCCTGAACTTCTTCGACAAGTCGAAGGTCGGCTACGGCGCAGCGATCGCCACCGTCCTCACGCTTGTGATCATCATCGTCGCGGGGGTCATCCTGGCCTTCCAGGCCCGAGCCGAGCGACGCGAAAGGGAGGGACGCTGATGTCCGCCGTCTCAACATCTGCCGCCCGGCTGCGTCCGGCCAAGGAGAGCCGCGTCGATGCCCGACACCATCGTGGCGCCGCTCGCTGGGTCATTCTCGGTCTGGCCTGCGTGTTCGCCCTGGCGATGCTCGCGCCGTTCCTGATCATGCTGCTGAATGCGTTCAAGTCACCCACCGACTACTCCCAGAACGGGCCGCTGACGCTGCCCCAGACGCTCTACTTCGACGGACTCGTCAAGTTCTGGGTACGCACGGACTTCCCGGTGAAGCTGTGGAACTCGATCATGATCTCCGGATTGGTCGCAGTGGGGGGCACCTTGTTGTCCCTGCTCAGCGCCTACGCGATCGGAATCGGCCGGGTGAAGGGACGCGTCGCGCTGATCGCCGTGTTCCTGGTGGCGAACATGCTGCCGCAGGAGGCGATCATCTATCCATTGTTCACGATGGCGAACGCGGTCGGGCTCTCGAACTCGCAGTGGTCGGTGATCATCATCTTCGTGGTGATCCAGGCGGCCTTCGGCATCTACCTGCTGTCCTCGGTGTTGAGCACGTTCCCGAACGAACTGCTCGAAGCCGCCGCACTCGACGGGGCCGGACGCTGGCGCATCCTGTGGTCGGTGGTCTACCCGATCCTGCGGCCGACCCTCGGCGTCCTGATGGTCTTCTTCTTCATCTGGACGTGGAACGAGTTCTTCATTCCGCTGGT
>DAORUI010000052.1:0-1688 GCA_035433085.1 Propionicimonas sp. | reverse complement strand
CGCTCCGACTACAGCCCGCTGTACGCGGTCGAGGTGGACGACATCCGCGTCGACCCAGTTGTCGGCACCATGACGGTGTTCGCGCCGACCGCCCCGATCACCGGACGCGCAGACACGCTCAACCGTCCGATGATGACGCTGACCTATTCCTCACCCGCGCCGGGCGTCGTGACCGTCCGCGTCGTCCACCACGACGGACGCCGCCAGCCGGGGCCGGACTTCGAACTGCACGGCGAGGCAGGATTCGTCCCCGAGGTCTCCGTCGAACCGGAATATGCGAGCCTGCGCACCGGTGATCTGGAGGTGCGGGTCTACCGCCAGGGACGCTGGCGGGTCGAGTTCCGCGAGGCCGACCGCGTGCTCACATCGTCGCTACCCAAGTCGGTGGGCGCGATGCGCACGCGGGAGGGCGGCGAGTGGCTGCACGAGCAGCTCGCCCTCGAACCCGGCGAACTGGTCTACGGACTGGGGGAGCGCTTCGGTGCGTTCGCCAAGAACGGCCAGGTCGTCGACATCTGGAACGAGGACGGCGGTACCTCCAGCGAACTCGCGTACAAGAACGTGCCGTTCTACGTGACGAGCAAGGGCTACGGAGTCTTCGTCGACCATCCTGAGAAGGTGTCCTACGAGGTCGGCTCCGAGGTCAACACCCGGGTGCAGTTCTCGGTGGCCGGCTCCGCGCTCACCTATCACCTGATCGCCGGACCGACGCCCAAGGACGTCCTGCGTCGCTACACCGGACTCACCGGACGGCCCGCCGAAGTGCCGGCCTGGTCATTCGGGCTGTGGCTGACGACGTCGTTCACCACCGACTACGACGAAGCCACGGTGACCAGCTTCATCGACGGCATGGCTGAGCGGAACCTGCCGCTGTCGGTGTTCCACTTCGACTGCTTCTGGATGCGCGAGTACCAGTGGTGCGACTTCGAGTGGGATCCGCGAACCTTCCCCGATCCCGAAGGCATGCTCGCCCGGCTGAAGGCCAAGGGGCTGCGCGTCTGTGTCTGGATCAACCCCTATATCGCCCAGCGTTCGCCACTGTTCGCCGAGGGTGCGGCGAAGGGCTACCTGTTGCGTACCACGTCGGGTGACGTGTGGCAGTGGGACCTGTGGCAGGCCGGCATGGCCCTGGTCGACTTCACCAACCCCGACGCCGTCCGCTGGTACCAGGGCAAGCTCAAACGGCTGCTCGACCAGGGGGTGGACGCATTCAAGACTGATTTCGGCGAGCGGGTGCCGGCCCAGCACGTGGCCTGGTTCGACGGCTCCGATCCG
This sequence comes from Propionicimonas sp., assembly GCA_035433085.1. GTDB lineage: Bacteria > Actinomycetota > Actinomycetes > Propionibacteriales > Propionibacteriaceae > Propionicimonas. Next base: position 413 of record DAORUI010000052.1, on the reverse strand, counting down.
CAGCGGATGCACAACTACTACGCCCACCTCTACAACCGGGCGGTGCACGACCTGTTGGTAGCCGAGCGCGGTGCGGGCGAGGCTGTGCTGTTCGCGCGCTCGGCAACGGCCGGCGGCCAGCAGTTTCCCGTCCATTGGGGCGGCGACTGCGACTCGACCTACGCCTCGATGGCTGAGTCGCTGCGCGGCGGACTATCTCTGGCCATGTCGGGCTTCGGGTACTGGAGCCACGACATCGGAGGCTTCGAAGGCACCCCGGACATCGGGGTGTTCAAACGCTGGTTGCCGTTCGGCATGCTCTCCTCGCACTCCCGGCTGCACGGTTCGGGGTCGTATCGGGTGCCGTGGGCCTTCGACGAGGAGGCCGTGGAGGTGACCCGCAAGTTCACCAACCTCAAGCTCTCGTTGATGCC
>DAORUI010000051.1:13883-17684 GCA_035433085.1 Propionicimonas sp. | reverse complement strand
GGTTGTGGTGCTCGCCGGTCGCGAACACGTCCAGCCCGATCTCCTCGGCCTTCTTGGCGATGGTCACCGAAGCCAAGATCCGCTCGTGCTCGGACGGCGTCCGTCCGGTCGTCGGATCGGTGGTGATGTCGCCGACGCTGAAGATGCCCAGCTGCATTGCGTGCTCCAAAATGGTTGTCGATTCAACTACTCTAGGTAACCTCGCGATGCGGATCGCTATTCCCTCCGGACCATGCCGCGATTCGGCCCCGATAGGTCGGTGATCAGCTTGTCTGCGTACCCGAAAGGTGTTGCGGGTCCAGATCGCGTCACACTGCAGGAGCGCGCGGCTCTGCGACCGTACCGATGGGCAAGAATGGCCCCATGCCCGACTTCTCCACCTGGATTGCGGTCAACGACCTGATCTCGATCGGCCTGGTGATCATCATCGCGATCGTCGGACGGTTCTTGCTGGTTCGGCTCGTCCGCGGAGTCACCAAACGCGCGGTGACCAGGGCGCAGACCCGCCGAGAGCACCAGACCAACGCCGCGGAGAAGCTGCTGTCTACGGTGACCATGGCCAACAACGAACGCTACGAACAGCGGGCGACGACGCTGGGCTCAGTGATCACCAGCGTGGTCTCGATCGCGGTCTGGACGATCGCCGTACTGACCATCATGGACATCCTGAAAGTGCCGATGGCGCCGTTGCTCACCTCGGCAGGGGTCGGCGGTGTCGCGCTGGCCTTCGGCGCGCAAAGCCTGGTGAAGGATTTCCTCTCCGGCATCTTCATGATCATGGAGGACCAGTACGGGGTGGGCGACCTGGTCAACACCGGCGAGGTCACCGGCACCGTCGAGGAGGTTGGCCTGCGGGTGACCCGGCTGCGCGATGCCACCGGCACCGTCTGGTACGTCCGCAACGGTGAGATCCTGCGGATCGGCAACCAGAGCCAGGGCTGGTCGACGGCGATCGTCGACGTCCCGGTCGCCTACGACGAGGACGGGGCCAAGGTGATCGGCATCCTCGAGACAGTGGCCGCCGAGATGGCGACCGATCCGGACTACGCCGACGTCCTGCTCGACAAGCCGACCGTGGCCGGCGTGAACGCGGTGACCGCGACCGCGATGACCATTCGGATGATGGCAAAGACCGCCACCAACCAGCACTGGGCCGTGCAGCGGTCGCTGCTCGAACGCAGCCTGGCCGCCCTCGGCAAGGCCGGCGTCCGTAGCCCCGCGGTCTATCCGTACCCGAACGGCACTGGCAGCTGAAGCTCCCGCCGGGCCCGCACCGCCCAGCCCGCCCCCGGTCGCGCGTCCGCGATCGGAGCAAGTCCCGCGTCCCGGAATTCACCCGGTGCCGGAACTGCCAACCTCACCACGTTGGACGGAGAACCGGGTGTGATCCCCGGGCTGACCCGCAACCGTAACTGCCTCGCAGGAGCCGGACCGAAGCCCAACGTCACGGATCACGCTCCCGCGCGGAATCGGGCCTGAACCACTGCTACTGCGTGTGAGATGCCGTGCGTGAGCCGTACTCGAAAGGTTCACATGTCCCGTCTCAGCGGGCTCGCGGTCGCGGTCGCCGCCAGCCTCACCTTCCTGGCGCTGCCGCCAGTCACCGCCCACGCCGCCACCGACGGACGGGCGTCCGCTCAGCTCAGCGGGTTCACAAAGTCGGGCAAGCGCACGGTGACCGCGTGGTACTCCGGTTCGGAGTTGCTCATGTCGAAGACCGGCAAGACCTCGGTCAAACTCAAGCGCTGACCCAACCAGAAAGGGCTGGCCGGAATCCCCGGCCGGCCCTTTGCTGGTGTCATCCCGGTCCGGGCTCCCCGCAAGGCCACCCACCCTCCCCCTCGCAAACTGGACAGTTGGGCCCCATGACGGGACGCAACTGTCCAGCTTGTGACGGGCAGGGGGCCGAGGCGGGCAATCCCGACGCCGCCCAATTGCAGCCGGCGTCCGGCCCTAGGCTGCTGCCGTGATCACCCCAGAACTGCAGGCCGCGCTCGACGACTGCGCCGAACAGGAGCGGCTGCAGCGCGTGCTGCAACGGGCCAGGGCGGCCGAGTCACTCGCCGAATCGCAACTGGCGGACGCCAAGGGGCGGGCCCACCTGGAGGCCAACGACGTGGCCAAGTTGGAGTCGCTCAGTCCCACCCGGATCTGGTCGGCGCTGCGGGGCCGTTGGGACACCGACTTCGATCGCGAACTGGCCGAAGCACAAGAGGCCGAGTACCGGGCGGCGTCCGCGCAGCAGGCGCTGGCCACCGCTGCCGCCAACCGGCAGCAGGCGCTCAACCAGTTGGCCGCTCTGGGCGATCCGCAGGACCGCAAGCAGAAGGCGCTGGCCGGTGAGGAGGCGCGGCTGCGCGCGGCTGCCGGCTCGGCGGCCGACCAGCTTCTCGAGATCGCGCAGCAGTTGGCCGCCGGCAGCGCCCAGCTCACGGAGATCGACCAGGCTTTGGCCGCCGAGCAGCGTGCCCGCCACGACCTCGAGGCTGCGGCAAAGCATCTCGAGGACGCCAGCGGCTGGGCGAGCTTCGACACGTTCCTCGGCGGCGGCATGCTCACCGACATGGCCAAGTACTCCAAGATGGACGAGGCGACTGCCCGCCTGCGCGCCGCGGACGCGTCCCTGAGACACCTGTCGGCCGAGCTTGCCGACGTCCGTATGGCGAAGGTGGACGGCTTGGACGTCGACGCCCTCGGCCAGCTCTTCGACGTGTGGTTCGACAACCTGTTCAGCGACTGGTCGGTGCTCGACCGCATCAATCGCGCCGGCACGCAGGTCAGCCATGCCCTACAGACGCTGGCGGTGGTGCGCGAGCGGTTGCAGCAGCGGCGCGCCGCGGTGGCGCACACGCAGCAGACCCTCGCCGAGGCTCGCGAACAGGTGCTGTTTACCCGGTAGGTGGTCACCGAGGACGGCAGAATGGCGGCCATGGCTCCTTGGTGGCAAAGTGCGGTCGTCTATCAGATCTACCCGCGGTCGTTCGCAGACAGTAACGGGGACGGGATCGGCGACATCCCGGGCATCATCGCCCATCTCGACCACCTCGCCGCGCTTGGAGTGGACGTCGTCTGGCTCTCGCCGGTCTACCGCTCGCCGATGGCAGACAACGGCTACGACATCAGTGACTACGACGACATCGACCCGCTCTTCGGCACCCTCGAAGACCTGGACGCTCTGATCGCCGGGCTGCATTCCCGCGGCATAAAGCTGGTCATGGATCTGGTCGTGAACCACACCTCGGACGAGCACCCGTGGTTCACCGAATCCCGCGATCCGAACTCCGACAAGCGGGATTGGTACTTCTGGCGACCCGCGCGTCCCGGCTTCGAACCAGGGACGCCCGGAGCCGAGCCCACCAACTGGGGCTCCTTCTTCTCCGGTCGCGGATGGCAGTTCGACCCCGCGTCCGGCGAGTACTACCTGCATCTGTTCGCACCCAAGCAGCCCGACCTGAACTGGGAGAACCCGGCGGTGCGTCAAGCGATCTACGCCATGATGCGGCGCTGGGTAGAGCGCGGCGTCGACGGCTTCCGCATGGACGTGATCAACCTGATCTCCAAGACCCTGCCGCTGGCCGACGGCCCCGCGGCACCGGACGGGATCTGCTACGACCCGTCCCTGGTGGTGGAAGGGCCGCGGCTGCACGAGTACTTGCGCGAACTGAACCGGGAAGTGGGCATCGATGCCGCCCAGTTGTTCAGCGTCGGCGAGATGGTCCTGGTCGACGTCGAAACCGCGCGTGCCCACACCGATCCGGCTGCCGGTCAGCTCGGCATGGTGTTCACCTTCGAGCACATGAG
>DAORUI010000051.1:0-13783 GCA_035433085.1 Propionicimonas sp. | reverse complement strand
GGCGCCTTCGCCAGCGTCCGGGTCGAGCCGACGGACGCGACGATCACGCACGCCATCGCCGCAACTTCGACGGCGCTTAACTGCTCGCTCAGGACCAGCCAGGCGGCCAGCGCGGCAGCAGCGGGCTCCACGCTCATCAGGATGCCGAAGACACCGGCCGGGAGCGAGCGCAGCGCGACCATCTCCAGGCCGTAGGGGATCACCGAGCTCATCACTGCGACCAGTGAGCCGAGCAACAGCACCTGCGGCTGCCACAGGGACGCGCCGCCGGCCAGCAAGCCAGGGATGAGGAACACTGTCGCACCGACCAGTGAGCCCATGCTGACTCCGGTCACGCCCGACCAGTACCGTCCGGTCTGCTTGGAGAGCAAGATGTAGGCCGCCCAACCGGCGCCCGCGAGCAGAGCGAAGCCGACTCCGACCCAATCGACGGTGACCGGGAAGACGCCGAGCAGGGCCACCCCGATCGCGGCCAGCGCAACCCACACCAGGTCGCGGGGTCGCCGCGAGCCGAACACCGCAATCCCTAGTGGACCCAGGAATTCGATGGTCACGGCGAGCCCGATCGGGATGCGCGCGAAGGACATGTAGATCGCCCAGTTCATCGTGGCCAACGCGACGCCGTAGCCGAGGACGACCCGCCACTCCGGCCAGGTGCGTCCGGTGATCCGGGGGCGTGCGATCACCCAGAAGATCGCCGCGGCAACTGCCATCCGCAACCAGGCCACGGCCGTCGCAGCGGTCAGCGCGAACAGGGACTTGGCGAACGCTGCTCCGACCTGGACCGAAATGATCGAACCGATCACGAGCCAGACCGGACTCAGCCAGCCCGGGAGCTTCACCTCATCACCACGTCCGAAGGCCGCTCGGGCGACCCCTCGACAGGCTCGGGGAGCGCGGCCACAGGACCGGGGAGCGCGGCCACAGGCTCGGGGAGCGTCATGGGTAGCTCGTCGGGCACCCCCACCGGCTGGTCGAGCTTGTCGAGACCATCCGGCGCCTTGTCGCCAGGCTGGATCCCGGCCATCGCCACCCGGTCATGCGCCGGACACCCAATGATGTGGTCGTTCACCAGCCCGACCGCCTGAGCGAAGGCGTAGACGATGGTCGGCCCGCAGAATTTGAAGCCGGCATGCTTCAGTCGCTTGGCAAGGGCGTCCCCGATCGGGTCGGTCGCGGGCACCTGGCTCTCGGCGGTGAACCGATGCTGCACCGCGACCCCGTCCACTGCGCTCCAGATGAAGTGGCTGAAGCCGACGTCGGCCTCGACTTGCTGCCACGCGCGCGCGTTCAGAATCGCACCTTCGATCTTGCCGCGATGCCGGACGATACCGGCGTCCCCGAGCAGGCGCACCACGTCCGGCTCACCCCAGGTGGCGATCGCGTCCGGGTCGAAGCCGGCGAACGCGGCGCGGAAGTTCTCCCGCTTGCGCAGAATCGTGTACCAGGAGAGACCAGCCTGGAAGCCGTCCAGCACCAACTTCTCGTACAGGGCGCGAGAGTCGCGCTCGGGCAGGCCCCACTCGTGGTCGTGGTAGTCGACGTAGAGCGAATCAACGCCGCACCAACTGCACCGCTCGCCCATGCCACCTCCTGCCGTCGGCTCATGCTAGTCGGACGGCCCGTCGGGCCCCTTCCATCCCGTCCCCGCTCCCCAACGGGCGGACGCCGTGGTTCGCCGCTCCCATTCCGACGGGGGTGGCGTGCGCCCGGCTGCGAACCTCAGTCGAAGGTGAGTTGGAGGCGGCCGTCCACGATGTCGAGGGCGTAGGTGTACCGGCCGGGCTTGAGCTGGGTCTCACCCATGTAGTCCACCGGCTGGTAGGTGTACTTCTTGCCGTCCACGGTCACCTGGACGTAGGCGTAGGTGTAGGCCTGAGCGGTGTCGAAATACCCGGAGGTGCCACCGGCGACGAGGTCGCGCAGCTCGACCTTCATCCCGTCGGGGAAGACCACCAGGTAGCGATCGAAGTCCACATCCGAGTCGTTGCGCAGGCGCACTTCGACGCCTTCGACGACCGCTGGCGACTGGGTGGGCTCAGGCGAACCGTCCGGCGGAACCGCGGTCGGAAGCCGGTCAGCCGAGAACTTCGCTTCGGGGAGCAAGCGCAGCGCCAGCTGACCTTGGGCATCGATGAGGGTCAGGGTGCCTTCGTTGTCGATGTCGTAGGCGACGGTCGCATCCAGCGCATCCCGGAACCGCTGCTGCTGCGTGGGCTCGGCACAGTACTTGAAGGTGCTCTCCCAACCGACGAGGGTGATGTCGTCACCGTCCGCGGTGTAGCTGCCGCGCAGGGAGTTGCACGGGTCGCTGCCAAGCACCTCGCCGGCCTCGGTGAACCGCAGGGACGGCACCTGGCCGTCGCCGCGCACCACGCTCGCGGCACCGATCTGGACGGCCATCCACTGGGTGCCGACGAGTCCCTCGTTCGGCGCGGACGGCGACGTGGTCGGACTGGTGGTCGGGGCCGGTTCGCTCGGGCTGGCAACCGGTTGTCCCAGGGGGACCGCCGGGACGGGCACCGATCCACTGCGCCACTGCCACAGCCCCACACCCACCCCGGCGACAAGGGCGATCGCAGCAGCCGCGGCCAGCGCCGTCCGCCAGCGCGACATCACCGGCTCGTGCTCGGCGGAGACGCGCTCGCTACGGGCGACCACTTCTTCGAGATCGACCCGCCCCAGAGCTGGTCGGTTCGCCGCAGCCTGCTGCAACCCGTCGCGGAACGTCTGCTCGGTCTCGTCCATCACTGTCCTTCCTCCAGGCGCGAGCGCAATTGCGCCAGCGCGCGATGCACGTGGGAGCGGGCGGTCGCCTCGCGGCAGCCGAGCGCTTCGGCGATCTCGGCGAAGCTGCGGTCGGCAAAGAACCGCAGCACCACCGCCGTCCGCTGGGCCGGCTTGAGCTCGCCGCAGAGCCGCCAGACCTCATCGCTCTCAGCCAGCCCGGCAGCGGCGTCCGGGGTCACCGGGGCCGAGCGCAGTGCGGCCGGTTCTGCCACCGGCAACCAGCGCGGCCGGCGCCGGATCACGGTCAGGCACGCGTTGACCAGGCTGCGATAGGCGTAGGCCTCGAACTCGTCGCCCGCCGGCAGCTTGTCCCACCGCGCGTAGAGGCCGACCAACGCATCCTGGACGGCATCGTGCGCGTCCTCGGCGTTGCGCGTGATTAGCCAGGCGACGTCGAGCAGCCTGGCTTCCCGGGCCCGGACGAACTCCACGAACGAACCCGGAACGCCCGGATTCACGGACTTGACCACTGCGCTGGCGTTCGGCACTCCCACATCTTCGAACAAGTCGTGCCGGACCGGTTTCGTTGCACGGCGAGTCGATTTGCACTCAACTCGCTCCCGAACGCCCGTTTCGGGCGGGCGGTTCAGCCATCGACAGTGCAAATCGGTTCAGCTGGAGGCCAGCACGAGGTGGCCGGCGATAGATTCACATCCGTGGACGCACCCTGGACGAAGCACTACCAGCCGGGAGTTCCGGCCGAGATCGAACTTCCCACCGAATCACTGGTCGCGCTGTACGAGCGCTCGGTTCGCGAAGCGCCCGACCACGTGGCGACCGAGTTCTTCGGCCGCACCACCACTTACGCCGAGTTGGGCGACGCGATCAACCGCGCCGCCGAGGGGCTGCGCCGACTGGGCGTGAAGGCCGGCGACCGGGTGGCCCTGATCCTGCCGAACTGCCCCCAGCACGTGGTGGCTTTCTACGCGATCCTGCGCCTGGGCGCGGTCGTGGTCGAGCACAACCCGCTCTACACCGAGCGGGAACTGCGCCACCTCTTCGAGGACCACGCCGCCCGGGTCGCCATCTGCTGGGACGCGGCCGTGGCCAAGCTGACGTCGATGCCCGACGACCTGGCCCTGGAGCACATCGTCTCGGTGAACATGCTCAAGGCATTCCCGACAGTGAAGCGGCTGGCCCTGCAGTTGCCGGTCAAGAAGCTGCGCGCCACCCGCGACCGGCTCACCCAGCCGGCACCTGGGACGATCCCGTGGGAGAAGTTCGTCAAGGCCGAGCCGTTGAATCCCTCGCACCCGAAGCCCGCCGTGCACGACCTGGCGGTGATCCAGTACACCTCGGGCACCACCGGCGTCCCCAAGGGCGCGATGCTCAGCCACTACAACCTGTTCGCCAACGCTCGCCAGGGCGAGGCGTGGATGCACGGCGCGGAGTACCGCAAGGAGATCTTCTACGCGATCCTGCCGATGTTCCACGCGTTCGGGATGACCCTGTTCCTCACCTACGGCATCCTCAAGCAGGCGCGGCTGGTGCTGTTCCCGGCCTTCGACGTCGACCTAGTGCTGGCCGCGGCCAAGAAGTCCCCGCCCACGGTCTACTGCGCCGTCCCGCCGATCTACGAGAAGACCGCCACCGTCGCCAAGGAGCGCGGCATCTCGCTGAGGTCGGCCAAATACTGCATCTCCGGTGCGATGAACCTGCCCGATTCGACGGTCGAACTGTGGGAGAGCGTCTCCGGGGGCCTGTTGGTCGAGGGCTACGGCATGACCGAGGCGTCCCCGGTGTGCCTGGGCAATCCGTTCCATCCCTCCCGGCGGACGGGAACGATCGGCGTCCCCTTCCCGAGCACCTGGATGCGGGTGGTCGACCCGGACGACCCCACCCGCGAGGTCGCCCAGGGCGAGCGCGGCGAGTTGCTGATCAAGGGCCCGCAGGTGTTCAGCGGCTATTGGAACAACTCCGAGGAGACCGCGAAGTCACTGCTACCGGACGGCTGGCTACGCACCGGCGACGTGGTCACCGTCGACGCGGACGGGTTCACCACGATCGTCGACCGGGTCAAGGAGTTGATCATCACCGGCGGGTTCAACGTGGCCCCGTCCGAGGTCGAGAACACCCTGCGCGGTCACCCGGACGTCACCGACGCCGCGGTGATCGGCGTCCCAGCCACATCGGGCGGCGAGACCGTGGTGGCCGTGGTCACCCTGCGTCCGGGCGCGGAGCTGGACGAGACCGCGATGCGCGCCTGGTGCAAGGAGCGCCTGGCCGGCTACAAGTCTCCTCGCCGCATCGTCGCGGTCGACGACCTTCCCCGCTCGATGCTCGGCAAGGTGCTCCGCAAACAGGTCCGTGACCAGTACCTTTCCGACCAACCGTTCTGAACTCGCCCCGACCGATCGGCCTCCGCTCAGCAGGCCGCCCGAGCGACCTGGACGACCGCGTCCGTGGCTGAGCAGGCCCATTGAGAGCCACCCTTCCTCACCGAGAGCCCCTGTTGGCGCCGTCCGCCTGCGCGTAGGCACAGGCCCTCGACCGATTCGGAGGCCCTCGGCGGGGAAGGGTGGCTCTCAATGCGCGAAGGGTGGCGCCCAGCAATGAGGGGGCGATTTCCCATCCTGACCGAACTCGGGTGCACGTCTGAGCGAACCTGGCTGGTTTAGTGAAACCGACGCCCCGGGCTGACTAGCCTGCAAACAAGACGGCGCGCTATGCGCTGCCCGGACGTCGACGCCGAGGTCGGCGCCCGGCGTCCCAGGTGAGGGAGGTCGACGTGAGGAAACTGGCGGTTGACGTGGTGGTCATCGGCGGCGGTTCGACCGGCGCCGGGGTGGTGCGCGATGTCGCGATGCGGGGCTACAGCACCGTGCTGCTCGACCGGGCCGACTTGGGCCAGGGCACGACTGCCCGGTTCCACGGGCTGCTGCACTCCGGCGGACGCTATGTCGTCAGCGATCCCCTCTCAGCCACCGAATGCGCCCAGGAGAACGCGATCCTGACCCGCATTCAGGCGTCCGCGATCGAGACCACCGGCGGCTACTTCGTGACCTGCCCGGGCGACGATCCGGCCTTTGCCGACAAGTTCCTCGAAGGAGCGCTCGCCACCGGCGTCCCAGCGCAGGAGATCCCGGTCGCCCAGGCGCTCAAGGCGGAGCCTCGGCTGAACCCCGGGCTCCTCCGCGCCATCGAAGTGCAGGACGGCTCCGTGGACGGTTGGCAGCTCGTCTGGGGTGCGGCGAACTCGGCCAGGGCCTACGGCGCACAGATCCTCACCTACCACAAGGTCACGAAGATCACCCGGGACGGAAACCGCGTCGCGGCCGTCCATTGCCTCGACCTCAAGAACGGCGAGGAGGTGCAGATCGACTGCTCCTTCGTGCTCAACTGCGCCGGTCCGTGGGCCGGCCAGATCGCCGCCATGGCCGACTGCGAACCGGTGGACGTGATCCCAGGCCGCGGCATCATGATCGCGATGAACCACCGGCTGGTGAACCGCGTGGTCAACCGCTGCATCTACCCGGCCGACGGCGACATCCTCGTCCCGGTGCACACCGTGAGCATCATCGGCACCACGGACGTGAAGGTCGACGACCCTGACAACCTCGCCATCGAACTCGACGAGGTGCAGCAGATGCTGGACGCCGGCGAGGTACTGATCCCCGGCTTCCGCCAGTCCCGGGCCCTGCACGCGTGGGCCGGCGCCCGTCCGCTGATCAAGGACAAGCGGGTCTCGAGCGCCGACACCCGGCACATGAGCCGCGGCATGGCGGTCATCGACCACACTCCGCGCGACGGGCTGGACGGCCTGCTCACCATCGGCGGAGGCAAGCTCACCACCTACCGCCTCATGGCCGAGCACATCGTGGACGCGATGTGCGACAAGCTCGGCGAGAAGCGCGCCTGCCGGACGGCGGACGAGGCCATCCCCGGCTCGGAATCGGGCAAGACCTACGTGGTGACCCACCGGCTGGAGGCGCGCGAGGAGGACCGGTTCGCCGAGCAGATTCTCTGCGAGTGCGAGTTGATGAGTCGCAAGATGTTCACCGATGCTCTCGCCGACCAGCCCAAGGGCACATTCGACGATCTGCGCCGCCAGCTTCGACTGGGCATGGGACCCTGCCAGGGCGGGTTCTGCTCGATGCGGGCGACCGGTGTCGCGCTGGAGACCGAGCACATCGACGTCGAGCGGGCCACAGGCCTGTTGCGGCTGTTCCTGAAGAACCGCTGGATCGGACTTTGGCCCATCCTCTACGGCGATCAGGTTCGCCAGACCGCTCTCGACAACTGGATCTTCCAGTCCACGCTCGACATCGACCACCTGCCCCAGCCAGCCAGCGAGGTGACACTGTGAGCCGCATCATCGTGATCGGAGCCGGCCTCGCCGGTCTCGTCGCCGCGAATCGACTGGCGGACGCGGGCGCCAAGGTCACCCTGCTCACCAAGGGTCTGGGCGGCCTTCAACTCGGCCAGGGCACGATCGACGTGCTCGGCTACCGCCCCCAACGGGTGACCAACCCGATCCTGGAACTGAGTCAGTCCTTCGGCTCAACGACCCCTGACCCGACCACAACGATCCCTGACCCGACCACAACGATCCCTGAGCCGACCACAACGATCCCTGAGCCGACCACAACGATCCCTGAGCCTGTCGAAGGGTCACCGACGCAGGCTTCGTCAAGCTCAGCCAACGTAGTGAGTGGCTCAGCCAACGTAGTGAGTGGCTCAGCCAACGTGGGCAGGGGCTCAGCCAACATGAGCGGGGAACTCGTTCACCCGTACGCAGTCATCGGGGCGGACGCCGTCCACGAAGGTCTCGCCTACCTGCTGAAGATCGTCCCCGATCTGCTGGTCGGCGACGCCGAGGCGAACTACCAGTTGCCCACCGCGGTGGGCGCGATCCGTCCGACGTGCCTGGCACAGCCGAGCATGATCGCCGGGCACGCGGCCGCGGGCAGGCGCTTCGTGATCGTCGGGCTGCGTCAGCTCAAGGATTTCCACCCCAAGTTGATCGCGCAGAACTTGGCGCGCACCGACCTGCCCGACGGCGGACGGCGGACCGTGCGACATCTGTCGGTCGACTTGCCTGCGCGCGAGCCCGAGGTCGACTCGTCCGGGCTCACCTACGCCAGGGCGTTCGACGACCCCGCATACCGCGCCAAGTTCGCATCCGCGCTGAAGCCCCTGCTCGCCGAGGGCGAGATCGTCGGCCTGCCGGCGGTGCTCGGCCTCAAGGACGCCAACGCGTGGCGCGACGTGGCCGAGCGGCTGGGTCACCAGGTGTTCGAGATTCCTCTGCCCCCGCCGTCCATCCCCGGCATGCGGCTCAACGAGGCGCTCACCGCGCGGGCGACGGCGGCTGGCGTCCGGTTGGTCCCGGGTGTGCGGACGATCACCTTCCGGGCAGCGGACGGGAGGATCGCCGCGGTAAGCATCGCGACCGCGCCCGCACCGCGGGAGTTCGAGGCGGACGCATTCGTGCTGGCCACAGGCGGATTCGAGTCGGGCGCGCTGGCGCTGGACTCGTACGGCAACGTCACCGAGACCCTGTTCGGCCTGCCGCTGGCGGGAGCCGAGGGCCAACTCATCCACGGTGACTACTGGGGGGCGGAACAGCCGCTGTTCAAGGTCGGCGTGGCAGTGGACGCCGGTATGCGTCCGCTCGACGCCAATGGGGTACCGGTGTACTCGAACCTGTTCGCAGCGGGCGGCATCATCGGCGGGTCCTCACGGTGGGCCGAAAAGTCCGGGGACGGGATCGCCCTTGGCAGCGCCGTGAGAGCCGCAGACGAGATCGCGAAGGAGTGGGCATGACCAGCAAAGGCCTTGAGTTCGCCGGCCACGAGTTGTCCCGGGCCAGCCTCGACGCGTGTGTGAAGTGCACGATCTGCGAAACCCAGTGCCCGGTTGCGGCGGTCACCCCGCTGTTCACCGGACCGAAGTTCGTCGGCCCTCAGGCTGAGCGCTTCCGGGACGGCGAGTCTGTCGACCATTCGCTCGACTACTGCTCGAGTTGCGGCACCTGCACGCTGGTCTGCCCGCAGGGCGTCCAGATCGCCGAACTCAACTCCCAGGCGCGCGCGGTGATGAAGGCCGACCACATGCCGCTGCGCGACCGGCTGATCGGGCAGACCACCCTGATGGGCAAGGCGATGACGCCCATCGCCCCGCTCGCGAACGCTGCACTGCGCAACGGCCCGATCCGGACGGTGATGGAAGCCGTGGTGAAGGTGCACCGCAACGCCCCGATGCCGCCGGCCCAGACCCAGACCTTCGCCGGTTGGTGGGCCAAGCGACCCAAGCCCGCCAAAGCCCCGACGCGGGGCGCGCTGGTGTTCTTCCACGGGTGCGCGGGCGGCTACTTCGAGGTGGAGACGTCCAAGAAGACCGTCGAGGTGCTCGAGCACCTGGGCTACGAGGTGCTGGTGCCGAAGCAGGGCTGCTGCGGCTTGGCGATGCAGTCGAACGGGCTGTTCGACGGTGCCACGAAGTCGGTGCTGAGCCTGTGCGACGACCTTCGCTCGGCCGGCCCTTCGTCAGGCTCAGGGAACGAGTTGACCATCATCTCTTCGTCCGGTTCGTGCACGGGCATGCTCAAGCACGAGGCTCACGAGATCATGGGCGTGACGGATGAGCGGCTGAAGGACGTGGGGACGCGGATCCGCGACGTGATGGAGTTCCTGCTCGACCTGCATGATGCGGGCGAGTTGCCCACGGACTTCCAGCGCATCGAGATGACCGTGCCCTACCACGCCCCCTGCCAGTTGAAGACTCAGGGCATGGGCAAGCCCGCACTTGAGGTGCTGCGGCTGATCCCAGGCCTGACGGTCGTGGATTCGGAGAAGGTCTGCTGCGGCATCGCCGGCACCTACGGGTTGAAGAAGGAGAAGTACGACATCGCGCAGGCGGTCGGCCGTCCCTTGTTCGAAATGGTGAAGGAAACCAACCCGAACCTGGCTCTGTGCGACACCGAGACCTGTCGCTGGCAGATTCAGCAGTCCTCCGGAGTGAAGACCGAGCACCCGATCTGGATGATTCATCGGGCCTACGGTCTGAGCTGAGACCTCGGGCTCAGACCCTTCGTCAAGCTCAGCCCTGATCCACCGATCGGCTGGTCGAGCCTGTCGAGACCGCGCTCACTCGGCGTATCGAGGCTCAGGATCGTGTTGGTGGCGGGTTCGCCATCGGCGCCGCCTCAGACCCTTCGTCACGCCCAGACCCTTCGTCAAGCTCAGGGGTCGGGCTAGCGAGTTCGCTCTCGGCGCCGCCTCAGGCTCTGCTCGCGACGGCGAGAACGGCAGCGCCCGCCAGGTGCAGGCGTCCGTCCGAGCCAAGATGGCGTGCGCTCGCACGCTGGTAGGCCGCGCGCATGCGGGCGGCCACCTCGGGGGTCTGGGCGAGGTAGGTCTGCCCGATCACGGCCACGCCGCCGGTGACTCCGCGCCACCAGAGTTCGGGATCGACCACGTGCACGAACTCGTACTGCCAGGCCCGTTCGACACGCAGGTCCGCTGCAGCCAACAGCACGGCCACTCCGTCCGGGGTTCTGGGGAAGTCGAGTTCGGCAGGCAGCGGTCCGAGCCCGGGGGGAGGGACCGCGCCCGATTCGGCGACCACTTCGTCCCACAGACCGCGGAGGGCGAAGACCTCCGCCGGCCAGATGGACGCTGCCGCGCGCCCCCCGGGAGCCAGCAACCGCCCGAGTTCGCGGGCGGCTGCGGCCGGGTCAGCCACGTGATTGAGCACGAAGTTGGCAACGATGGTGTCGAAGCTCGAGTCCGGCAGCGGCAGCAGGGGCAGCGCGGCCTGCAACAGTGTTGCGTCCGGTGCGTTCTTGGCGGCGAGGACGAGCATGTCCGGCTCCGGATCGACGCCGGTGACCAGGCACCCACGCGCGAGTGCGGCCGAAGCGACGGCACCGGCGCCCGTGCCCACATCCAGAAACCGCTGGCCGGGTCGGGCGTCGACCGCGTCGAGCAGCGGCCCGATCGCATGCGCGCACTGGCCGGCGAACGTCTCGGCGTAGGCCTGGGCGCGTCCGGACCACTTGCCGGACGGCGCGCCCGTCCCGCTCAGTGTCGAGTCGGTAGGGCTCACTCGACGGGCAGGGGTTCAGCGTCCGCCTTGGGCTGGCGACGGCGCGGGATCAGCACGGGCGGCGGGTTCTGGACGAACTCGGTTTTCGTCCGCGTCTTCTTGAGGATGAAGCTGGGGTTGGCGCGGTCCTCGAAGGTGCGCACGAACACGGGTTCATCCGGCGTGGACGCGGCACGGTCGTAGCGGTAGCCGCTGCCCAGGAAGCCAGGCAGGACGACCGGGGTGTAGGTGCGGTTGCGCACCACCCAGTAGGCCATTTCGCCGCGCGCATGCTTGGCGAAGAAGGAGACCACGCTGCGCTTGCCGTTGGCGTCAGTGTCCTCGAAGCGGGGCGAGATCACCCGGACGCCCAGTTCTTCGGGCTGCACTGCGCCGAAGTACTCCGCCGACGCCAGGTTCAGCACCACCGGCGCTCCCGGCGAGGTGGCCAGGTCGGCGCGGAGCTGGTCGGTGATCTGCGTGCCCCACCAGTCGTAGAGGTTCTTGCCGCGGACGGTCTCCAGGCGCGTGCCCATCTCCAGCCGGTACGGCTGCATGAGGTCCAGCGGACGCAGCACGCCGTACAGCCCGGAGAGGATCCGCAGGACCTTCTGGGATTCGACGAAGTCGCGCGGCATGAAACGTCCGTACACATCGATCGCGCGATAGACGTCGCCGACGAAAGCCAGGATCGCCGGACGGGCGTTCTCGGGCTCGAACGGCAGCGAGAAGTCGGCCCAGCGCTGGGCGTTGAGCGCGGCCAGTTCGTCGGAGATACCCGACAGCCTGGCCAATTCAGCCACCGACTTGGTGCGCATGACGTCGACCAACTGAACCGACTCGTTCAGCAGCCGTGGCCACGACCACTTGACGTTGGGGATCGGGGAGTCGTAATCCAGCGACTTCGCCGGCGAAAGCAGGATCAGCACGACAGTGAGAATACCTTCGAACGGTGCTCCACCGGGAGGTCGCACTCGCCCGCGACGCGCGACATTGGGCCATGCGATCCCCCCTTGGCTGGGACGGAATCGCACACCGCGTCGGCTGAACCCAGCTTCATGGCACCAGGAAGCCGCAGGTCGGCCCGGAAGCCGCCGCCAGCCGACGGTCGAGTGTCGCCAAGCGAGCGGACGCGAGTTCAGCGGCGGCGACGTACCAGGCGTCGTAGCTGGTGAGGTCGTGCCGAAGCTCCCAGACCCGCTCGGCGCAGGGATCGAACTGGACGGTTTCGACGGGCAACGCCAGCAGGTCGCGGTGGGCCAGGGCTGCGGTCGGGGCGGGCAGCACACCGGACGCCTCCAGCCCGCGCAGGATGTTCGTGACCTCCACCAGCAGGAGGTCTCTGCGCGCGCTGGAATGCCATGGGGCGCCGGATGGTTGCTCAGAGTGCCGTTCGGTGTTCGCTCGGCGTCGGCACCCGGCGCTTGTCGGAGCCAAGCTCTAGAGTGGGCAACCACCTGATAACGCCAGAGGAACCATGTCCGAGATTCGTGAAGTCATCATCATCGGCTCCGGCCCGTCCGGGTACGCGTCCGCCATCTACACCGCGCGCGCGGGGCTGAACCCGCTCGTGTTCGAGGGTGCGCTGGCCGCCGGCGGTGCGCTCATGAACACCACCGAGGTGGAGAACTACCCCGGCTTCACCGACGGCATCATGGGCCCCGACCTCATGCTCGCGATGCGCGCCCAAGCCGAGCGGTTCGGTGCCGAGATCATCACCGACGACATCGTCTCGGTCGACTTGGTCGGCGAAGTGAAGACGGTCACCGACGCCGAAGGCAACTCCTACTCCGCGCGCGCGGTGATCCTGGCGATGGGGTCGGGCTACCGCAAGCTGGGCCTGCCCGCCGAGGAGGTCTTCAGCGGACGCGGGGTGTCGTGGTGCGCCACCTGTGACGGCTTCTTCTTCCGCGACAAGGACATCGCCGTGGTCGGCGGCGGTGACTCGGCGTTGGAGGAGGCCACCTTCCTCACCCGCTTCGCGAAGTCGGTGACGATGATCCACCGTCGCGACGAGTTGCGCGGATCGAAGATCATGGCCGACCGCGCCAAGGCCGACCCGAAGATCTCCTTCGCCTGGAACTCGAAAGTGACCGACCTGCATGGCGAAGGCTCACTGGCCGGGCTCACGCTCACCGACACCGTCACCGGAGCGACCCGCGAACTCCCCGTCCAGGGACTGTTCGTGGCGATCGGGCACGACCCGCGCTCTGAGATCGTCCGCGGCCAGGTCGAGGTGGACGCGTCCGGTTATGTGGTCGTGGACGCCCCGAGTACCCGGACGAACCTGCCCGGGGTCTTCGCTGCCGGCGATCTGGTCGACCACACCTACCGCCAGGCGATCACCGCTGCGGGGACGGGGTGCGCAGCAGCCCTGGACGCCGAGCGTTACCTCGCCGCTTTGTCGGACGCGACCGCTACCGTCCCCGTAACGACTGCTGTTTAGGAGAGAACGAAATGGCCAATGTTGCCGATGTGACCGATGCCACCTTCGCCGATCAGGTGCTCGCTTCCCCGAAGCCGGTGCTGGTCGACTACTGGGCCGACTGGTGCGCGCCCTGCAAGCAACTGTCACCGATCATCGACGAACTCGCACGTGACTACGGCGACTCCGTGACCTTCCTGAAGCTGGACACCAACACCAACACCGCCACCCCGGTGAACTACGGCGTGCTCAGCCTGCCCACGATCCAGATCTGGGTCGGTGGCGAAGTGGTGAAGTCCTTCACCGGAGCCAAGCCCAAGTCCGTCCTGCTGAAGGCCATCGAAGAGTTCATCTAGCCCCCGCCGGCTGGGCTCAGCGGACACCTGAGCCCGTCATGGCGGGCGCCCTTCGTGACGCGCTTGCTCGCAAGCTCACAAGCGCTCCTCAGGGAGCGCTCAATGGGATCAGCTCATCCCAACCGGTCCACTGAGGAGCCCGGCGCGAGGAACCAGCGCTCCATCCCAACCGATCCCCAACAAG
>DAORUI010000050.1:0-17710 GCA_035433085.1 Propionicimonas sp. | reverse complement strand
TTCGTCAAGCTCAGCCACCGTAACGGGCCAAGGCTTCGTCAAGCTCAGCCACCGTAACGGGCCAAGGCTTCGTCAAGCTCAGCCACCGTGACGCGCCGAATCCAGACAACGGTCCCTGAGCCTGACGAAGGGCCGAATCGGAGGCTTCGACAGACTCAGCCATCGGTCGCGTCCTAACACATACGGCGACTCGACACCGTCCGCAGCTCGGCGGCGGGCAGCGCGCGGACGCGACCGAGCGCCGGGTTAGGTTGGCCGCATGTACTTGGGCGTCGACTTCGGAACCACTCGCACCATCGTCGCCAGGGCGGATCGTGGCAACTACCCGGTGGTCGGCTTCGTCGACATCGAGGGCGACACCGTCGAGCACTTCCCCTCGGTGATCGCGCTCGTCGACAACGAGCCTGTCTTCGGCTTCGAGGCCCTGGCCGCGGCCCGCGATGGCGCTCCCCTCCTGCGCTCGGTGAAACGGCTACTCGGCGAGCCGGGGGTCAGTGCGACCACGCAGGTCGACATCGGCCCCCGCAGCTTCGCCCTGCTCGACCTGCTCACCGGCTTCCTGAGCGCGCTGCGCCAACACCTGATCGAGCACTCCGACCTGACCCGCGAACTCACCGCGCGCACAGCGATCACCACCGTCGCCTCCGTGCCGGCGCACGCCCACGGCGCGCAGCGGTTCCTGACTCTGGAAGCCTTCCGCGCAGCCGGATTCGAGGTGACCGGACTGGTCAACGAACCCTCGGCCGCCGGCTTCGAGTACACCCACCGGCTCGGCGGCACCCTCAACTCGCGCCGCGACCGAGTGCTGGTCTACGACCTCGGCGGAGGCACCTTCGACGCGTCCTTGGTGAGCGTGACCGGCGGTGCCCACGACGTGCTCGGCTCGGTCGGGGTCAACCGTCTCGGCGGGGACGATTTCGACGCCGTGCTCGGCGATCTTGCGCTGGTCGCGTCCAGGCGTCCGAGCTTGAACGAGACCGCGTCCCGAGCCCTGTTGGCCGAGTGCCAGGAGGCCAAGGAACGGCTCAGCCCGCAATCGCGCCGGATCACCGTCGAGGTGGACGGACGCCCGGTGCTGGTGACCGTCGACGACTTCTACGCCGCGGTCACCCCCCTGGTGCGGGCCTCGATCGACGCGATGGCACCGCTGGTCGACGCGCTCGACGAGGGCCGTCCGCGCGATCAGGTGGCCGGCCTCTACCTGGTTGGCGGTGGCAGCGGGCTGCCCTTGGTGCCCCGCCTGTTGCGCGAGCGGTTCGGACGCCGGGTGCACCGCTCGCCTTACCCCGCAGCCTCGACCGCGATCGGCCTGGCGATCGCAGCCGACCCCGATTCCGGCTTCTCGCTGGCCGACCGGCTGTGGCGCGGCTTCGGCGTCTTCCGTGAACTCGACGCCGGCCGGGCGGTCGGCTTCGACCAACTTCTCGATCGGCGCACCGAGCTGCCCTCCAGCGATGAAATCACCATCCGGCGAACGTACCGGGCAGCCCACAACCTCGGCTGGTACCGCTTCGTCGAGTACGCCGACGTGGACGCCAAGGGCGAGCCCCGTGGTGACTTGGCCCCGTTCGCCGAAGTCCGGTTCCCCTTCGCCCCCGAACTCCAGGGACGCGAGTTGTCCTGCGTGCCGGTCGCCCGCCGCGACGACGGCCCCCTGATCGAGGAGACCTACACCCTCGACCCCAACGGCATCATCACCGTCCAGATCACCGACACCAGCACCGGCTACACCCAGACTCACGCCTTGCGCTGACCTACTCTGCCACTCGGTGGTCCGTCCGCCCCACCTCTCCGCGACTCCCCCATCCCCCGAACGAACGCCCCCACCTGCCGAGGACTAGCGGTTTCGTCGAGGGCTGGCACCCGGGACGCAGCCCTCGACGGTTCCGCTAGTCCTCGGCGGCTGGGGGATGGGGATGGCGGATGGTGTGGGGGCGCGGGGTGCGGGACGCGAGGGTGTGGCGGCGGACCCGTCACTCCACCTGGGTGATCTGCACCTCGACGGACTGGCCGGCCCCTGGACCACCGGCGAAGATGCCGGTGATCGGCGGCACGTCGGCGTAGTCGCGGCCGCGAGCCACCAGGACGTGTGCGGCGCCCACGCGGCGGTCGTTGGTCGGATCGACCGCGTTCCACTCCCCGTCCCAGCACTCCACCCAGGCGTGCGACTCCCCCACCACGGTGCGGCCGGGCGCAGGTTCCTCGGTGTGCAGGTAACCGCTGATGTACCGGGCGGGGATCCCCAGGGCACGCAGGATCGCCAAAGTGGCGTGGCTGAAGTCCTGGCAGACGCCGCGTCCGGCCGCCCAGGCCTCGCTGGCGGTCGTCGCCACCGAGGTGATCCCCGGCTCGTAGGCGATCTGGTTCCGCACCGCACGGACGCAGCCGACGATCGCATCTCGCGGTGTCGGCGCGGCAGCCAACTCGGCCACCACGTCAGCGGCGAGACCGGACGGCAGACCGACATCGGCCAACTCCGTGAACTCGAGGTACTCGCAGTTGGCGTCGATGAAGTCGGGCTCGCGCAGCGCCGTCCACTCCGCGGGCGGGGCCAACTCGCGCCGTCCCGGAACCAGCACCGTGCTGGTCGCCCTGATCTCGAGCTCCCGGTGCGGGGTGTGCAGTTCCAATGCCGCCACCTTCGCGCCCCAGTAGTCGACATAGCGGGTGAGCGATCCGGCCGGCTTCACCCTGATCTCATGGTTCAGCACCACCTGACCGTTCTCCGTCAGGGGAGTCATGCGTACTTCATTGAAAGACACACTCACGTCGTCGGCGTAGCGCAGTCGAGTGTGATGTACGATCTCCAACCGCCGGCCCGCGCTGGGTCGGGAGTCCGCGAGGTTCATCAGTGGCTCCAGACGATCGTGCCGTGCTGGCGGAAGTAGGCCGCGTTCACGAGTTCGGCTGCTCGGGAGCCGGCCGCCGCCGCGGTTTCGATCAGCGCGTCCACCACCCCGGGCTGGTCGGCGCTGGCGTATTCGAGGTTCGAGCGCAGCATGCCGACCTCGCTGAGCAGCTGGCCGCCGTCCGTCACCCCGATCGACGCCAGCGAGCGGACGGCCTGCTCGGCGTCGTCCGCACACGCCCGCATCGATCGCGGGAAGGTCCGGTCGAGCACCAGGAAGGCGCGCACCTTCGCCCCGATGGCGGGTTCGCCCGAGCGCAGGAAGGCGGACAGTCCGCCGCACGCCCGCAGGATCGCCGCCGGTCCGATGGCCGGCCAGAGCAGGTCGTGTCGCATGGCCAGCATGCGACCCATCATGTCGATGCGCTCGAGTTCGCGTCCGAGCACCAGGAAGTCGTGGGCCTCGTCGCGCGGCATCGTCCACTCGACCACGCCGTTGACCACCAGCAGGCGCTCCAGGATGCGGTGCAGCACCACGCCAGGGCTGGCTGTGCGGCTGAACCCCCTGGCCAGCAGGATCTGGACGGCGTTGATCGACTCATACGTGTCACTGGAAAGGGCTTCGCGGATCGAGCGGGCATTGTCGCGGGCCGCGCTCACCGCGCCCGAGATCGTCGCCGGCTGGCTCGGCGAACCGATCACCAGGCGAGCCAGGTGCGCACTGGTGGACGGACGCGCGTCCGAGATCGCCAAGGCTTCCAACAGGACCCCGGCAGCCAGCGAGAACTCCACGGACTTGTCCTCGACCACCAACTGGTGGTGCTCGGCGAGCAGCCGGGTGGTGGCTTCGGCGCGCTCTAGATAGCGCCCCATCCAGTAGAACGATTCGGCGATCCGGCTCAGCATGACGCCACCTCCGCGCATCTGTCCGGTACCGGCCCGAGCTCCACGCCCTGGCTCTGCTGCTGCTGGCGCTCCTGCTGCGCCAACCGGTCGTCGTGACTCGGGACGGCGTTGGGACGCGCGGGCAGCCAGGCGGATTCGGGCGCGACCTGGATCACCACGGGCGCCACTTCCACCTGGGGCGAATCGGAATCCTCCAGCACCCAGGTGTCCTTCGAGCCGCCGCCCTGGCTGGAGTTCACCACGAGACTGCCCTCGACCAGCGCGACCCGGGTGAGGCCGCCGGGCAGCACCCGCACCCGGTTGCCGTCGTTGGTGGCGAACGGACGCAGGTCGACGTGCCGTGAGGCGAGTTCGCCGTCCTCACCCACCACCGTCGGGCAGGTGGACAGCCGCACCACCGGTTGCGCGATCCAACCGCGCGGGTTGGCGTCGATAGCCGCGATGGTCCCGGTGATCTGGGCCTCGGAAGCGGCCGGTCCCATCAGCAACCCGTAGCCGCCGGACGCGTCCGATGGCTTGACCACCATGCGCTCGATGTTGGCCACCACGTGGTCGCGCTGGTCGGGGTCGGTGAGGTCGTAGGTGGGCACGTTCGCCAGGATCGGCTCCTCGCCGAGGTAGTACCGGATGAAGGCCGGCACGTACGGGTAGATCGCCTTGTCGTCGGCCACGCCGTTACCGACGAAGTTGCCGATCCCGACCTGGCCGGCACGGACGGCATTCAGCAGTCCGGGCACGCCCAGCACCGAATCGGGACGCATCACCAGCGGGTCGAGGTAGTCGTCGTCGATCCGCCGGTAGATCACGTCGACCCGCCGCGGGCCCGAGGTGGTACGCATCCAGACCTGCGAGTCGCGGCAGTAGAGGTCGCGACCCTCCACCAGCTCGATGCCCATGTGTCGGGCGAGGAACGCGTGCTCGTAATGCGCGGAGTTGTGCACGCCGGGAGTGAGCACCACCACGGTCGGCTGGCCGCGTCCGGGCGGGGACGCGGCGCGCAGCGCGTCCAGCAGGAATTCGGGGTACTCGCCGACCGGACGGACGCGGTAGTCGGCGAAGATCTCGGGCAGGACGTGGGCGAGGGTGCGGCGGTTCTCCAGCACGTAGGAGACCCCGGACGGGTTGCGCAGGTTGTCCTCCAGCACCCGGAAGTCGCCGGCCTCATCGCGGATCAGGTCGATGCCCGAGACGTGGATGCGCACCCCGTTGGCCGGACGCAGTCCCCAGGCCTGGCGGGCGAAATGGGTGGAGGAGGTCACCATGGCCCGCGGGATCACCCGGTCGTCGAAGATCGTGCCCGGTCCGTAGACGTCGGCCAGGAAGGCTTCCAGCGCGTGCAACCGCTGGGCGACCCCGGCCTCGATCACCGCCCAGTCGGTGGCTGTGATCAGCCGTGGCACCAGGTCCATCGGTAGCGGCCGCTCGCGCTCACCGAGGGTGAAGGTGATCCCGTGACGATCGAGATAGGCGTCCCGCTGCCTGGCGCGCTCGGCGCGTCCCTCGGGCCCGAGTCCGTCGAGCACCTTGAGCAGGGATGCGCTGGACGCGCGGGGACGTCCGGCGTCGAGCATCTCGTCGAACGCCGCAGGGGTGGTGGTCGCGGCGGTCATGTGCGAAGGCTAGGCGGGCGATGTTGCGTCGGTGTTGCGGGCAGGCGTCCGGGCCGTGTCGGATGGCCCGGATCCGCCCCGAACCGGGCCGGCGGCGCGAGCAGGTACGCTGAACAGACCCCCTCGCCAGCGAACCGAGACGAAGGTCGAGCGCTTTGACTCCATCGCAACAACCCGCTCTGAAGCTCCTGCTTGCCACGGCGGCGACCGCCCTGGCGGTGACCGTAGTGCTTCTCCCACAGACCGCGGACGCCGCAGCACCGATCGCCTCAGTGGTAGGACGCGTTCCTGCCGCAGCACCTGCCGAGGAGACGGCCACCGCTACCGTGATCACGTCCGACCTTGTGGATGCGACGATCGGCCGCTACGGCACCCAGACGAGCGCCAAGTTGAAGGTGGTCGCGACCGGCGAGAAGCTCACCTACAAGTGGCAGCGGCTGGCGCCGTCCGGCAAGAAGTGGAAGACCATCTCGGGCGCGAAGAAGGCGAAGTACACCGCCAAGGCGACGAAGTGGGCCAGCGGCACCAGTTTCCGGGTGATCGTGAGCGGCTCGGGCGGCAAGGTGACCTCGGCGGTGGCCAAACTGACCGTGCTGCAGCCGACGAAGACGCCGGCCAAGGACGCAGCGGCCGCGTTCGGGCTGACCGGACTGACCCAGGGCGTAGACCTGTCCGCGTACCAGTGGTCGCCCTGGGCGAAGGTCAACGTGCCGGCGGTGGCCAAGTGGGCGGGCAAGGACGGGTTCGCCATCCTGCGCAACGGCAGCGGCTCGCGTCCGATCAAGCAGAAGTACACCGAGGTCTGCACGAACCGCACGAAGAAGACCGGCACCGATCCGGTGACCGAGGACTGCGCCTACGCCAAGCTCGCACCGAAGGTGAAAGCGTCCGGGCTGTCGTTGGGCCATTACTGGTTCAACGGCTGGATCGCGTCCACCGATTCGACCACGCAGCAACTCTTCGCCGGCGGGTACAGCGCGACCGCGTCCGCCGCGCAGTTCGTCGCGTGGCTGAAGGCGGACGGGAAGTACACCTTGGACAGCACCGACCCGCTCGTGCTCGATATCGAGGCGGGCAACCCGTGGACGAAGTCCAAGGACGGCCAGAAGATCACCCAGAAGCTGCGGGCATGGACGCCGGTCGAGGCCACCGAGTTCCTGACCACGGTGAAGCAGCTGCTGACGCAGGATGGCTACCAGGCGAACCTCTACGTCTACATGAGCGCGAACCGCGCGGCGGACGATCTGGACGGCGTCTTCGTTTGGCAGGACGTGGCCTCGATCGCGCGGCTGTGGGTGGCCTCGTGGGGCACCAACAACGCGCGAATCCCGGACGCCGAGCCGCTGGTCGGTCCCTGGGTGAACTACGGCGGCTGGTCGATCTGGCAGTACACGAGCAACGCCCGGATCGCCAACGATGGTGTGAGCACCCTCGACGCCGACATCGCCAAGCCGGACGCCTGGACGCCCCGCTGACCGTCCCCGGAAGCTCCGAACTCGGCCCCGGGAAGTTCGCCCAACCCACGTATCGGATCTCCGTCAGAGCTAGCGTGGAGCTGTCGGAAGGGGAAACCACATGAGTACCGCAAGCAAGCGCTGGCAGGACTTCACCCCTACCCAGCAGAAGCTGCTGATCACCGCAGCCGCGGCCCAGCTGGCCTTGCTCGTCGCGGCGTTGTGGGATCTCTCCACCAGGCCCGCTTCGGAGATCAACGGCCGGAAGGGCTGGTGGGTCGCTGCGTCGTTCGTGAACTTCGCGGGGCCGATCGCCTACTTCCTGCGAGGTCGCAAGCAGGGTTGCTGCTCGGCATCAGCCCGTAGCTGAGACGCGCGGCTCGCTGCGCCGTCCGGCCTCAGGCGCCTCCCGCTCAGCGCGCGCCACGTGATCGTCCTCGGGATCCAGCGGCCAGACCGGGCTCAACACGATCAGACCAGCGCTGGCCATCGGGTGGGCGGCGGCAACCTCGATGGCTTGGTCGAGCCCCGACACCTCGATCAGATCGATGCCGGCGATCCACTCCTTCGAGTCGGTGAACGGCCCGGCGCTGACCAGCACCTTGCCTTCGCGGAGTCGCACCTTCTTCGCGTCCGCCGGCGGCCGCAGCACGTCGCCGAACAGCCGCACCCCGCTGCCGTCCATCTCGCTGACCCAAGCCTGGGGGTCGTCATCCTCGGCAGGCGGATCCACCTCTGGATCGACGCACACCAGCACCAGGTAGCGCCGCCCGTTCACCTGCCTATCGTGGAAGCCGGCCGGGACCACCCGGTACCCCGGTTCGGCGTCCGGCCAGACCATGAACGGCCGCACCTCGACCATTCCGAACCGCGCGACCGGGTGCTTCGAGGCGATCTTGATCGCCTCGTCGAGGTCGGGGCAATCGATGATGTCGAAGCCGCCCACCCATTCCTTCGTCTCGGTGAACGGGCCCTCGGTGACCAGCACCCTGCCCTCGCGGACGCGGACCGTGGTCGCGTCCTCGGCCGGACGAAGCCGCTCACCGACCTCCGACAGCTCGCGCCCGACCACGTCGGCGACCCACTCGGCGATGTTGTCCTGGGCCGGGTCGTAGGGCGGAGCGTCCTCGCTCCCCGCGTACAGCAGCAGGTATTCCATGTGCTCTTCCTTTCATTCGCCGCAACGACGAACAGGGGCGGCGTGAATCGACAACATCTCAATCGAAAGCGGAGATCTCGATCTTCTTCATGCCCATCAGCTTCGCGAACGCATCCGGCTTGATCATCAGTTCGTCCAGGTTGGCCGGCACGAACTGCCAGGAAACGCCGAACCGGTCGGCGCACCAACCGCACTGTTCGGCTTCGGGAACCGCGCTGACCTGCTGCCAGTAGCGGTCGAGTTCGGCCTGATCGGCGCACTCCACCATCAGGGATACGCCGCAGTTGAAGGTGAAGTCCTGGTCGGCGGCGTCCATCGCCGCGAACCACTGGTCGAGCAACTGGAAGTCGGCGAACATCACCTGACCGGCCGAAGCGCCGGCCTGCTCCGGATAGTGCGCCACCGTGCCAACCCGTCCGTCGAACACGGACGCGTAGAAGTCGATCGCCTCCTTGGCACGACCCTGCGCGGTGTGGCCGAACATCAAGCTGGGGATGATGAACGGACGGGGCTCGCCGGCCGGGTTGGTCAGCATCAACTGCCAACTCACGCCGTACTTGTCCTCGACCCAGCCGTAGTGCGGGCTGAAGTCATACGCCTGCAACGGCATCAGCGCCTTCCCGCCCTCAGAAAGCCCCGCCCAGACCGCGTCCAGGTTCTCCTTCGCTCGCACGTCCACGGACGGATCGAAGTTCAGCATGAACGACACCGACGGGTTCACCTGGAACTCGGGGCCGGCGTTGATTCCAAGCAGCCGATAGCCGCCGATCTCGAAGTCCACCGTGAGCACCTGCCCCGCGAACTCCTTCTGAAAGTCGAGCAGCCCCTCGCTCGGGTAGTACTGGGTATCGGTCACCCGTGCGTCCGGGAACACCGACGCGTAGAAGTCCGCGGCCTCCGCCGCGGTGTGGTCGAACCAGATATTGGGCACGATGCGCTGCATTCTCATTCCCCTTCCGAACGTCGCGAAAGCGACGATTCGGAGAGCCTACGTGTGGCCACCGACACAACAGAAGGGACGCGAGCCTCCGCCGGCTCAGCAATCCTGCGATGCAGCCGATCACGACCTGACCCCCGGAGAACCCGCTAGGGAAGCGCTGATCAACGATCCCTGAGCTTGACGAAGGGTCGGCTATTCGCTCGTGGCTACGGGCTTCGTCAAGCTCAGCCAGCGTTGGGCGCATCGATCAGCGGTTCGCTAGGGACGGGCGCGCTTGGCCTCTTCCAGCCACTCGGTGTCGAAGGCCAGATCCAGCTTCTCCAAGCGGGCGATGTCGCCGGCGATCCGCTCACAGGTCTTTCGCACCTCCGGGCGTCCGGCCGCCAACTCGTTGAGCTCGCGCCAGATGCCGGCGAGTTCGTCGATGAGCCGCTTGTTGGCCTCGATGGCGTGCACGCGCAGCAGCGCGGCCTGCTCCCTCAACTCGTCCGCCCGTGCAGTCAGTTCGTCCATGGACTCATGCTAGGCGCGAAGCCCCCGCACGCACCGACCAACGTTGCGATGGGCACGTCCGACGCAGGCGATCGGATGAGCTCAGCCGTTGACCGCCACGTAGCCCGCGTCGCGGACGGTCTGCCGTCCGTCCTCGGTGAGCAACCAGTTCAGCACCTTGCGCGCCGGACTGTCCGCTGGCTCAGCTCCGCGCACCACGGCGTAGAAGTCGTTCGCGTAGGGGTAGGTGCCGTCCCCGATGGTCTCGCTGGACGGCGCCACCCCAGAGACCTCGAGCATCCGGATGCCCTCGACCGCGTACATGTTGGCGAGGTAGTAGTAGACGCTGTAGCCGAGCGCGTTCCCGGTGTTGGCGTAGCCGGCCACCCCGTCGATGATTTCGCCCATCTCGGCGGTGATCCGCTCCGAGGGCGCCTTGGCCATCTTGGCATCGCCGACGACGTACTTGCGCAACTGCGCCTGCGAGCCGGACTCCTCCGGACGCTGGTAAGCCACGATCTCGGCTTTCGGCCCGCCGACCTGCGACCAGTTGGTGATCTTGCCGGTGTAGATCTTCCTGAACTGCTTGGTCGACAGCGACTTCACCGGGTTGGACGAATTGGTGAAGAACACCAGGGCGTCGCGGCCGATCGGGTGGTACTCCAGCTCGATCCCCGAGTCCTTGATCTCCTTCAGAACGCTCTGATCGGCTTCATAGACCAGCAGCAGATCGGCCTCACCGCCCACCAGATTGCGGTAGGCGGTCGGCGTCCCATGGGTGTCCACGGTGTTGTCGGCGTCGGTGGCTGACATTCCGGTGAGCCGCTGGATCGTCAACGAGATCAGCGGGATGTTGGCCGTCGAGCCGTCGATGCGCGGCAGTTCCGCCGCGGTGAGCAACGGCTGGGACGGCGGCGTCGATGCGTCCGTGGAAGCCTGGGACGGGGCTGCGGACGTCGGCGAGGCTGCTGTCGTGGGTCCGGCTGGGGACGCGGTCGGGGACGTGACCGCCGGGCCGACACAGCCGGCCACCAGCGCTGCGACCGCAGCGGCGAGGACCATGGCCCAACGGGTGCGGGCACGCCTGGACTCATGGACCGGGATCGCTCGACTTTGCATTCTTCAATCCTCCAGTTGGGTGAAGCGACTTTCCTGGTAGCGCCATGCGCCTTCGGCGTCCACGAACCCCTGGTAGCGCCCGGCCGTCACCCAGTAGTAGGCGCCTTCGGCTCCGGGAGCCGGGTCGGCCACTGCTTCGATGCTGCGAAACGGAGCCCGGTTTCCGTGCCGGTCGACCACCACCGGGGAGACCGACTCCCAATCCTGTCCGCACCTGGCCCAAAGCGTCCCCACGCCGGTGCAGGTCGCCGGATGGGGCAACTCGAACGCCTTCGCTGCGACCAGCGAATAGACCCGGGCCGCATCGGTGCGGTCGGGGCTGTCCTGGTCGGCGACGAAGGCTCGGCTCAGCGCCTGGGTGAAGCCGGCGGGCATGGGCGTCCGGGTGCCTTCAGGTAGGGCGATGAGTTCGGCCGAGCCGTCCGCGGCCACTATGGAGCAGACATCTTCGGCTTCCGACGGACACTCGATCGCGACCGGACCGGGGGGCACGATCACGCTCAGGTCGGGCCCGAGCAGACCCTCCTCTGCGCCTCGGGTGACTTCGTAGCCGACCGTTGGGTAGCGATCACCGGAGCGCACCGCGACAGTCACCACTTCATCCCACTCGCCGCCGACCCGGGCCAGGTCAGCGTCCAGGAAGGTGTAGTGCCCGAACTCCTGGATGACCGCGTAGCCGGACGTGAATTCGTCGGCATCGGTGAGGTTCGGCTGCACCACCCAACTTCCCGAGCGATCGACGAAGCCAACGCCGGCATCGGTGTCGGGGTAGGTCTCAGCCCAAGCCGCCGCGGCCGGCGCGGCGGGCGCGTCCGGTTCGAGACCAGCTGCGAGCAGCCAGCCGGCGTGCGGCGTCCGCTTTCCCGTGGCAAGGTCGTAGAAGAACTCGCCACGAGCCGCGGAGACGTTGAGGGTGTGGGCGTCGACGACTTCGATGCGTCGGTTGGTCTTCACCGGAAGGACCAGCTTCTTGGTGGCGAGGTCGAACAGGCCGCTGTTGACCAGGCCGCTTTCGCCATCGATCACGTCCATGACGATCACGTGATCGGCGCCGCCGCAATCTGCCGACTCGGTCGGCATCCTGGCTATCCGCTTGCCGGTGAGGTCGAGAACGTCGACCCTGCCCCCGGGTGGAAACGCAAGGACGAAGGCCGTGCGACCGGCGGCGTCCGGGCAGTACTCGTAGCCGTCGTAGCGTTCCGGCACCACGAGCGCACCGCTGACGTCGACGAAGCCGTAGCGATCGACCTCCAGCTGGTAACCGTAGGTTGGCACGGAGTAGGTGAGCCGAGTCGGCCAGAGCATCGGCTTGCCGTCGGCGGCCGGCATCGCCTGCGGTCCCGTGCTCGCGGTGGCAGTGGTCGCGGATTCGCTCGGCAGGACTGGTGTAGCCGCAATCACCGGAGTGGACCCAGTTGGGGACGGTTCCGATCCGGTCCAGGAAGGCGATGAGACGGGCGCCGTGCAGCCGGCGAGCGCCAGCAGCGCCGCCACCAGCACCGTCCGTGAGACCACGCCTCATCATGCGGGACTCGACAACGTCGGGGGCACGATTTCATCGATCCTCGGGGAATTCTCAGCAACGCGTTCGCTGGACTGATCACACCGTCGGCAGATCCGCGCTCGCACCAGGGGTCGAGAGGTTTCGTGACGCGATCTCGCCCGTGGGAAGCCAGAATTGGCGCCACGGCGGCTTCAGCAACCTTCTGGGGTCGGAATCGCGTCACGGCTTGGCCTACGCGCCTCGCTCACGCGGCTTGCAGCGCCATAGATCGGTGTCCGTAGACCCGCTCGTTCGAGACAGGCAATGGTCCCATCATGACTCAACGGGCCGACTCGAGCCGAGGGCGCGCGGCTCGGCAGCCTGGGCGATTTGGATCGAGGATCACCCTCGTCCGGGTGCCTGGACTGACGCGTCCGGAACGGTGATCTCCCCCAGCGATGCGGACATGCTGGCAACGATGCGACTTGCCGAACGGATGCTGCCCTTCCCCTACTTCGAGACGACGATCCTCGGCACGGAGCTGGCGCGTTCCGGAGCGTTCGCGGCGGTGGCAGGCAGTGGCAGCTGCAACAGCACCTGACCCGTCCTCGTCCCAGGCTCAGCCGAGACTATTGCCGAAGTACCGGCTCGGCCTGCGCGATCAGGTCGCGCATGCTGCGGATCTCGGCCCGCAGCCGATCGCCGATCTCCCCCGCTTCGACACCGTCGGCATTGGTCATCGCGCCGGTGACTGCGGCGATCACCACTCCGAAGGCGATTCGAGCGGTGTGTGAATCGCCGGTTCGCTTCTCGATCAGCTTGAAGAACGGCTTCAGCCGGTGGATGGTCTGCATCCAGAAGTCCATCGCCAACTCCGGCTGCCCACTCAGCAGCGCCCTGATCCGCGGAAAGTCCGTGGGCAGGTTCACGTTGCGGCCCACCAACTCGCAGGTGTCGCCGATCAGGCTGCCGTCGGCAACCAGGAACGCCTCCTGCTGGTCGGCCGGGATATCGGCCACCAGCAGGTCGAACGCCGCCGCGATCTTGCTCGGGTAGTAGTTGAAGAAGGTCCGCGGCGACACCCCCACCTCGGCACAGATCTCCTCGACGGTGACGCTGTGCTGACCACGCTCGGCCACCAGCCGCAGCGCGGTCTCGTGGATCGCCGTCCGCGTGGCGGTCTTCTTGCGCTCACGCAGTCCACACGTCTGCTCGTTCACCGCCTCGGATGTCATGCCATTCCCTCCAGTGCGGCATTGTCGGATTTCTCCTGCAGCGCTGAACGGGTGCGCAACGGCGGTGCCTTGTAGAACAGCGTGATCCCGAAGGCCAGCAGCATCACCCCGAACGCCACCCAATAGATGGTCACCACGGAGTCGTTGAAGCCCACCATGAAGGGCTTGGTCAACCGCGGGTCGGCGCCACTGAGGAAGGACGTGTCGCTCGCACTGTCGTCGGTCTTCACGTCGGCGTCGGCGGCATCACCCGAGCGGATCGAGTCGGCGAGCTTCGGCGCGAGTTCGTCGACCATCGCCCAGCGCTGCACCGGATCGGCCCAGTCGACCACCAGCTGGCCGTCCTTGACGCTCAGCCCCCGCTCGAACGCCACGTTTTTCAGCGCTTTGGCCTCCGCCTTGGGCAGGGCCTTCTTCACCGCCTTATCGATCAGCGTCTCGACCTTCGACAGCTTCTCGGCGCCGGACGCCAGCTTTTCCGAGCCGGAAGCAGCCGCGGCCGCTCCGGTTGGGATCGCGCTGCCCTTCTCTGCGGCCGTGCTGGCTCCGTCCGCGAGCTTCGCAGTGCCGGACGCGAGTTGCTTCATCCCCTTCGCCAGCGCTGACGTGCCGTCGGCCACTGAGGACAGGCTCCCGGCGAGACCGGGAGTCTTTCCGTCCGCCGAGCCGTTGAGCATGCCGCTGGTGGCGTAGACACTGCCTTGCAGGGCGGTCATCTTCGCGTCCACGGACGCACTGTCGGCGGCCAGCTTGCCGCAGGCCGCGGTGTCCCCGGCCACACAGCCGGACTGGTCGGCGGTCATCGTCTTGATCGCCGCCGACAGCG
This sequence comes from Propionicimonas sp., assembly GCA_035433085.1. GTDB lineage: Bacteria > Actinomycetota > Actinomycetes > Propionibacteriales > Propionibacteriaceae > Propionicimonas. The sequence goes on along the minus strand of DAORUI010000050.1, from coordinate 3,638 downwards.
CAGCGTAGGCGCCGGCGGCGTCCTTGGCCTTGGCTGCGGCGGTGTTCTCGGCCGCGCTGAGACCGTGCAGGCCAGTGGCCAGCTTGCCCTCAGCGGTGGCGAGCTTCGCGGTTCCGGTGGCCAGTTGCTGGGCACCGTCCCCGAGCTTGCCCACTCCGTCCACGAAGGCGCCGGTTCCGGTGGCGAGCTTGTCCAGGCCGGAGCCGAGCGCGGCGATGCCGTCGGCGATCTTGCCGCTGCCCTCGGCGGCCTTCAGCGACACCGCCTCGGTGACCTTCGCCCGGACGGCGGTCTCGACGGCGTCCTTGACCTGATCGGTGGCATCGGCGAGGTTGTCGGCGACCTGGTCCTTGATCTTGTCGGTGATCGGCGTCCACATCTTGTCCATGATCGCGGCGTTGGACGGGTCGTTGGCCACGGCGGGGTTGAGCGCGGCGTCCAGGGCGTGCCAGGTGGTGTTCTCGTCGGTCAGCGAACCGGAGATGTTGGTCGGCAGGATGCTGAACAGCAGCGACAGCATGATCGCGGTGCCCAGGGTGCCGCCGATCTGCCGGAAGAAGGTGGCCGAGCTGGTGGCGACGCCGATCTCGTGCGCTTCGACGGACGCCTGGACGGCCATCACCAGGGTCTGCATCAGCTGGCCCAGACCGAGGCCGATCACGAACATCGCGATCGCGAGGTACCAGAACGGCTTGTCCAGAGACATGTTGGTGAGGATCAGGAAGCCGAGCGCAGTGGTGCCCGTGCCGAGCTTCGGGAAGAGCGAGTACTTGCCGGTGCGGGCCACGATCTGGCCGGTGCCGATCGAGGCGAGCATGATGCCGGCCATCATCGGCAAGGTGGCGAAGCCCGACTGGGTCGGGGTGTAGCCCAGGACGATCTGGATGTAGAGCGGCAGGGTCAGCATCGCGCCGAACATGCCGAAGCCCACCAGGATGCTGAGCACGGTCGCCACCGAGAACGACGACTTGCTGAACAGGCTGAGCGGGATGATCGCGCTCGAGCCCATCGCGCGCTCGACCAGGATGAAACCGATCAGGCCGGCCGCGCCGATCACGTAACAGGTGATCGAGGCCACCGACGTCCAGCCCCACTCGCGTCCCTGCTCGGCCACCAGCAGGAACGGCGCCAGGGTGGCGACGACCAGACCGGCGCCCCACCAGTCGATCCGCGGCTTGGCGTGCGGGGTGTGCGGCAGGTGCAGGAAGGCGATCACCATGAACAGGGCGATGATGCCGACCGGCACATTGATCAGGAACACCCAGCGCCAGCCGGTGATCCACAGGATCTGGTCGGCGCCGGCGAACAGGCCGCCCACGAGCGGGCCGATCACCGAGGCGATCCCGAAGGTGGCAAGGAAGAAGCCCTGGTACTTGGCGCGCTCGCGCGGGGCGAGCATGTCGCCCATGATCGCCAGCGGCAGCGACATCAGGCCGCCGGCGCCGAGACCCTGGAAGGCACGGAAGCCGGCCAGCATCAGCATGGACGTGGAGAAGGTGCTCAGGAACGACCCGAGCACGAAGATGCTGATGCTCAAGATGAACAGCGGACGGCGTCCGAAGATGTCGGAAAGCTTGCCGTACAGCGGCGTGGTGATGGTCGCGGCGATCAGGTAGGCGGTGGTCACCCACGCCTGCTGGTCGAGGCCCTGCAGCTCGTCGCCGATGGTCCGGATCGCGGTGCCCACGATGGTCTGGTCGAGCGCGCTCAGGAACATGCCGGCCATCAGGCCGTACATCACGAACATGATCTGCCGGTGGGTCATGACCGGCTTGTTCGGTGTCTCTATCAGAGCCTCGCGCTCCATGGTGGCGACTGCCACTTCTCCTCCTACAACAGAAAAGCGCTGCGTTCTTGCAGCAGCGCAGGTCTACAGTAGCGCAACTTTGCAGGCGTGCAATGTTTGCGTCGGCGCTGTCCTCTGCTTCTGGCGACGGCCGGGATCGATCTGAGCGGGGAGGCGATGAGGAGCTACGTAGGACTACTCATCAGCGCCCGGATGGCCGAGCTGTCGCCAGGCCTCGTAGACCGCGATGGCCGCAGCATTGGCAAGGTTGAGCGACCGCATCCCCGCGCGCATCGGGATGCGTACCCGCGCGGTGACTCGGGGGTCGGCCAGCACTTCAGGTGCCAGACCGGTTGGCTCCGGGCCGAACAGGAGGACGTCGCCGGGTTGGTAGGCGATGTCGGTGTAGGCGGCGTCAGCGCGGGCGCTGAACGCGAACACCCTCGCCGGAAGCAGCGCGCGGTAGGCGTCCTCCAGCGAGTCGTGGACGAAGGTCGCGGCCTTGTCGCGATAGTCGACGCCCGCGCGGCGCAGCTTGGCGTCGTCCAGGTCGAACCCGAGCGGACGCGCCAGGTGAAGCTCGGCACCGGTCACCGCCGCCAGCCGCATGGTCGCTCCGGTGTTGTTCGGTATCTGCGGCGTGCAGAACAGGATGCGCAGCGGACGGTTCACGCCGATCATCCTTCCAGCTGCGCCTCATTCGCAGGACCAGTCGAGATCGGTCAACCCGAACGGCCCGAGGAGAGCAAGCGCAACCCTGTCAACCGTCCCTGAGGAGCTTCCACGGAGGAACGATCACCCCCGTCACAACGGTCCCCGAGGAGCGTCCGTGAGGAACGATCGCACCCCTACTTGGTCCCTGAGGAGGTCGCTCTGCGACCGTCACGAAGGGCCCTCGCCACCCTCCTACCGGTCCCTGAGGAGCGTCCGTGAGGAACGAACGGACGCGTCACGAAGGGCCCCCGCCACCCTCCTACCGGTCCCTGAGGAGCGTCCGTGAGGAACGAACGGACGCGTCACGAAGGGCCCCCGCCACCCCCGAAACCAGCTACAGGAATCTCATCAAAACACTTGCCCAAATCGGTGACTGAGATTAGAATAGGACGTATGCAAAGCAGCACCGATCAGGAGGACCTGGCCGAACTGCTCGACGCCTACATCGCCGCAACCCTGGCCGAACTTCCACCCGACGAGCGCCCGCTGTGGAGCTACACCGACCCCGAACTGTTGGCTGAAGCCACCCGCTCCCAGAAAGCAGTGGACGCCTCCAGAGCCCACCATTTGCTGGTGGTCGCCGAAGCCGAACAACGCGAAGCCACACGGCGGCTGAAGTCGTTGTCGACCGCCGGCTGGCTGGTCGACCAGAACAGCCACTCACCCCGTGCCGCCCGCGACGATGTGCGCCTGGCGATGGGCCTGTCCCAAACGCCGCTGGTCGCCGATGCCCTCGCTGCGGGGAGGGTGTCGGCTGAGCAGGCTGGTGCGATCCTGAACGGGCTGCGTCGTCTGCCGGAGGATTTCGACGATGAGCAGCGGACAGCGGTGGTTGAGCAGTTGGTGGGGTTCGCGGCCAGTTTCGACCCCAGCCAGCTGTCGCGTTTGGTGAACCGGGCGATCGAAGTTGTCGCCCCCGACGTCGCTGAGGAGGCCGACCGGAGAGCGGTCGAGCGTTTGGATGCTGCTCAGCGCCGGGATCGGTACGTCACCTGGCGCCAAGACCCCGACGGAGCCTGGAGCTTCCGGGGGAAGCTGCCCACGGTTGCGGGTCAGCAGTTGGTGAACCTGCTGCGTTCGATGTCAGCCAAACACCGCACCAACGTGCTGTTGGCCGGTGGCCAGATCGAACGCTGCC
>DAORUI010000049.1:0-17928 GCA_035433085.1 Propionicimonas sp. | reverse complement strand
GCGCCGTGAAGTTCTGACAACTCGGGGGTGGGGGTGGGGTTGGGGGGTGGGGGAGGCTCAGACTGGGGTGACGCCGAGCTTGAAGCCGACCAGATTGCGCTTGCGGGCGGCTAGGCGGTCAGCCAGGGCCAGCAGCGCTTGGGCGGCCGGACGCTCGGGGCCGGTCGCAACCAACGGGACGCCGAGATCGCCGCCGGCGGCAAGCTGCGGGTCCATGGGGATCTCGGCCAGCAAGGGCACCTCGTAGCCGAGCCGCGTGCTCAGCGTCCCAGCGACCTCGATACCGCCGCCGGTGCCGAAGACATCCACCCGGTGCAGGCGTTCACAGTGCGGGCAGGTGACGTCGAGGTAGGCCATGTTCTCGACCACACCGATCACCTTCTGCTCAAGCATCGAGGCCATCGTGCCTGCCCGCTCGGCCACCTCGGCGGATGCCTGCTGCGGTGTGGTGACCACGAGCACCTCGGCGTTGGGCAGCTTCTGGCCCAGCGAGAGCGCGACGTCGCCCGTGCCTGGCGGCAGGTCGACGATCAGGAAGTCGACATCGCCCCAATAGACGTCCGCGAGGAATTGCTGCAGCGCCCGGTCGAGGATCGGGCCGCGCCAGGCGATCACCTGATCGCGGCTGGTCTTCAGCATGCCGATCGAGATCACCCGCAGCCCCATCGACGGCACCGGCATGATCATGCCGTCCACCGAGGTCGGGGACGCGTCCATCAGGCCGAGCATCTGCGGGATCGAGTGACCGTAGATGTCCGCGTCCAGCACGCCGACGCTCTTGCCCTTGGCGGCCAGCGCCATGGCGAGGTTCACCGTCACCGAGCTCTTGCCCACCCCGCCCTTGCCGGACGCGACCAGGATCACCTGGGTCAGCGAGTCGGGTTTGCTGAACGGGATCTCGCGGTCGTCGCCGCGCAGGGACTTTTTCAGTTGCGCGCGCTGCTCGTCGCTCATCGTGCCGAGGGTGAGGTTCACTCCGGTGACGCCTGGAACCGAGAGGACGGCTTCGTTCACGTCCGATTCGATCGTCGACGCCAGTGGGCAGCCGGCAATTGTGAGCAGGACGGTGAGCGCCACGGACCCGTCCGCGGCCACGTCCACCGACTGCACCATGCCCAGGTCGGTGATCGGACGCCGGATCTCCGGATCGATCACCCTGGTGAGCGCGGCCTGGACTGCTTCAACAAGTTCGGACATGCCCGCCACGATAGTCATCCACCCTTCATCCGCCCAACCGGCGCCCGACCCGTCCGTGGATCGGCCACCCGGAACGGGACAAAGGTGCCACCGAACGCGAAGACACCCTGGATCAGGGCGGCGAACCCGGCATCAAGGGCAGGTTTGTCCCCCTTCGCTTCGGGCCGATCGGACTGCGAATGCGCCCCAGCGGCGGGTTCAGCCGGATTTCGGCTTGGCCTCGTCGTCTTCGCGGTTGTCGAGATCGACCAGCAGATCGCGAAGTTCGGAGCGGATGAAGTCGCGGGTGGCCACGTCGTTCATGCGCATCCGCAGCGATGCGATCTCGCGGGCGAGGAAGTCCATGTCGGCGCGGGACTGTTCGGCCACTTCGCGATCATGGCCGGCACTGACCCGGTCGCGGGCCTCCTGCCGGTTCTGCGCCAACAGGATCAGGGGTGCGGCGTAGGACGCCTGCAAAGACAACGCCAGGGTGAGGAACTGGAAGGGCCACTGATCCGGTGCGTTCGGCACCAGAACGTTCCAGGTCAGCCACGCGATGATGAAGATCGACATCCACACGATGAACTGGCCGGTGCCCATGTATCGGGCCGCGCGTTCGGCAAAGCTGCCGAACGCGTCGTCGTCCATGCGCATCCGCGGAATCCACTCACTGCGGCTGCGACCCGGGGTGTCGAGCCGATCCGGCCTAGCCATCGCTCACCTCCACGTCCATCCGGTCGAGCTGCTCACCACGCCAGTCGTTGGGCAGGATGTGGTCGAGCACGTCGTCCACCGTGACCGCACCGATCAGCCGGCGCTCGGCGTCCACCACCGGCGCGCAGACCAGGTCGTAGGTCGCGAAATACCGGCTCACCTGGGCGATGTTGTTCTGCGGCGTGAGCGGCGTGATGTCGGTGTCGATCAGGCCCGCGGCAAGCACGGACGGGGGTTCGCGCAACAACCGCTGGATGTGCACCGCGCCAAGGTAACGCCCGGTCGGGGTGTCCAGCGGCGCCCGGCAGATGAACGCCAGCGCCGCCATCGCGGGGGTGACCTCCTGCCGGCGCACTGCTGCCAGCGCGTCGGCAACGGTGGCGTCCGCGCCCAGCACCACCGGCTCGGGGTTCATCAGGCCGCCCGCGGTGGCCGCGTCGTAGCGCAACAGCGTGCGGACGTCCTTGGCCTCCTCCGGCTCCATCCGCTCCAGGATGTTCTCGGCCATCTCGGCATCGAGTTCGGCGATCAGGTCGGCGGCGTCGTCCGGGTCCATCTCCTCGAGCACATCGGCGGCGCGCTCGGTGTCCAGGGATGCGATCACTTCGACCTGTTCGTCCTCGGGCAGTTCCTCCAGCGCTTCGGCCAGACGGTCGTCGTCCATCGCCTTCACCACTGCTGCTCGGAGCAGCGGATCCATGTCGTGCAGCTCGCGGGCGACGTCGGCCGGCTTGAGCTCGGAGAGTCGCATCGCCTGCTGTTCGGCGTTGCGAGGGGCCGGCTTCTCGATGAAGTCCGGCACCTCCGACCAGTCGACGATGGTGACATGCCCGCGCTGGAACGGCCGCCGGTTCACCTCGCGCAGCGCCACCTCGGCCAGTATCCATTCGCGGGCCCGGCTGCGCTTGATCGCCACATCGAAGATGGTCTCCTGCTGGCTGGAGCCGACCCGGGTCACCGTCCGGTCGAGCAGGGCGTCCAGCACGAGGATCTCGCGCTCGCGCACCTGGAAGCGACGCGTGTTCACGAGGCCCGAAACGATCACCTGGTTCGCGTCGATGGAGTGCACCCGTTCCATCGGGAAGAAGATCCGGCGCAGCGCGAACAGTTCCACCACCAGCCCCTTCACCCGGGGCGGGCGTTTGCCCGAACGGTTCTGGATGACGACGTCACGAACCTTGCCCACCTGCTCGCCGTTCGGGTCGAGCATGGGCAATCCCTTGATCCTCGAAACGAAGATCGACGAAGCCGAGGTCACGATTGGCAGGTTAGCGCCTCGCGCTGGCCGAGCCCACCCGGAAGGCTCAGGTGGCTTCAGTGTCGAACGGCGGGAGCGCAGCCGGCCCATCCCCGACGAGCACGGCACCGGACGACGCGACCACAGCTGACGCGGTCGAGCCGGACGAGACGGACGCACCCACCCCGGCAGCGGCTGTCGCCGAAGCGGCCGTCAGCCCGGCGGGGTTCTTCAGCATGCCCTTAACCGGGGCCAGTTCTGCCTTCACCGGTTCGATGCCCGACTGCACCGGATCGAGGATGTGCTTCGCGACCAGGGCCTTCGGGTTCAGGTCGGCCAGGTTCAGGTTTTCGAACTCCGGGCCCAACTCCTTGCCAAGCTGGCCCTTCGCGTCGTTGGCGATGTCGCGGACGTAGTTGAGCACGCGTCCGGTCTTGCGGGCTAGTTCGGGCAGCTTCTCCGGCCCGAAGAGGATCACCGCGAACACGGCCAAGACCAGGATCTCGGACATGTCGAAGTTGAAAGGCATGGCTAGAGGTTATCTCTCGAAACCGTATCCCCAACCGGTCAGAAACCGGCTGCGTCCAACACCGCGACGAACGCGGCCGTCTGCTCGGCGGACGCGTCCAACAGCGGCTTGCGCACCGGTCCGGGCGCGAAGCCTCGCGCCGCCAGGCCGGCCTTGACGAGCATGCAGCCCTGGGTGGCGAAGACCCCGAGGTACACCGGCAGCAGCGCAGCGTTCCGCGCCACCGCACCGGCGACATCGCCGGCCACATAGGCCTCGATCATCGCCTTGCTGGCCTGGCCGGTGAAGTGCGTGGAGGTGCCCACCAGCCCGACGCCGCCCACCGAAAGCAGCGGCAGCGTCATCGCGTCGTCGCCGGAGTAGTAGGCCAGTCCGGTGGCCGCGATCACCTGCGCGGACGCGACCGGCTGCCCCTTGGCGTCCTTGACCGCCACGATGTTCGGGTGTGCGGCGACCTGGATCATCGTTTCCGTCTCCACCGGGATGCCGGAGCGGTGCGGGATGTCGTAGATCATGATCGGCAGCGTGGTCGCGTCCGCGACGGTGAGGAAGTGGTCGGCCAAAGCGTCCTGAGGCGGACGGCTGTAGTAGGGCGTGACCACGAGCAGTCCGTGGGCGCCGGCCTGCTCGGCCTGCCGGGCGAGCTCGATGGTGTGGCGGGTGTCGAAGGTGCCTACCCCGGCGAGCACACGCGCGCGGTCGCCGACCTCGGCGAGCACGGCCTCCAGGACCGCGAGCTTCTCGGCGTCCGTGGTCGTCGGGGACTCCCCGGTGGTGCCGTTGATCACCAACGCGTCGTTGCCTTGAACGTCGACCAGATGGGCGGCCAACCGCTTGGCCTCGGCAAGGTTCAGCGAACCGTCGAGGTTGAACGGGGTGACCATGGCCGTCTGCAGCCGACCGAAAGGCAACGAAATCATGGGGGTAAGCCTAAACGGTGGTGATCACGACCATGGGATCGCCGTCTCGAACCACGTCGCCCACCCGAACCACGATCTCGCTCACCGTGCCGAAAACGTCGGCGAGTACGGGGATCTCCATCTTCATCGACTCCAGCACCACCACCGGGTCGGTCGGCTGCACCTTCTGCCCCGCAACCACCTCGATGGAGAGGACGTTGGCAACCAACTCCGCACTGACCACGTGACTCATGGGACGCAATGGTAGAGGTAAGGGCGCTACAAGCGTCCGGGCCACTAGGCTGAAGCCGTGAATCCAGCACCGAAGAACCCGGGTCGCGCCTCATCGCTGCCGGCCACGATCGCCTACGCCGAAGCCTTCGTAGCCGAATCGGACGCCGCCGAGACCGCGCGCCAGCGCGCGGAGGATCTCGGGCTGGAGAGCGTCAGCCCTGGCGCCGCGACCACCCTTACCTTCCTGGCCCGTGCATTGGCGGCCAAGACGGTGGTCGAGATCGGGACCGGCACAGGCGTCTCCGCTCTCGCACTGCTGGCTGGCATGGCGCCGGACGGTGTGCTGACCAGCATCGACGCAGAGGCGGAGCACCAACTGGCCGCTCGTGAGGCCCTGACCGCCAGCGGCGTGCAGAGCCGCCGGGTCCGGTTGATCGCGGGGCAGCCGCTGAGCGTCCTGCCGAAGCTGACCGATGGCGCCTACGACATCGTCTGCATCGACGGGGACCCGCTGGAATACGTCGAGTACGTCGCCCAGGCCGAGAAGCTGCTGCGCAGCGGCGGCCTGCTGGTGCTGCACCATGCACTGTGGCACGGTCTGGTCGCCGACGAGCGCAACGATGATGACGAGCCGCTGATCGTTCGTGAGGCCTTGGCCGCGGTAGGCGACAACGACGCCTTCACCGCTGCACTGTTGCCGGTGGGCGACGGGCTGCTGGTCGCAGTCAAAGCCTGACGCTCGCCCGTTCCTCCCCGCGCACGGTGGGAACGGGACAAACCTGCCCTCGGCGGCACCCAAGCCTCGGCTGGCTCAACATTCGTAACGACCCGTGGCAGGAGTGTCCCGGACGCTCCGGCACCGAACGCCCAGAACGCAGCTGGGCCGCCCGCACCCATCGGCGCGAGCGGCCCAGCGGAAACCTCAGCTGATCACCAGTTGCCCGGAACCGCCATGTTCTTCGGCACCACGGTCAACCCGCCCTCGACATGGAATCCGCGAGCACGGTCGTGGTCGGGGTTGACGCCGATCTCGACGCCATCGGGGACCTTCACGTTCTTGTCCAGGATCGCCCGGCGGATCACCGCGTTGCGTCCGATCCGGCAGCCGGAGTAGATCACCGACTCCTCGATCTTTGCCCACTTGTCGACCATCACGTTCGGCGAGAGCACCGAGCGATCGACGTCGCCGCCCGAGATGATGCAGCCCGATCCGACGATCGAGTCCTCCGCGGTGCCGCGCAGGGTGAACTTGGCGCCCGGAAGCTGAGCCTGGGACGTCCAGATCGGCCACTTCCGGTTGTAGAGGTTGAACTCGGGCTCGACCGAAACCAGGTCCATGTGCGCTGCGTGGTAAGCCTCGATGGTGCCCACGTCGCGCCAGTAGTTGCGATCCTTCTCGGTGGATCCGGGCACGTTGTTCAAAGTGAAGTCGTAGACCTGCGCGCTTCCCGCCGACACGAAGTCGGGAATGATGTTCCCACCCATGTCGTGCCGTGAGTCGCCGATCGCGGCATCGTCGTTGAGAGCCTCGACGAAGGCCTTCCGCGTGAACACGTAGTTGCCCATGGACGCGAACGACTCCTCGGGCGAGTCCGGCAGCCCGGGCGGATCGGCCGGCTTCTCCAGGAAGGCGTTGATCTTGCCATCCGGGGCTGCGTCGATGATGCCGAACGCGCTGGCTTCGCGCCGTGGGACGCGAATGCCCGCCACTGTGGCGTCCAGGCCCGAATCGATGTGGGCCTTCACCATGTCCTCGACGTTCATCCGGTAGATGTTGTCGGCGCCGAAGACCACGACGTAGTCGGGATCCTCGTCGTTGATCAGGTTCATCGACTGGTAGATGGCGTCCGCGCTGCCCTGGTACCACTGCTTGCCCGTCCGCTGCTGGGCAGGGACGGAAGTCACGTAGCTGCCCAGCAGCACCGACATCCGCCAGGTGACCGAGATGTGCCGGTCGAGCGAATGGGATTTGTACTGGGTGAGCACGCAGACCTTGGTCAGGTCGGAGTTGACCAGGTTGGACAGCACGAAATCGATGAGCCGGTAAGTACCGCCGAACGGCACTGCCGGCTTCGCGCGATCGGCCGTAAGTGGCATCAGCCGCTTGCCCTCGCCGCCGGCGAGAACAATGGACAGAACATTCGGTCCGCTAGTCATGGCACCGAACCTAGGACCTCGACAGACCCGCCACAAGAAAACTGGACAAAACGTGGCGCGTGTCCTCAAGTTCGGTGCCGATTGCGGTTGATCATCCCGAACCCGTTTCGGGGGTCGGGGTTGTGTGACACGATCGCGCTATGGCACTTCGAGTCTCTATCCTGACCCGCGAATACCCACCACACATCTACGGGGGCGCGGGCGTCCATGTGGGGCAATTGGTGCCCCAATTGCTCAAGTTCACCGACAGCGTTGAGGTGCAGTGCATGGGTGAGCCGCGCGAAGGCGCGACCGCCCACGCAGAGGACTTCCCGCCCGGCGCGAACGCAGCCCTGCGCGTGCTGGGCGCGGACGTGTCCATGGCCAACGCCATCGGCGAGGTGGACGTGATCCACTCCCACACCTGGTACGCGAACTTCGCCGGACTGATCGGCTCGAAGTTCCGCGACGTGCCCCACGTCGTCACCTCGCACAGCCTTGAGCCGCACCGACCCTGGAAGGCCGAGCAGCTCGGCGGCGGCTATCGGGTCTCGTCGTGGGCTGAGAAGACCGCTTTCGAGGACGCCGCCGCGGTGATCTCGGTGAGCGCCGGGATGCGCGGCGATGTGCTGGCGTCATACCGCGACCTCGACCCCGAACGCGTGTACGTGGTCAAGAACGGCATCGACCCGGACGAGTTCAAGCCCGACCAGGGCACTGACGTGGTGGATTCCCTGGGCGTCGACCGCGACCGTCCGCTGGTGGTGTTCGTGGGCCGGATCACCCGGCAGAAGGGACTGGTGCACCTCGTCCGTGCCGCCAAGGAGTTCGACCCGGAAACCCAGCTGCTGCTGCTGGCCGGCGCGCCGGACACCCCGGAGATCGCCGCCGAGTTCGAAGGCGCGTTCGCCGAACTCAGCAAGGCCCGCTCCGGCAATGTGAAGTGGGTGCAGGAGATGCTGCCCCGCGCGTCCGTCCGGCAGGTACTCACGCACGCGACGGTGTTCGCCTGCCCCTCGGTCTACGAGCCGCTGGGCATCGTGAACCTGGAGGCGATGGCGTGCGAGACGGCCGTGGTGGCGTCCGCTGTCGGGGGCATTCCCGAGGTCGTCGTGGACGGCGAGACCGGCACCCTGGTCGCCTACGACCCGGCGCAGGCCGGCGACGCGGCCTACGTGGCCGACTTCGAGGCCAAGTTCGCCACCGAGATAAACCGGATCACCCGCGACCCGGCGCTGGCCAGCCGCTACGGCATCGCCGGACGGCAGCGCTGCATCGATGAGTTCTCCTGGGAGAAGATCGCGCAGGAGACCGTGGCGGTCTATGAGAAGGCGATCGCCTACCACCGTTCGCGCTGATCGGACCGGCATGCGAAAGGCCCCTGGGTTTCCCCCGGGGCCTTTCGCCTGTCCGCTTCGAATCAGGCGACGACTACGCCTTCCAGGGCAGCCTTCAACTCGGCCGCTTCGGTGGCGTTCATTTCAATGACCAACCGGCCGCCGCCCTCAGCTGGGATACGCATGGCGATCACGCGACCCTCCTTGGCGACCTCGATCGGCCCGTCACCGGTCCGCGGTTTCATCGCTGCCATCGCATACCTCAATCTTCGGCTGTTTGGGATCCAACTCCCTCATTATTCCACCCTCGGCGGATACGCGCGGCACCAGCGTCCGAGATGGGTGCCTGGTTCGGTATCGAAGTCAGACTGACGGCGTGCCGGACGGGCCCACGGGGGGCGCGGGGACTTCCGCCCGGTCGAGTTGGCCGGCCATGCGGTCCAACACCTCGTCCACCTGCTGCATCGAGTAGCCGCGCGGCACGACAGCGAAGCGCAGGCCGCGCAGGTCGTCCGCGGTCAATTCGCCGGACGGCACATGCGGAGTGGGCGTGTCGGTCACCGTGGCGGGCAGCTCGCCCAGGCGGCCACTCGCGGCCACCGCGGCGAAGCCGAGGATCACGACTGCGAGCAGCCACACGAACAACTCCATGACGGCCACCCTACCCAGTCAGGACATGTGTGCCGACGACTCCGGACGGGCACTGGGCCCCGGTCCAGTCACGAGCGCGACAGCCTCGTCCGGGTCATCGGTGAGCTGGGTCAGCCGGAGATCGTCGGTGGACACGTAGCCCGAGCCGAGTACCTGCTCGTTCAGCCAGCCGAGCAGCGGCGTCCAGAACGCCGTGCCGAACAAGACGATCGGGAACGAGGTGACCTTGCGGGTCTGGACGAGGGTGAGCGCCTCGAAGACCTCGTCAAAGGTACCGAAGCCGCCGGGCATGACCACGAAGCCCTGGGAGTACTTCAGGAACATCACCTTGCGGGCGAAGAAGTAGCGGAAGTTGATGCCGAGCGAGACGTACTTGTTCAGCGACTGCTCGAAGGGCAGCTCGATGCCCAGCCCCACCGAGACTCCCCCAGCTTCGAGGGCTCCCTTGTTGGCGGCCTCCATGACCCCCGGACCGCCGCCGGTGATGGTCGCGTAGCCAGCCTCGGCGAGACCGCGTCCGATCCGGGTGGCGGCCAGGTACATCGGGTCGCGGCGCGGGGTGCGGGCAGAGCCGAACACCCCGATGCCCGGACCGACTTCGGCGAGCGTGCCGAAACCCTCGACGAATTCGGCCTGGATGCGCATCACCCGCCAAGGGTCGGCGTGAACCCAGGCTCCGTCGCCCTTGCTGGTCAGTAGCCGCTGGTCGGTGGTGGTCGGAAGCACCTGGTCGTGACGCCGGATCACCGGTCCCTGGGTGCGGATCTGTTTGCTCACAGCGCCAATCTAGCCACGCCGACGTCCACCTCGGCGCCTAAGTGCAAGCACGGCACGAATCCTGGCGACCACTCGCTCCGGCTCGTCGACCAGCTTGGCCCAGGTGATGTGCACCACGCTCCAGTCGTCTTGGAGCAGGTCGTTGCCACGGTCGCGGTCCGACTCGAACGCCGCCCGGCTGCTGTGGAACTCGTAGCCGTCCACTTCGAGCGCCACTTTCTCGCTGCGGAAGGCGACATCGAGTTCGTAGTTGCACCCGCACGCGGTGACTGGGTCATTGGCCACCCAGCCGCCGATGTGGTTCCGGTCGAGCAGGTCGTGGAGAATCCGCTCGGCCCTGGAGAACGGTCTCGTCCGCGAGCGGCGAACCACCTGGCGCCGTGCACGGTTTCCCGGCCGGTGCGGGCTCGCGGCCAAAGCCGCTTCGATCTCGGCGATCGGATGTCGCTTACGCAAGAGGTGGTCGATCCGGTCGCCGAGGTCGGTCGAAGCGGCGTCCACCGCCACCTGAGCCGGGCACAACACGTCGACCGGGCCGCGGCGGCGCAGTTGCTCCGGCGCGACCCGCCGACGCACGAAGTGGAAGCCTGGTTTGGCCAGGCGACGCGTGCTGGTGCAGACCTCGATGGCCTCCACCTTCTCGTCCGGCCAAGCGGTGAGCCGTGCCGCGGCGGCACCGGCGACGACCGCGTCCGGGATTCTGGCAACGAGCGCGCGGAGTCTCGTGGCCAGATCGTTGGCGGCTTCGGGATGGACATAGACGCCCGGAAGGATCCGCACAATGCGCCCCGCCCGGCACCAGCGACTCAGGCTGGACTTCATCGAACGATGCCGGCGAGCAAGCAGGATGCCATCGTTGTCGGACAGCAGCATGGTCAGATCGATCACAACCACACTGTCGGCATGCGCCGCCGAAATCGGTCACCGAGTTGTGCGGCCTGTGGATATCCCGAGGCCTGTGGATAGACCCCGCCCGAGTTCGAATGGGACAGAACTGCCGCGCGGCCGTCCTTCGAGGGCGCTTGCGAGGTCGCCAGCGCCAAGCGCGGCGATTTTGTCCCGAAGCCGCGCCGGGCGGGTGGGCTGCTCAGGTGAGCGCCAGGAGCACAGCCTCCACGTCGGCCGGGGTGTTCCAGACGTGGAAGGCGGCGCGCACCCTTCCGGCTCGTCCTGCCACGCGCAGCCCAGAAGCGGTCAGTCGCTTCACTTGGCTGCCGTCTGGGTCTGCCCAGGTGACGATCGCCTGGTGCTGTTCGGGGATGCCGAGACCGCGGCAGAGCGCGTCGCCCAGACCGCACGCGTGTTCCCAGACGGCACCGATGTCCGCGGCGGCGAACAGCTCGATCGCCGGTTTGGCGCCGACGAAAGCCTGCCAGGCAGGTGACGCGTCGAAGCGACGGGCGTCCTCGGCCAGGTTCAGGTCCGCGCCGTAGATGCTCGTCCAGGGGTTCTGGCCGGCGTACCAGCCCGCAGCCACCGGACGCAGCCCAGCCGCGAACTCCTCCGACAAGGTGAGGAACGCCACTCCGCGAGGAGAGCACAGCCACTTGTAGGCGTGGCAGACGGTCGCGTCGAAGCGACTCGCGTCCACCGGCAGCACACCTGCAGCCTGAGTGAGATCAACCAGTGTCGACGCGCCGTGCGCCGCTGCGGCCGAGAGGATCGCGTCGGAGTCGGCCACCTCGCCGGTGCTGGACTGGACCAGCGAGAACACGACCAGCCCGGTGCCGTCGGTCACCGCCTCCGCCAGCTCTGCCAGCGATACGCAGCGCACAGCCAGCCCGTCAGCAACCAGGAACGGGTAGACGATCGAGGTGAAGTCGTTGGCCGCGATCACGACTTCGGCCCCGACAGGCAGGGACGCCGAGATGTTGGCCACCAGGGCCGATGTCTGCGAACCGATCGCCACCCGGTCTGCGGACACACCGACCAGCCTCGCGTAGGCCTCGCGGGTGCCGGCCACCACCGGGTCGTAGGCGGCCGGATCGACCAGTCCGTGCCGCCAGCGCTCTAGGTCGGCCAGCATGGCCGCCACGGCCGGACGCGGCGCGATCCCGCAGGTGGCCGCCGACAGGTAGCCCGGCTGGACGTCGAAACAGGCGGCCAGCTCGGTCACGGTCATCATCGAGTCGACCTGCGGATTGGTCAGCGTCTGGGTCATGATCCCACCCTCCGCCAACCAGACGAATCACACCAGAGCATGTTTTCAACGGATTCGATAACTTATCCGCATGAATGAGCCCCGCCTCGATCTGCACACCGTCCGGATCATCCGGGCGATCGGCGAACATGGCTCGATCACGGGCGCCGCCGCTGCCCTCGGCTACAGCCAGCCCGCGCTCAGCCAGCACCTCCGCCGCGCCGAACACCGCCTGGGCACACCGCTGCTCCTGCGCTTCGGTCGAGGAGTCCGCCTCACCGAACCCGGACGCGTGGTCGCGCGCCACGCCGGACCGATCCTCGCCGCTCTGCGCGCGGCCGATGACGAACTCGCCAGGCTCGCGGACGCGTCCGCGGGCGCGGTTCGCCTCGCCGCGTTCCCGAGCGCATCTTCGACAGTGATCCCGTCCCTGATCGCCGCACTGGCGGAGAGCCACCCACTGCTCCAACTGAGCTTCACCGAAGCCGAGCCACCCGAGGCGCTGGCCATGCTCGCCGACGGCAGCCTCGATATCGCCGTCACCTTCCGCTACCCGGGCGACCCGGCCGATCCGCACGACGACCTGATCGGCACCACTTCCGTGGCGCTGTTCGACGATCCGGTCCAGATCGTCCTGCCCGCCGACCACCCAATTGCCGGACGTCCCGACGTGAGCCTCGCCGAACTCGGCGACGTCCGCTGGATCGCCGGCTGCCCGCTCTGCCGCGGGCATCTGCTGGCGGCCTGCAGTTCGGTGGGGATCACCCCGCGGATCGCCCACGCGACCGACAACTCGGTCGCAGTTCTGGGTCTCGTGGCCGCTGGCGTCGGCGTCGCTCTACAACCGCAACTCGCCCTCGAACCGCTCGAACTGCCGGCCCGCACCACCGTCCACCGCCTGCGTCCGGCAAGCGATCGGAAGGTGCAGGCGATTCACGTCCGCGGCGCCGAAGCCGTCCCCGGCATCGCCGCCGTGCTGGGCACCCTGCTCGGCGTGACCGCGGGCAGGCGTCAGCCGCGAGGGGCCAGCCAGCGCAGCAGCGCGTCCCGACAGGTGTAGAGGTCGGCGATCGGGGTGAACTCGTCGTCGGCGTGGGCCTTGCCCGGGTCGGCGGGCCCGAAGTTCACCGCGGGCATGCCGAGCGCGGAGAACCGGGCCACGTCGGTCCAGCCGAACTTGGCGGACGGCGGTCCACCCACCGCGGCCAGGAACTCCCTCGCGATCGGACGGTCGAGCCCGGGACGCGCGCCGAGGGCGAAGTCGATGAACTCCAGGTCGTAGCCGTCGAACACTTCGCAGCAGTGGCCCTTCGCGTCCGCCTCGTCACGATCCGGCGCGAACCGGAAGTTGACGGTGATGGACGCGGCGTCTGGGATCACGTTCCCGGCGATCCCCCCGCCCACGGCCACCGCGTTGAGCCCTTCGCGATAGGTGAGCCCGTCTACGGCGACCTCCCGCGGCTGATAGCGGGCCAGCCGGCCCAGGGGGTCGGCCAGATCGTGAATCGCGTTGTGCCCGAGCCAGGCACGGGCCGAGTGGGCGGCGACGCCGCCGGCGCGAAGCACGAAGCGGAGTGTTCCCTGGCAACCGCCTTCGACCTGTGCGGAGGTGGGCTCCATCAGGACCGCGAAATCGCCGGCCAGCCATTCGGGATGCTCGCGGGCGATGCGGGTCAGTGAGTTCTGCTCGGCCGCGACCTCTTCGTGGTCGTAGAAGATCCAGGTGATGTCGCGGTCCGGGGCACGAAGGGCCGCGGCGCAAGCCAGCGCGACCGCCACCCCGCCCTTCATGTCGCAGGCGCCCCGCCCGTAGACGCGGTCGCCGACGACCTGGGACGGCAGGTTGTCCGCCACCGGGACCGTGTCGAGGTGGCCGGCGATCACCACCCGCTCGGCCCGGCCGAGTTCGGTACGGGCGATCACGCTGTCGCCGTCCCGGACGACGGCCAGGTGCGGTTGGTCGCGCAGGGCGGCCTCGACCAGGTCGGCCAGCGGGCCCTCGTTACCACTCACGGACTCCACGTCCACCAGTCGCCGCAGCAGCGTCACGAGGTCAGCGGAGAGGTCGAGGCTCATGGACTTGAGCCTAGGCTCTGGGCTGAACGCCCGCATCCTCGTCAACGCCGGGTGTCGACCTGCGCCGACAGACGGTGAGTTTCGCCCCGGTAGGCTTACCGCCATGACCCGACCCGCGCACGGCTGGGGCCTGGCCAGCGTCCACGCCTCCGGCCAGGTTCTCGACACCTGGTTCCCGAATCCGACCCTCGGCCAAGCGACCGTCACCGACCCGCCGAAGGCCCTCGTCGCGGCGGCCCTCGTGGACGACGGCGTACGCGCTGTACGGCTCGACCCGGTGCTCACCGAGATCGACCTGGACGCGCCCCCGGCCGACGTGAGTGACGCCTACCTGCGGCTGCACCTGCTCAGCGCCCGGGCGTGCGCTCCCCGCACGATCAACCTGACCGGCATCTTCGCCGTTCTGCCGAACGTCGTCTGGACCAACTTCGGCCCCTGCGCGGTGGACGGCTTCGAGGACGTCCGGCTGGGGCTGCTCGCGAGCCGCGGCCGCGTGAGCGTCTTCGGCGTCGACAAGTTCCCTAGAATGACCGACTACGTGGTGCCTGCCGGCGTGCGAATCGCGGACGCGGATCGCGTCCGCCTGGGTGCGCACCTCGCGTCCGGCACGACGGTGATGCACGAGGGCTTCGTGAACTTCAACGCCGGGACGCTCGGCTCGTCCATGGTCGAGGGGCGCATCTCGGCTGGGGTCGTGGTCGGGGACGGTTCCGACATCGGCGGCGGCGCCTCGATCATGGGCACGCTGTCGGGCGGCGGCCAGGAGCAGATCAGCATTGGCGAGCGCTGCCTGCTCGGCGCCGAGGCCGGAGTCGGGATCTCACTGGGCGACGACTGCGTGGTCGAGGCCGGGCTGTACGTCACCGCGGGCACCAAGGTGACCCTCGCCAGCGGCGCGGTGGTGAAAGCCGCTCAGCTCAGCGGCCAGAACGGCCTGCAGTTCTGGCGGAATTCGGTCACCGGCGCGGTCGAGGCGCGGTCCCGCGCCGGCAACGGGATCGAGCTGAACTCCGAACTCCACGCCAACTGAGGTGGCGATGAAGCGCCTCGGCAACGCGCTGTTGGCCGCTCTGGGCGGGCTCGTTGTGCTGGCCGTCATCGCTGGCGGGGTGGTGCTGTGGTCCACCTACAACAAGTCCCCGCTGCCGACCGAGGACCGCTGCGTCGCCGCGGCCGCCGGCAATTCAGCCACCGTCGACCCGACGCAGGCGCACTACGCCTCGATCATCGCCGGCATGACCATCAAACGGGGACTGGCGCCGCGGGCCGCGTCCATCGCGCTGGCGACGGCGTACCAGGAGTCGGGCATCCGGAACCTCGACTACGGGCACGCCGACTCGATCGGGTTGTTCCAACAGCGTCCGTCGAAGGGCTGGGGCACGATCGAGGAGATCATGGACCCGTGGTACTCCGCGCGTGAGTTCTACCGCGCGATGGAACGCATCGACGGTTGGGAGTCCAAGGACATCAACGACGTCGCCCAAGCCGTCCAGCGCAGCGCGTACCCGGACGCCTACCGCCGCCACGAGACGAACGCCCGGACGCTCGCCAGTTCGCTCACCGGCGAGACCCCGGCGTCCTTCCGCTGCCAGGTAGCCAAGCCCAACGCCGCCGACCCGGACGGCATGCGCGACCTACTGGTGAAGACCTTAGGCAGTGACCACGTCAAAGTGACCGAAACCACGGACGGCCTGAAAGTCACCGCTGACAAGGCAACTCAGGCCTGGGCCGTGGCGCACATCGCAGTGGCGAACACCGCGGAGTTCGGTCTGGCGTCAGTGCAACTCGGTTCCTACGGCTGGACGCATTCGTCCCGTTCGCTGGCCGAATGGATCGGTACCGGCCCCACCACCGCCACAGAAGTGAACCTGCTGTTCACGGTGCCTTCACCGCGCTGACCGGAGTGAGCGTGCCAGCGGGCGACCGCTCGGATCAGCGTTCGTTGGCTGCCAGTAGGCGCTTGACTGCGGCGGCGATTCGCTCGTCGGTGGCGGTCAGTGCCACTCGCACGAACTCGCGTCCGGCTTCGCCGTAGAAGTCGCCGGGAGCAACCAGGATGCCCAGTCCGGCCAGGTGATCGACGCTCGCGCGGCAGTCCTCGCCGCGGGTGCACCACAGGTACAGGGAACCTTCGGAATGCTCGACCCGGTATCCGACCGCGGCCAGCGCCGGGCGCAGCCGCGCGCGGCGGTGGCGGTAGCGGGCGCGTTGCTCCTCGACGTGCGCCTGATCGCCCAGCAGGCTGACCATGGCCGCCTGTACCGGGCTCGGCACCATCAGGCCGGCATGCTTGCGTACCTCTCGGAGGTCGCTGATCAGAGCCGAGTCTCCCGCCACGAAGCCGGCTCGATAGCCGGCGACGTTCGACCGCTTCGAGAGCGAGTGCACCGCGATCAGGTGGTCCAGTGATCCGCCGTTGATCGAGGGGTGCAGCACCGACATCGGCTCACTGTCCCAGCCGAACTCGGCGTAACACTCGTCTGAGGCCAGCACTGCGCCCACCCGACGGGCGGCGTCCACCCAGGCACGCAGTCGATCGGAGTCGAGAATCTGGCCGTGCGGGTTCGCCGGGGAGTTGATCCAGACGAGGCTGGGACGGAGTTCGTCGAGCCGTTCGGGAACGTCGCACGGCACAACTTGGGCCCCGGTGATCCGTCCGCCCACGTCGTAGGTCGGGTAAGCGGTGGTCGGGATGACCACGCTCTGGCCAGCGCCCATTCCCAGCAGGGTCGGCAGCAGCGCGACCAGTTCCTTCGTGCCCAAGACCGGCAGGACACCCTCATCCGTCAGCCCTTCAGCGCCCCACCGGCGGCTCAGGTACTCGATGATCGCCAGGCGCAGTGCCGGGGTGCCCCAAGTGGTCGGATAGCCCGGCGCGTCCGCCGCGTCCGCCAGTACCCGGCGAGCGAACTCAGGCGTGGGGTCGACCGGGGTTCCGACCGACAGATCGACGATGCCGTCCGGGTGGGCGGATGCGCACGCCCGAGCCGCGTCCAACGAATCCCAGGGGAAGTCAGGCAGCCGTCCGGCCAGGCTGGAACTCACTCTGCCTGCGGCGGCAATGCGGCGACGGTCGGGTGGTCGGCGTCGATTGGCCCGAGCTTGGCCGCACCGCCGGGCGAGCCGATCTCGTCGAAGAAGTGGACGTTCACGTCGTAGTACTCAGCCTGGTCGGCGGGCACATCGTCCTCGTAGAAGATTGCCTCGGTCGGGCAGACCGGCTCGCAGGCACCGCAGTCGACGCATTCGTCGGGGTGGATGTAGAGCATGCGATTGCCCTCGTAGATGCAGTCGACCGGACACTCCTCGACGCACGCGAGGTCCTTCACATCGACACATGGAAGAGTGATGACGTACGTCATGAAACCGGCTCCTAGCTAGACACTTGCCCTACTCGGAGCACTCTACAGCCGACCTGATGGGAACAGACGAAGTGGGCTCAGCACTTCCCGAACCTGGCCGCCGGATCAGTCTCCGCCGCGTCCGCGACGACGGTGCGCTCGGCGACCTGATCGGCTTCGTGCGCTCAGCGGACGCGATTGGTCTCGAACTCGTCGACCGGCGCGGCATCGAGCATCGGCTGACTTGGGAACAGGTTCTGGCGTGGCGCACGGTCGGAGTGGCCCGCGGTCGCGACCCGAAGCGAACGACACTGGTCGAGCTCACCCGCCTCGCGCAGGCCGCCGGAGTCTCCGGAAGGATCTTCGTGACCCGGTTGAGCGATCTGCTCGACCAGCGTCCACCCGTCCAGGTCAGCGACTTCGGTGATCCGCCACCCTGCCCGGCGAGACTCGAAGGTGAGTGGGTGACCGCCGCACCGGCTGACGATGTGCTGCAACTGGCGTGGTGGGCCGCACACCACGACGCCCGCTCAATGTTGGTGGTCACCGACGACCCCGAGGAGGCGCACCGGCTTGTCGGCCTGGGCTTCGACGAACGTCAGCGATGATCCTGCCGGGCTCGTTCCGGGACAAAGCTGCCGCGCAACCGACCTCCCCCAGTCGCCAGCCGAAGCATTC
>DAORUI010000048.1:0-18176 GCA_035433085.1 Propionicimonas sp. | reverse complement strand
AACCACGCAAGGACTGGTCAGCCGACAAACCCCGTACCGGCGCACGTCCCGACGGCGCTCGCGACAACCGACCGAAGAACGACTGGTCGAAGGACAAGCCTCGCGGTGGCGGGCGGACGACCGGTGGCCGCGACGCGGGTCCCCGCGACGGGGGTCCGCGCAAGGAGTGGTCGACCGACAAGCCACGCACTTCGGGGCGTCCCGGACGTGAGGACCGGCCGTGGGAGCCTCCGCGTCCCGGACTTGCCGCCAAGGCCAACGAGCCGGAGACGCCCAAGGGTCTCGACCTGCGGCAACTGCCGCGCGGCGTCCGCGCTGAGTTGCGCAGCCTGACCTCCGAACACGCCGAGGTGGTAGGTGCGCACTTGCTGATGGCCGGCCAGCTCATCGACACCGATCCCGAGCTTGCGTACGCGCACGCCGAAGCGGCTCGACGCCGGGCTGCGCGGCTACCGATCACCCGGGAGGCCACCGCGGAGACGGCCTATGCGGCCGGTGACTTCAGCACCGCGTTGAGCGAGTTCCGTGCACTGCGGCGCATGACTGGAGGCAATGAGTACCTGGCCGCCATGGCGGACTGTGAGCGAGCCCTTGGGCGTCCTCAGTCGGCGCTGAAGCTCGTCAAGGAGGGACTGGCGAGCGATCCGGATGCCGTTGTCGAGATCGAACTTCGACTGGTCGAGGCAGGCGTCCGTGCCGACTCGGGGCAGACCGCGGAGGCACTCCGCCTGCTGAAGGCCGGCATCGAGAGCGTGGGCACACGAGGCCCGAAGGTGTCGCGAGCGCGACTGCGCTACGGCTATGCCGACCTGTTGGAGCGCACGGGCGACAGCGAGCAGGCCGAGCGTTGGTTCGACGCAGTGGTTCGGCTCGACCCGGACAACTCGACCGACGCAGCCGACCGAGTGGCCGCGATCCGAGGTGTCGTGATCGAGTACGACGAGACCGAAGAGGACTACCTCGAAGAGGATGGGTCGGACGAGGAGTTGGTCGAGTCCGAGGTGACCGAGCGCCCCGAAGAGTCCGCCGGCACCGATCCGACGGACGGTGCCGAACCGGCGGTGGCCACCGAGTCGGAGACCACTGAGTCGTGAGCCTGTTGATTGACGCCTACGACGCCGCCTTCTTCGACCTGGACGGGGTCATCTACCTCGGTCCGCTGGCCGTGGCGGGCTCGACGGCTGCGTTGGCCGAGCTCCAGGCGCGCGGCAAGGCGGTGATGTTCGTCACCAACAACGCCGCCCGCGCCGCTTCGGTGGTGATCGACCAGCTCACCAGCCTCGGGTTCCATGCGGACGCCGACAATGTGCTCACCAGCGCCCAGGTCGCGGTGACCCACATCGCCAGGGAGTTGCCCGCCGGTGCGAAAGTACTGGTCAGCGGCAGTGCGAGCCTGGCAGAACTCATCGAACAGGCCGGTCTGCGTCCGGTGACTAGGGCCGCGGACGAGCCGGTGGCGGTCGTCCAGGGCTATGACCCAGAGATGACCTGGCCACGGCTCGACGAGGCCGCCCTGGCGATCCAGGCCGGAGCCAGATGGTACGCGACCAACGACGACGCTTCACGTCCGACCGAACGCGGGCTCGTGCCCGGCGCGGGCGGCGCGATCGCGGTCGTCGCGCTGACCGTGGGCGGCCAGCCGACGATCTTCGGCAAGCCGTTCCGGCCGATGCTGGCCGAGGCCATCCGGCGGACGGGCGCCAGTCGCCCGATCTTCGTCGGCGACCGGATCGACACCGACATAGTGGGTGCCGCCAACGCCGGCATCGACTCGCTACTCGTGTTCACCGGCGCCCACGGCAAGACCGATCTGGTCGCGGCGGGCCCGGGCGAGCGTCCCACCCACATCGGGGCCGACGTCCGTGCGCTGCTCGAACCAGCGCGTCCGGTTGAGCGCACGCTTGGCGTCGCGACCTGTCGCGGGCAACAGGCTCGCGTCCAATCCGGGGGAGTGGAACTCACTACCCAACCCACGGGCGTCGAAGCGCAGCTGGACGCGCTGTGGGCAATCACCCAACTGGTCTGGGACGATCCCACCCTGGACAGCACCGATGTGCTGGCCGGTCTGGACCTGGTTCGCTAGAAGGAGATCTGACGTGCCCGATACCAAGACAACCACGGCCACCGACCTGGCCCTGATCGCAGTGTTCGCTGCCCTGATCGCTGCGTTCTCACTCACTCCCGCGATTCCGATCGGCATCGGTGTGCCGATCACCCTGCAGACGCTCGCCGTCGTGCTGGCCGGGCTGGTGCTCGGTCCGTGGCGCGGGTCCCTGGCCACGCTGCTCTACCTGGCGGTCGGCTTCGCCGGGCTGCCGGTGTTCGCTGGTGGCGCGGCGGGTCTCGCGGTGCTCGCCAAGCCGTCGGTGGGCTACCTGCTGGCGTTCCCGATCGGTGCCGCGATCGCGGGCTTCGTCGCCAAGCTCTTCGTCGACTGGCGGGGCGCGAAGCAGTACCTCGGCTTCTTCCTCGCCGGGCTGGCGGCGTCGCTGTTCATCCACGCTGCCGGGATCGTCGGTCTGATGCTGGTGGCGAAGATGAGTCTGAGCGCAGCTTTCCTGCTCGACTTGGCCTTCTGGCCCGGCGATGTGGCGAAGATGTTCGTTGCCTCGGCGATCGCGGTCGCCGTGCATCGCGCGTTCCCGGCGCTGCTCGCCAGACGGCAGCCCGCGGTCGCCTGAGTTGATCCGTCTCGCCGGTGCCGGCGTCACCGTAAGCCTGCCTGCAGCCGGCAGCAGTCGGCAGCGGGTGCTGCTGCACCCCACGAGCCTCGACCTTGCTGAGGCGCGGATCGCGGTCATCGGCGCCAATGGTTCGGGCAAGTCCACCCTGCTGCGCCTGCTGAACGGCCTAGTGCTGCCAAGCACGGGGACGGTCAGCGTCCGCGGGCTCGACACTGGCAAGCAGGGACGCGAGGTGCGTCGCCTGGTCGGGTTCGTGTTCACCGACCCGCTGGCGCAATTGGTGCTTGCCACACCCGCCGATGACGTCGAGTTGTCTTTGCGTCCGTTCTTCCGCGATCGAGGTGAACGACGCCGGCAGGCCCACGCACTGCTCGCCGAGCGCGGCCTCGCCGAGGTCGCCGAGCAGAGCGTCTACGACCTCTCCGGCGGTGAACGCCAACTCGTCGCGCTCACTTCGGTGCTGGCCGCGCGTCCCCAGATCGTGGTGGCCGACGAACCGACCACCCTGCTCGACCTACGTAACCGCGATCTCGTGCAAGCCGCTCTCTGGGGCTTGGAGCAGCAGGTGATCGTGGCCACCCACGACCTCGACCTGGCTGCCGAAGCCGACCGCGTCCTGGTCGTCGATGCGGCACGGGTGGTCGCCGACGGGACGCCGGCTGCGGCGATCGACGCCTATCTGAAGCTCGTGCGGCCGTGAACCTGTTCAGCCTCTACGTTCCCGGAGGCACCCCGCTGCATCGTCTCGGCGTGGGCTGGAAGTACCTTCTGCTCCTGGTGCTGACCTTGCCGGTTCTGCTCGCCGGTCAGCCCTGGGTGAGTTTTCTCGCTCTCGTCATTTCGGCCGGGTTGCTGCTGACCTGCCGGGCCGGCGTGCGGTTCAGCCTCAGGCTGCCCTTTGCCTTCTGGGTGCTGGTGGCGGTGATGGCCGGCTACCAGGTGGCGATGGGACGTCTCGACCTGGCCGTCGTGGTGGGTGCGAACCTGGTGGCCGCGGTCTACGCCAGCCGGCTGCTCACGCTGACCACACCCGGTCCGGTCCTGATAGACGCATTGGTCGGCGCGGTGCGTCCGTTGCGGCGCCTCGGGGTGGATCCTGAACTGGTCGGTCTCGCGATCGCTGTGATGGTGCGCTCGGTGCCGATGCTGCTCGATTCTTTCGGCCAGGTTCGCCAGGCTGCGCTGGCGCGTGGCCGCGAACGCAACCTCTTCGCGCTGGTCACTCCGGTGGTCGTCCGTGCGGTCGGCCAGGCGCAAGCCACTGGAGCGGCCCTTGCCGCCCGTGGCCTCGGCGAGTCGTAGGATTTGCCCGTGACCGACACCCAACCCACGCCGTGCCCGGACACAGGGGTGCCCGAGATCGACGCCGCGCTGGCGGACGTGCGCCTCGACGGTCCGGTGAGCGAACACCACCAGCAGCTCTCAGCCGCGGTGGAGGCGCTTCAGCGCGTGTTGCGGACGCCGCCGCAGTGAGCCTCCGGCTCGACCGGGCCTTGGTTGAACGCGGTCTGGCCAGGTCGAGGACGCACGCCCAGGTCTCCATCCGGGGTGGCCTGGTGAGCGTGTCCGGGGTGGTGGTGACCCGTCCGGCGTTCCCGGTCCACGACGAACCGATCGAGCTCTCGGCCACCGATCACTACGTCTCAAGGGCCGCGCACAAGCTGCTGGGTGCACTGGCCGCCACTGGTCTGGCCATACCGCGGCGGGTACTGGACGCCGGGGCGTCCACGGGCGGGTTCACCCAGGTGTTGCTGGAGGCCGGCGCATCTCGGGTGTACGCGGTGGACGTTGGGCACGGCCAGCTTGCACCGGGGCTGCGCGCCGATCCCCGGGTGGTGGTGCGGGAACGGCTGAACCTTCGCGATCTGACCCTCGCTGATCTGGACGGCGGGCCGGTCGGGTTGGTGGTGGGCGATGTGTCCTTCATCTCTTTGAAGCTCCTGCTGGAGCCGCTGTTCGCGGTGCTCGAACCGGGTGGCTCGGCTCTGCTGCTGGTCAAGCCGCAGTTCGAGGTCGGTCGAAGGGGGCTCGACCATCATGGCGTCGTGCGCAGCGACGACCTGCGCACGGAAGCCGTCGCCGGTGTCGTCGAAGCGGCGAAAGCGCTCGGCTGGCGAGCGTCCTGGCAAGGGGAGAGCCGGCTCCCCGGGGAATCCGGCAACGTCGAGTACTTCGTGCACTTCGTCGGTGCCGATGTCGGTGGCGGCGGCTAGGGTTTGCACGTGTTCACCCAGCGTCGGCAAGTGGCCGTGACCATCCACCCCCTGCGTCCCGCCGCGCTCGAGGCCGCCGCCGAGTTCATCACCGGGATCAACGCACGGGGCATCGGGTGCCTGGCCAACTCCGAAGACCTCGGTTCGCTGTCCGCGCGGGTTCCCGGGGCCGACCTGGGCGCACTGGACGCCAAAAACGACACCACCTGCGAAGTCGTCGTGGTCTTCGGCGGTGACGGCAACATCCTGCGAGCCGCGGAGTGGGCACTGCCGCGGCAGGTGCCGGTGCTGGGGGTCAACCTCGGCCACGTCGGCTTCCTTGCCGAACTGGAGTCGTCGCAGGTCGGTGACCTGATCGAGACCGTGGCCGGGAGCACCTATCAGGTCGAGGAACGCATGACCATCGACACCGTCGTTCGAGCAGGGCGCGGGGGTGAGATCGTATGGGACTCATTTGCGATCAACGAGGTCTCGGTGGAAAAGCTGGCTCGCGAGCGGATGCTCGAGGTGCTGGTGCGCATCGACGAACGGCCGTTGTCACGCTGGGCGACCGATGGAGTGTTGGTGGCTACTCCTACCGGGTCCACCGCTTATGCCTTCTCTGCTCACGGTCCGGTGATCTGGCCGGAACTCTCGGCCCTGCTGCTGGTTCCGCTGAGCGCGCACGCGCTGTTCAACCGTCCGCTGGTGCTGAGCGACCGAACCGTGGTGTCGATCGAGGTGCTGCCCGGCGGCAGCCCCGGCGGGGTGGTCTGGTGCGACGGCCGGCGGACGACCGACGTGGCCGGCGGCATGGAGATCGAGGCTCGGGTCGGGAAGCACCGACTGCGGCTGGCCCGCACCTCAGAGCAGCCCTTCGTGAATCGCCTGGTGCGCAAGTTCGGGTTGCCGGTAGCCGGCTGGCGCGGGGCCGCCGAACGGGATGCGACGCATGCTCAGTGAATTGCGGATCGTCGACCTGGGGGTGATCGGCGAGGCCACGATCGAGCCCGGGCCTGGATTCACCGCTGTGACCGGGGAGACCGGGGCGGGCAAGACGATGATCGTCACCGGACTGGCGCTGCTGACCGGCGCCAAGGCCGATCCGAAGCTGGTGCGCACCACTGCGTCCCGAGCACTGGTGGAGGGCCGCTGGCGGCTCGACGAACAGCAGCAGAACGCACTGGCCGAGTTGGGCGCGGAGGTGGAGCAGGACGAGGTGCTGGTGGCCCGGGCCGTGAGCGCCAGCCGTTCGCGCATGACCATCGGAGGCGCGCAGGTGCCGATGGCCACCGGCGCAGGGCTGGTCGGTGAGTGGGTGACCATCCATGGGCAGTCCGAGCAGCTCCGCCTCGGTAGCCCCGAGCGGCAACTGGAGGTGCTGGATCGCTACGCTGGCCCGGCGTTGGCCGACGAACTGGCGACCTACCGGCTCGACTACACCGCCCGGGCTGCGGCGAGGGCCGAGCTCACTGAACTGACCACCCAATCGCAGGCCCGGGCCCGCGAGCTCGACCTGCTGCGCTTCGGGCTCGACGAGATCGCGAAAGCCGATCCACAGCCGGGTGAGGACGCCTCACTGGCCGTCGAGTCGGTGCGGTTGCAGGCCGTCGACGACCTTCGCCAGGCCGCGCACACCGCACTGGTTTCATTGGCCGGTGACGATGACGACTACGACGCCCCGGACGCGTTGGGCCTGGCCGGGGCAGCTCGTAAGGCGCTGGGGGCGGCCGTGGACGCCGATCCGCAACTTGTGCCGATCACCTCGCAGTTGGCGGACGCCTCTGCTGCTCTGGCCGACGTGGCTTCGCAGCTCTCTGCTTACGCCGCCAGTTTGGACGCCGATCCGCTGCGGCTGGAATGGATCGCCGGCCGGCGCGCCGAGTTGGCTCACCTCACCCGCAAGTACGGCGACACGGTCGACGAGGTGCTCACCTGGTCTGCCGGGGCTGCCGAGCGCGTGCTCAGCCTCGACGCCGGCGACAGTCGGATCGGCGAACTCAAGACCGCCATTGCTGCGCTGGATGAGCGACTGGCCGCGTCCGCAGGTCGGCTGAACGCGCTGCGTCGGGCCGCCGCCGACGAACTCGCGCGGTTGGTCGCCGGGGAACTCCGGGCACTGGCCATGCCGAAGGCCAAGCTCGAATTCGAGCTCACGGACGCGGAACTCGGTCCGAACGGCGGCGACCAGGTGAGCCTGTTGTTCTCGGCCAACCCGGGCAGCGTCCCCGGAGCATTGGGCAAGGTGGCCTCCGGCGGCGAACTGAGCCGAGTGCGGCTCGGGCTGGAAGTGGTACTGGCGAGCCAGTCGCCCGGGGACACTTTCGTCTTCGACGAGGTGGACGCCGGCGTTGGCGGCCAGGTGGCTCTGGAGATCGGCCGGCGGCTCGCGCGGCTGGCCGAGCACAGCCAAGTGATCGTGGTCACCCACCTCGCCCAGGTGGCTGCCTTCGCCGACCGGCACTTCCTGGTGAGCAAGGCCGACGACGGTTCGGTGACCACCAGCGGCGTCCGGCTGGTCACCGATGACGACCGACTGGAGGTGCTGGCCACGATGATGGGCGGCCTGGAATCCAGCGACGCGGCCATCGCTCACGCCGAGGAGCTGTTGGCGTCGGTACGAGTGCCCCGGGTCCGGTTCGAGGAACCTACCTCCCGTCCCAGCGGAGAGTCGGCGTCGGGGGAGGGCCCAGAGTCGGTATAGGCTGAAACCCCGTGGGGAACTCGACTCAAACCAAGCACATATTCGTCACCGGGGGAGTCGTCTCTTCTCTGGGCAAAGGACTAACCGCGTCCAGTCTGGGCACCTTGTTGGTGGCTCGCGGATTGCGGGTGACCATGCAGAAACTGGATCCGTACCTGAACGTCGATCCAGGCACCATGAACCCGTTCCAGCACGGTGAGGTCTTCGTCACTGAGGATGGCGCGGAGACAGACCTCGACATCGGCCACTACGAGCGTTTTCTGAACGTCTTCCTGAACGCCGAAGCCAACGTCACCACCGGCAAGGTGTACTCGCGGGTGATCGCCAAGGAGCGCCGGGGCGACTTCCTCGGTGACACGGTGCAGGTGATCCCGCACATCACCAACGAGATCAAGGACGAGATGCTGGCCATGGCCGGCCCGGGCGTCGACGTCGTGATCCACGAGATCGGCGGCACCGTCGGCGACATCGAGTCGCTGCCGTTCCTTGAGGCGGCCCGGCAGGTGCGCCGCGAGGTCGGACGCGAGAACGCGTTCTTCCTGCACGTCTCCCTGGTGCCTTACATCGGGCCGAGCGGTGAGCTGAAGACCAAGCCCACCCAGCACTCGGTGGCCGCGCTGCGCCAGGTCGGCATCCAGCCGGACGCGATCGTGTGCCGGGCCAGCATGGAGATCCCCACCGGCGTGAAGCGCAAGATCGCCCTGATGTGCGACGTGGACGAGGAAGCCGTGATCTCCTGCGCCGACGCTCCGAGCATCTACGACATCCCGAAGGTGATCTTCCGCGAGGGTCTGGACGCCTACGTGGTGCGCCGCCTGGGCGTCTCGTTCCGCGACGTGAACTGGACGGCGTGGGACGACCTGCTGGAGCGCGTCCACGACCCGAAGGAAGAAGTCACGATCGCCCTGGTGGGCAAGTACATCGACCTGCCGGACGCGTACCTTTCGGTCTCCGAAGCCCTACGTGCCGGCGGTTTCGCGAATTGGGCCAAGGTGAACATCCGCTGGGTCGCGTCCGACAACTGCGAGACCCCGGCAGGGTCCACCGCGGCGCTGGGCGATGTGGATGGCATCTGCGTTCCGGGCGGCTTCGGCATCCGCGGCGTCGAGGGCAAGCTCGGCGCCCTGCGTTATGCCCGCGAGAACCAGGTGCCCACGCTCGGCCTCTGCCTCGGTCTGCAGTGCATGGTGATCGAGGCGGCTCGCAACCTCCTCGGGCTCACCGACGCCGCGTCCACCGAGTTCGAGCCGGACACCCACGCACCGGTCATCGCCACCATGGCCGAACAGGTCGACATCGTCTCCGGGCAGGGCGACATGGGCGCCAGCATGCGCCTGGGCGCCTACCCCGCCGACCTGGTGCCCGGTTCGGTGGTCGCGCAGACCTATGGCGCCACCCGTGTGAGCGAACGCCACCGCCACCGCTACGAGGTGAACAACTCCTACCGCGCCGAACTGGAGGCCGAGGGTCTGAAGATCTCCGGCACCAGCCCGGACGGCAACCTGGTCGAGTTCGTCGAACTCGACCGGTCGGTGCACCCGTACTACGTGGGCACACAGGCGCACCCCGAGCTGAAGTCGCGGCCCACCCAGCCGCACCCGCTGTTCGCCGGACTGATCCGGGCCGCGCTGGCCCGCAAGCTGTCGGCCCGCCTTCCGGTCTCCGAGAGCTGACTCGTGATCCGTCAGCTGAGCCCCGCGGAGGTCACGGACGCACCCATGGCCTGGCCCGTGGTCGCACACCAGGTGCTCGGCCGCGGCGCCGTGTCCGACTTCGTGAACGACACCGTCGCCACGCCCGGCGGCGCGACGATGGAGCGGCAGTACACGCTGCACCCCGGCGCGGTCGGGGTGATCGCCTGGGACGACGCCGACCGGATCGCGGTGGTCCGTCAGTACCGGCACCCGGTGGGCCACCAGCTGGTCGAGCCGCCGGCCGGCCTGCTGGATGCCGACGGCGAGAGCTGGCTCTCGGCGGCCCAGCGGGAGTTGGCCGAGGAGGCCCAGCTGCAGGCACTGCGCTGGCAGGTGCTGGTCGATCTGTTCACCACACCCGGTGCCAACCAGGAGTCGCTGCGCATCTATCTGGCAACCCGGCTGAGCGCGGCTCCCGTTCCGACCGATTTCGCGGCCGAGCACGAGGAGGCCGACATGGAGGTCTGCTGGGCTGCGCGGACGGATCTGGTGGACGCGGTGCTGGCCGGTCGCCTGCAGAACCCCACCATGGTCGCCGGCGTGCTGGCGCTCGAGGTGGCCCGGCTCTCCGGACGGCTCGACGACCTCCGAGAGCCGGACGCCGACTGGCAGGCGCGCGCCGTCCGCGACGCGCACAACTCGGCGCTGGCCGACGTCGATGGCGCAGTCGGCTGACCGGCTGGTCCGCGGGTACCTGGACCATCTGAGCGTGGAGCGCGGGGCTTCGGTGCACACCGTCGCTGCCTACCGCCGCGACCTGGGTCGCTACCTCGAGTTCCTGGACGGTCGCCGTATCACCGACCCGATCGCGATCACCGAGGCCGACGTCTCGGCCTTCCTGAGCTATCTGCAGGCGCCCACCGACGGGCGAACCCCGCTCTCCCGGACCAGCGCGACGCGCTCGCTGGTCGCCGTCCGGTCGTTGCATGCCTTCGCCCTGGCAGACGGGTGGGTGCCGGAGAACGTCGCGGTCGGCGTCCGCCCGCCCAAAGCTTCGCGGCCATTGCCCAAGGCGCTGGATATCGCCGGCGTGCAGGCGCTGCTGGACACCCCTGACACCACCACGGCCACCGGCCTGCGGGATGCCACGCTGTTGGAACTGCTGTACGGCACGGGGGCGCGCGTCTCCGAACTGCTGAACCTCGATGTGGACGACGTCACCGGGCTGTTGGCCGAGCCGGACGCGGGGCTGCGACTGTTCGGCAAGGGCCGCAAGGAGCGCTTGGTGCCGGTCGGCTCCTACGCGTTGAGGGCACTGGACGCGTGGCTGGTGCGGGGGCGACCGGAGTTCGCCAGCGCGGCCGTCCGGCCGAGCCCGGCTCTGCTGCTGAACAGTAGGGGCCAGCGACTCAGCCGACAGAGCGCCTGGGCGGTGGTGCAGCGCGCGGCCGCGTCCGCGAAGCTGGGGGTGGACGTCTCGCCGCACACGCTGCGGCACTCGTTCGCGACGCATCTGCTCGACGGCGGGGCTGACGTCCGTGTGGTGCAGGAACTGCTCGGCCACGCGTCCGTGACCACCACCCAGATCTACACCCTGGTGACCGTCGACCACCTGCGCGAGGTCTTCGTCGCCGCCCACCCGCGGGCCCTCTGAGCCACCCCCCAACCCCCGAGTTGTCAGAAGCTCACGGCGCTATAGCGCCGTGAGCTTCTGACAACTCGGGGGTTTTCGGGGGTTTTCGGGGGTTTTCGGGGTTCTGGGGCGCGTTCAAAGCGGACTTGTCGACATTTGGGTCTAGGGTGACGGGGTGAGCGAGACCGAGAACCCAGCCCTGATCGACCTCGAGCCGACCCTCGACGGTTCCGACCTGGGGCCCACCGGACGACCGTGGCCGGTACTGCCCGAACCGACGGCACCTGACCCGAACCATCCGAAGCGGGCGCTCATCATCGCCCTGTGCAACCAGAAGGGCGGGGTGGGCAAGACCACCACCACGATCAACCTTGGCGCGGCGCTGGTGGAGACCGGACGCAAGGTGCTGCTGGTCGACTTCGACCCCCAAGGCTCGCTTTCAGTGGGTCTCGGGGTGAGCCCGAACACCCTGGAGACCAGCGTCTACGACCTGTTGCTGAACAAGAGAATCTCCGCCGAGGAGGTGATCACGCCGACCTCGGTGCCCGGGCTCGACCTGCTGCCCTCGAACATCGACCTGTCGGCCGCCGAAGTGCAGTTGGTCTCTGAGGTCGCCCGGGAACAGACCCTGCGCCGGGTGCTCACCAAGGTGCGTCACGACTACGACATCATCCTCATCGACTGCGCGCCCTCGTTGGGGTTGCTCACTGTGAATGCGCTGACCGCGGCCGACAAGGTGCTGATGCCGCTGGAGTGCGAGTTCTTCGCCCTGCGCGGCATCGCATTGCTGACCGACACCATCGACAAGGTGCAGGACCGGCTGAACCCCGAACTTGAGATCCTGGGCATCCTCGGGACGATGTACGACGCCCGCACCCTGCATGCTCGCGAGGTGCTGGAGCGGGTGGTGCAGGCCTTCGGCGACACGGTCTTCCACAGCGTGATCCGGCGCACGATCAAGTTCCCCGAGACCACGGTCGCCGGCGAGCCGATCACCACCTACGCCACTTCCTCGCCGGGTGCCGCCGCCTACCGGATGCTCGCCCGGGAGGTGCTCGCCCGATGCCCAGGCGCGTAGGACTGCCGGGGGCCTCCGAGCTCTTCCGGACGACCAGCACGCCGCCGACCAGCTCGTCGGCGTCGCCCGCGACGCCCGAACCTACCGACGAGTCCTCCGGTGCGGCACCCAGCGGGCGGGTGCGGCACGAGGAGAAGATCACCGTCTACGTGAGCAGCGAGGAGTTGCTCGCACTGGAACAGGCCCGGTTGACCCTGCGTGCTCACCACGGACTGGCGATCGACCGCGGCCGGATCGTCCGCACCGCGATCGGTCTGGCGATGGCCGACCTGGCCAGCCGAGGCGCCGAGTCCGACCTGGTCCGCGAACTCGGCCAGCCGTGAGCCCGCTGCCGGCCACCGAAGAGTTCACCGTCCACCTGAGCAACTTCTCGGGGCCGTTCGACCTGCTGTTGCAGCTGATCTCGAAGCACAAGATGGATGTCACCGAGGTGGCGCTCTCGCAGGTGACCGACGAGTTCGTCGCCCACATCCGGGCCGCCCAACTCAGTCAGGGCGCGAGTTCCTGGGACCTGGACCAGACCAGCTCGTTCATCGTGGTGGCCGCGACGCTGCTCGACCTGAAGGCCGCCCGGCTGTTGCCGCAGGGAGAGGTGGACGACGAGGAGGACCTGGCGCTCCTTGAGGCCCGCGACCTGCTGTTCGCCCGACTGCTGCAGTACCGCGCGTTCAAGCTGGTCAGCGCCTGGATCGCGGAGACCCTCGGCCAGCAGGCCCGCAGGCACCCGCGTCCAGGCGGGTTGGAGGAGCGCTTCGCCGGCCTCTTGCCGGACGTCGAACTCTCGGGTTTCACGGACGTGATCGCGGCCTACGCCGGCCGTGCGCTCACGCCCCGCGACGCCCCGCAGGTGCAGCTGACCCACCTGCACCTGCCGCTGGTGAGCGTCCGCGAACAGGCCGAGCTGATCGTGGGACGGCTGCGCGAGCACCCGACCATGACCTTCCGCGCGCTCACCGCGGACGCCGACGATCGGCTGGTGGTGGTGGCGCGATTCCTCGCGCTGCTGGAGCTCTTCCGCGATCGCGCGGTCACCTTCGAGCAGCTGACACCGCTCGGCGAACTCACCGTCCGTTGGCTCGGGGCCGAAGTGGACGCGACCCTGATCGGCTCCGAATTCGACGAGACCCAAGCACAGGAGAGCACTGATGAGTGACACCGCGGGCGCCATCGAGGCCCTGCTGCTGATGGCCACCGAACCGATGCCGACGACTGAACTCGCCGAGGCCGTGCAGTCCCCGGTCGAGGAGGTGGAAGCCGCGCTGGCCGCTCTGGTGGAGTTCTACGACACCACCGGACGCGGATTCGAACTGCGCCGGGTCGGCTCAGGCTGGCGCTACTACACCCGCGAGGAGCACGCCGACCTGATCGGCCGCTGGCTCACCGAGGGCCAGCGCGGCACGCTCAGCCAGGCGGCGTTGGAGACCCTTGCCGTGGTGGCCTACCTGCAGCCGATCTCCCGCGGTCGGGTGTCGGCCGTCCGCGGCGTGAACGTCGACGGCGTGATGCGGACGCTCGCCACCCGCGACCTGATCGAGGAAACCGGACGCGACGGAGAGACCGGTGCGCGGCTGTTCGCCACCACCAGCTACTTCCTCGAACGGATGGGCCTGACCAGCCTGGACGAACTGCCACCGCTCGCGCCGCACCTGCCGGACGCGTCCGCGCTCGAAGCCGAACTCGCCAGCCTTGCCGACCCGGCGGCAGCGATTGCTCAGGAGGCAACCGAATGACCGAACCCGAAGGCATCCGCCTGCAGAAGGTGCTCGCCCAGGCGGGAGTGGCTTCCCGCCGTGCCGCCGAGGACCTGATCTTCCGCGGTCGCGTGGAGGTGAACGGCGAGAAGGTGACCGAACAGGGCCGCCGCGTCGATCCCGCGAAAGACGTGATCCGGGTCGACGGACTACGGATCCCGCCGAAGGCAGAACATCAGTACGTGGTGCTCAACAAGCCCCGCGGCGTGGTGTCGACCATGGAGGATCCCCGCGGCCGTCCGGCGCTGCAGGAGCTGGTCAGCACCCACACCGACGAACGGCTGTTCCATGTCGGCCGCCTGGACGCCGACACCGAGGGCCTGCTCATCCTCACCAACGACGGTGAGTTCTCCCAGCGGATGATGCACCCGTCCTTCGAGGTGCCCAAGGTCTACGTCGCCGAGATCGCGGGCGTGATCACCGAAGCCACGGTGAAGCAGCTCCGCAAGGGAATCGTGCTGGAGGACGGACCGGTGAAGCCGGACAAGGTCGAGGTGTTGCAGCGCGGGGCCGACCGAAGCCTGGTGCGGGTCACCCTGCATGAGGGGCGCAACCGGATCGTCCGCCGGCTGTTCGACGAGGTCGAGCACCCCGTCCGCCAACTCTCCCGGATCGCGATCGGACCGGTCCGCCTGGGCGACCTGAAGTCGGGCGCGCTGCGTGATCTCACCCGCGAGGAGCTGGGCGCGCTGCTCGATCTGGTGAAGCTGTAGGTGGACCGGGTACTCGGCGTCGAGACCGAGTACGGGCTCAGCGCCCGTACCGCTCGGGGACGGCTGAGCGCACCCGAGGCTGCGGAGCTGCTGTTCCGGCCGGTCGTCGCCGAGCACCGATCGACCAACGCCTTCCTGGCCAACGGGGGTCGGCTCTACCTCGATGTCGGCGCGCATCCCGAGTACGCCACGCCGGAATGCCGCACGGTGCGCCAACTTCTGGTCGCCGAGCGCGCCGGGGACGAGCTCGTGCTCGGCCTCGCCGCGCGAGCGAGCGCGCTGGCCGCGCAGGACGGCCAGGACGTGCGTTTCCGACTGTTCAAGAACAACGTGGACAGCTTCGGCAACAGCTACGGCTGCCACGAGAACTACCTAGTGGCGCGCGACCAGGACCTGTCCGCGCTGGTGGACGTGCTAACTCCCTTCCTGGTCACCCGCCAGGTGCTGTGCGGCTCGGGCAGCTATCGGCGGGGTGAGTTCACGATCAGCCAGCGAGCCGACCACCTGCACGACCAGTTGTCCGCCCAAACCACGCGCGCGCGTCCGCTGGTCAACACCCGGGACGAGCCGCTGGCCGATCCGTCCCGGTTCCGGCGACTGCACGTGCTGGCCGGCGATTCCAACCTCTGCGAGCCGTCCGCGTGGCTCAAGGTGGGCACGACCATCGCTGTGCTGGATGCGTTGTCGGGTTCAGCTGCGAACCGGCTCGGACGGATGCGGCTGGCAGATCCCGCGACTGCGCTTCGGCAGGTGGCGCGCGATCCGTCCGCCTTGTTGGAGTTGGCGGACGGCCGCCGCGTGAGCGCTGCGCAGGTGCAACGGGCGTACCTTGACCTTGCGGGTGACAGCGCTGAGCCCGAGTTGGCTGACTTGTGGACGAGCGTGCTCGACGCGCTCACCGCCGGCGAGCCGGAACGAGTGGCGGATGTTGTCGAATGGGTAGCCAAGCGACGATTGCTACAGGAATTCCAGGCTCGGCACCGGCTGTCGGCCGACGACCCGAAGCTCGCCCAGCTCGACTTGGCCTTCCACGAGTTGGGTGGAATCTTCCGCGTACTCGAAGCCGAAGGGCTGGTGCGTCGGCTGACCTCGCCCACGGAGGTTTCGCTTGCTCGGAGCCAGCCGCCGGACGACACCCGAGCTGCGGCACGAAGCGCGTTCCTGCTCGCTGTGCAACGAGCAGGCCATCTCTACAGCGTGGACTGGCAGACCTGCACGATCCACGACCTGGCCGGTTCGAGCGGTTCCCCAGACCGCACCGTCCGGCTGCCCGATCCGCTGGTCTCGCGGACGCCCGAGTTGGACGACCTGCTTGAGCTGTTGGCTGCCAACGCAGACTGAGCACCGTGAACGCCGGCGCGGCCGTCTCGCAAGCTCGTTTGAGGAGGCTCGCGAGGTGCAGTACCTGCCGCAAGCGGTCGCTGAGGAGCGCTCGTGGGGTACGAGTTCCTGCCGCAAGCGGTGCCTGAGGACCCGCTCGTGAGGTACGAGTTCCGGCCGCAAACGGTCGCTGAGGAGCGCTCGTGGGGTATGAGTTCCGGCCGCAAACGGTCCCTGAGGAGCGCTCGTGAGGTACGAGCGAGCGCGTCACGAAGGGCGTCCGCCACTCGTATTGAGGCGCCGGCCCTTCGTGACGCCGTCCGCTCGTTCCTCACGGATGGCTCCTCAGGGACCGGTTGGGGGTGCGCGCACGTCGCGGTCGGCGCTCATAGCGACGTTCGGTACCCTTGCGGGCGTGTCCAGAACTCGCCTGATTCCTGTCCTTGCCAGTTTGCTCGCGTTGGCGGCCTGCAGCGCCCCGGCGCAGAGCGCGACGCCGTCGGCAACGGCGTCCCCGTCCGAGTCGGCCACGCCGTCGGTGTCGGCGAGCGCGACCCCGACCTCGACGATGAAGCCGTCCAGCTCGCTGGACGCGATCAAGGTGACCGGCAAACGCCTGAGCAAGCCCACCGTGACGGTGAAGGCGCCCTTCGCGATCGACCAGACCCGGGTTCAGGTACTGGAGGCAGGCACGGGCGCCAAGGCCCTGGCTGACGGTTATGTCACCGTGCACTACTACGGTGTTAATGGCCGCACCGGCAAGATGTTCGAGGAGTCCTACACCGACGGCACCGGGGTGACCTTCTCGCTCGCCCAGGTGGTGGCGGGCTTCAAGACCGGCCTGACCGGCCAGCAGTCCGGTAGCCGCGTGCTGATCGCCATGCCGGGCACCGACGCCTACGACGCCAGCCCGTCCAGCGGCCCCGAGGGCTACGAGGCCGGCGACACCCTGATCTTCGTGGTCGACATCATCTCGGTCTCGGTGGCCGAGCCGTCCGGTACGACGATCACTCCGCCGGCCGGTCTGCCCACCGTGAGCGCTGGCGCCAGCAAGCCGACGGTCACCATTCCGGCGACCGCAGCGCCGACGAAGATGGTCGCCCAGACCCTGATCGAGGGCACCGAGAACAAGCTCGCCAAGGACGACGCCATCATCGCCCGCTACGTCGGCTATTCCTGGAAGACGGGCAAGCTGATCGACGATGGCTTCGATGAGCCCAGCAGCGGTGAACTGTCCAGCACCATCCCGGGTTGGCAGACCGGTCTGGTCGGCAAGCCGGTCGGCTCTCGCGTGCTGCTGGTACTGCCGCCGGAGGACGGCTTCCCGAAGGGCAGCACGAACCCGCCCGTGGAGGCTGGCGACACGGTTGTCTACGTGGTCGATCTGCTCTTCGCCTCGGCGTCTTGATCCTCCTCGACGGTGGGCTGTCCACCGTCCTTGAACAGCAGGGTGCCGACCTCGGTTCGGCGCTCTGGACGGCGAGGCTGCTGGCTGAGGAGCCTGAGCGCATCGCGTCCGCTCATCGGGCGTACTTCGCGGCCGGTGCCCACGTGGCCACGACCGCCAGCTACCAGGCCAGCGTGCCGGGATATGTGGCCGCTGGCTTCAGCAAGCCGGAGGCACTGGTCGGCGACAGTGTTCGCATCGCGCGCGACGTTCGCGACGAGTTCGGCGGCGACCGGCTCGTGGCCGCATCGGTCGGGCCGTACGGCGCCTACCTGGCTGACGGCTCGGAGTATCGGGGCAACTACGGGGTGGACGCGGTCGCGCTGCGGGACTTCCACGCACCCCGGATGGAGTTGCTGGCTGCCGCTGGGCCTGACCTGTTCGCGGTCGAGACCGTTCCGGACGTCCGCGAAGCCGCGGTTCTGGCGCGACTTCTGGACGAGTTCGGTCTGCCGGCCTGGTTCAGCTACTCGATTCGCGGTGATCGGACGGCCGCCGGCCAGCCGCTCACTGAGGCCTATGGCGTGCTGGCCGGATGCGGGGTGCTGGTCGCCGCCGGCGTCAACTGCTCTGAGCCGTCGGACGTGCCCGCGGCCCTGGCCATCTCGGTGGCGGTCACCGGTCTGCCTGGCATCGCCTACCCGAACGGCGGCGGCCTTTGGGACGCCGAGGCCAAGCAGTGGCGGCAGTCGGACGCCTGGCGCGCCGAACTGGCCGATTCCTGGATCGAAGCGGGTGCGGAGTGGATCGGTGGCTGCTGCGGCGTTGGTCCCGTCGAGATCGCCGAACTGGCCGCGCATCTGGAGCTTTAAGCCAACCGTTCCCTGAGGAGGCTCGTGAGCTTGCGAGCGAGCCGTCACGAAGGGCGGTCGGTCACGTTACTCAGACGGCGGCCCTTCGTGACGCCCGGCTCGTTCCTCGCCGGGCTCCTCAGGGACCGTTGGGGGGAGCTCGTTCCTCGCCGGGCTCCTCGGGGACCGTTGGTGGGGGCTCGTCGCCTGCTCCTCGGGGACCGTTGGT
>DAORUI010000047.1:6170-18393 GCA_035433085.1 Propionicimonas sp. | reverse complement strand
CGAAGCCGTCCATCTCGACCAGCAACTGGTTCAGGGTCTGCTCGCGCTCGTCGTGACCGCCGCCCATGCCGGCGCCGCGGTGGCGTCCGACGGCGTCGATCTCGTCGATGAACACGATCGCCGGAGCAGCCTCCTTGGCCTGCTCGAAGAGGTCGCGGACGCGGGACGCGCCCACGCCGACGAACATCTCGACGAAGTCGGAACCCGAGATCGAGAAGAACGGCACCCCGGCCTCGCCGGCCACCGCGCGGGCGAGCAGCGTCTTGCCCGTGCCGGGCGGGCCGTAGAGCAGCACGCCCTTGGGGATCTTCGCCCCGACCGCGGTGAACTTGGCGGGCTCAGAGAGGAACTCGCGAATCTCCTGCAGCTCCTCGATCGCCTCCTCACAACCGGCGACGTCTGAGAAGGTGGTCTTCGGAGTGTCCTTGCTGGCCAGCTTGGCCTTCGACTTGCCGAACCCGAGGACGCGGTTGCCGCCGCCTTGGATGTTGTTGAACATGAAGAAGAACAGGAACCCGATCACCAGGAACGGCAGCACGGTGAACAGGAAGGTGTTCCAGAAGCTGGGCTGGGGGTTCTCGCCCTCCCAGGTATCCAGGGTGCCGGCGGCGACCCGGGCGTTCAGGCGCTCGATGATGTCCTGGCTCTGCGTACCCACCCAGGACGTGCGGTACTTGCGGGCCGGCGTCTCCTTGGTGGTGACCTTGATGGTCTGCTCGCCGTCGGTGAGCACCACCTCGGCGAGCGGGTCGTTGCCGTTGATCAGCGCGACCACCTCTGAGGTGGGCTTCTCGGTGTAGCCGCCGACGTTCCCGACAGCCTCGAAGATGAGCGCGATGGCCAGGAAGCCGAGCACGATCCAGAGAATGGGTGATCGGAAGAACCGGTTTGGTTTCATTGCCTGCCTTCGTAGCCTTTGCGTTGCGCAACTAGGACGATACCGAAGCGGGCAACTGCGGCGCTCTGCCGCCCGCCGAGGTCAGGGCTCAGCTGTAGACGTGCGGGGCCAGGATGCCGACGTCGTTGAGGTTGCGGTACCGACCGGCGAAGTCGAGGCCGTAGCCCACGACGAACTGGTTGGGCAGGTCGAAGCCGACGTACTTCACGTCCACCTCGATCTTCATGGCGTCCGGCTTGCGGAACATCGCCATGATCTCCAGGCTGGCCGGGCCACGGGACGCGAGGTTCTGCATCAGGTAGGTCAAAGTGAGGCCGGTGTCGATGATGTCCTCGACCACCAGCACGTGGCGCCCGACCAGATCGGTGGAAAGGTCTTTCAGGATGCGCACCACGCCGGACGACTGCGTACCCATGCCGTAGGACGAGACCGCCATCCAGTCCATCGCGCAATCGATGTGCAGCGCGCGGGACAGGTCGGCCATCACCATCACCGCGCCGTTGAGCACGCCGACCAGCAGCGGGTTCAGCCCGGCGTAGTCGCGATCGATCTCGGCGGCCAGTTCGGCCAGCCGGTTCTCGATGTCGGATTTGGAGTACAAGATCTCGTTGAGATCGCCACCGATGTCAGCTGCATCCACAGGGAAAACCTACCTCACGGCAGCGCCATCGGCCCCACCCAACGGATCGCGGACGACCAGCCGGCCCCCCGCACGCAGCACCCGCAGACCGGGCACTTCCACCCACCTCTGGCCCCGCCAGGCGTGCACCAGAGAGGCCACGGACACCAGGTGCGCCGAGGTCAGGTCGGCCGCCCCGGCTGCTCGCAGCCAGCCCAGCAGGACGCGGGTCAGCAGTGCGGGCGGGAGCGACTCCAGCCAGCGGCAGTCGAGATCAGGCCCGGGGTTGGAGGTGAGTTCGCGAGCAGCCAACTCGTCGAGCAGGTCGGCGTCCGCCCTTGCCAGGTCGGCCGTGCGGGCCAACGCCTCGGCGATTCCAGGGCCGAGTTCGGCCTCCAGCGCGGCCATCACCGCTCCGCGCGCGCGGACGCGGGCGAAGCGCTCGTCGGTGTTGTGCGGATCTGTCCAAGGCTCGAGGCCAAGCTCCGCGCAGGCCTGCCGGGTGGTCTCGGCCCGGACGCCCAGGAGCGGCCGGACGAATCGGCCGCGGCGCGGGGGCATACCTGCCAGCGATCGGGTGCCAGAGCCGCGGGCCAGACCGAGCAGGACGGTCTCGGCCTGGTCATCGAGGGTGTGGCCGAGCAGGACGACCTCCGCACCGACGGCCGTAGCATCAAGTGCCGCGTAGCGGGCCTCGCGGGCCGCGGCTTCCGGGCCGAGCCCGGCGGCGTCAACAACCACCGGGACGATCATGGTGGGCACCCCGAGCACTTCGAGTTGCGCGGCCACCCTCGCGGCGACGTCCGCAGAACCGTCCTGCAGCCCGTGGTCGACGGTAACCGCACGTACCGGCAGGTCGCGACGCCTGCCGACGATCGCTGCGGCTGCAGCCAGGGCGAGCGAGTCGGGCCCGCCTGAACAGGCCACCAGAACCGGCCCGGCAACCACGAGATCGACCGCTGCGACCACCTGCTGGGTCGCTGGGCCCAGCGCCCTTCGAGCCATCAGAGACGATGCAGCCACCGCTGCGGATCGTGGATCTCGTCCATCGAAGGCAGCAGCCCGGGTGCTTCGAAGGCCCGGTTGAGCGTGGCCACGTCCGCAGCTTCGATCACCTCGCGGCAGAACTTGGCACCGTCCCGGTACTGGGCGCGCTTCATGTCCAGGCCGAGCAGTTTGCGCAGCCACGCCGCCCAGCCCTGCTCATCACGCCGGGCCTCGAAGGACTTGCGGATCGACTCGTAGGTGGGTACGACGGACGCGCCGACGCGGTCCATCATCACGTCAGCGTGGCCCTCCATCAGCGACATCAGCGCGCTCACCTGTTCAAAGGCCTGCTTCTGCTCGGGGCTGCCGATCAGGCTGCGCACACCGTCGCCGTGTTCCGGCCACCCGAAACGCAGTTCGTCGCCGTCGACGAGTTCGCCGAGCAGCCCGAGCAGGTGCGACTTCAGCCAGGGGGCGTGCCCGAACTGGAAGCGGTGGGTCTCCTCGTGCAGGCACACCCACAGCCGGAAATCACTGGGCGTCGCGCCCAGACGACGCTCCACCGCGACGATGTTGGGGGCGACCAGCAGTAACCGGGACGGGGTCACGAACGGATCGAACTGGCCGAGGATCCGGTTGGCGATCAGCGCGAACACCCCGCCCGCCTGCACGCCAAGTGCCTTGGCCCCCACCTGTGCGGCCAGCGAAAGCGGTTCACCGGTGACCGC
The DNA here is from genome assembly GCA_035433085.1 of Propionicimonas sp. Taxonomy (GTDB): domain Bacteria; phylum Actinomycetota; class Actinomycetes; order Propionibacteriales; family Propionibacteriaceae; genus Propionicimonas. The sequence goes on along the minus strand of DAORUI010000047.1, from coordinate 15,161 downwards.
GCCGACCCCGGCCAGCATCGCTTCGGCCGACTGCGCGACCGCCGCCAGCCAGCTCGCCCGGTCGACCACCAGGACCTCCGCCGGCGCGGGGCGCTCCAGTTGGGTCACCTCGGCCACGTGGTCGGTGGCCATGGCCGCCGCCTGCCGCAGTTCGGCGACCACCGCGGCGATCTCGGGGCGGGTGAGTTCGGGTCCCGGGTGCACCAGGGTGCGTCCGGTGCGGGCGGCCAGTGCCCAGTCGACCTCGGGAATGTGCTCCATGGCGTTCAGACTAGGTGCAGCCGCAGCGCACCATGGCAGCCGCTGACCGGTCGAGCCAGTTGTAGGCCGTGGTCTGCCCGGCGGTGTTGGTCGCCATCAGCGCGAAGGCAAGCCTGGCCCCGTCCGCAGTGGTCAGGTAGCCGGCCAGTGCTGCGACGCCGCGCAGCGTCCCGGTCTTGGCCCGGACGTTGCCCCGCGCGACCTTCTCGGACTTGTCGTCGAAGCGGTCCTTGAGCGTGCCGTTCTTGCCGGCCACCGGCAGTCCCTGGGTGATCGAGTAGAGCCGTTCGGTGTTCAGCGAGAGCTGGATCGCGCGGGCCAGCACGGTGGGCGTAACCCGGGCGTCGCGGGCGAGCCCGCTGCCGTCGAGAAGCCGCATGCCGTCGGCCCACAGCCCATGGTCGGCGAGCCACTTCTGGGTGGCCTGGGCGCCCCCGTCGAACGTCGCGGGCTGGCCGGACGCGATCGCGATGTGCCTGGCGAGCACCTCCGCCGCCAGGTTGTCACTGACCCGAAGCGTGCGTCCGACGATGGTGCTCAAGGGCGCCGACTGCACGCTGGCAAGCTCGGACGCGTCCGCGGGCGCTTTCGCCGCACCGGTCAGCTTCACCTTGATGCCGGCTGCTTTCAACTGCGCAGCGAACGCCTTAGCTGCGGTCAGGGCCGGCTTCGTGCTCGCCTGCCACTTGTTGGCCATTCCCGAACCGACGACCAGCGCGCTCACCCGGGCGGTGTAGCTGCTCCAGATGGCTTTCCAGCGCGGGCTGTAGGCGGCCCCGGTGAACAGTGAGGCGTCGTAGGCGAGGCTCACCTGAGTCACTCCGGACGCGGTGAGCGTGGCTGCGGTCGCCTGCGCCAGCGCGGTCAGCGAAGCCGGCTTGTTCACCGAGGTCGACGGCTTGACCGTCAGCAGCGGATCACCGCCGCCGACCAGCACGATCCGGCCCGAACCCGCGCCAACCACGCGGGTCGTGAACCGGTGGTCGGGGCCGAGCAGGTCGACCGCGGCGAGCGTCGTGAGCACCTTCATGGTCGAGGCCGGCGCAACGGCCTTGTCCGGGCTTCGGCTGGCCAGCACCGCGCCGTCGTCCGCGAGCACCGTGACCCCGCCGGCGCCGATTCCTGCGCGGGACACCGTCTTCAGCTTCGCGGCCAGCTTCTGCGGATCAGGCACCAGGGTGGGTTGGGGCGCGACCGGGGTGGTCGGCCCAGCCGCCGAGGGCGTGGCCCCGTCCGTCGGTGCCGGAGCTTCCTGGTTCGGGTTGAACGCTGGGGTGGAACAGCCGGCGAGCAGTACCGCAGCCAGGCAGGCGGACGCAATTCGCTGCGTCCGATTGGGCCTGGAGGACGACCGCTGCCGTGTTGATCGGGCAGCGGCAAACGATAGGCTCACCTTGTTCATCGAGTACCAATCATGACAGAGAGGCTTTGATGACCGTGGACCGACCGTCCTTCGCCCGCCCCAAGATCCAGCCGAGCCTACATTTCGATGTCACGGTGGAGATCCCCAAGGGCACCAAGAACAAGTACGAGATGGACCATCACACCGGTCGCATCCGCCTGGACCGGACGTTGTTCACGTCCACCCAGTACCCGAACGACTACGGTTTCATCGAGGGCACCCTCGGCCAGGACGGCGATCCGCTGGACGCCATGGTGCTCGTGCCCGAGCCCACGTTCCCCGGCGCACTGATCGAGTGCCGGGCGATCGGCATGTTCCGGATGACCGACGAGATGGGTGGCGATGACAAGGTGCTCTGCATCCCCGTCGCCGACCAGCGTCAGGGCAACGTCAAGGAACTGACCGACCTGCACAACCTGTCCCTGCTGGAGATCGAGCACTTCTTCAGCGTCTACAAGGACCTCGAGCCCGGCAAGTCGGTCGAGGGTGCGGTGTGGGTGGGCCACGCGGAGGCCGAGATGGAGATCCATGCCAGCTGGGAGCGCGCCCGCGGTACCTCCTACGAGAACGAGTTCACCCGGGAGTGACTCCCGCGGTAGCTGAATGACCACTCGCGGCGAGCCGAAAGCGCATCGGCTGTACCTCCTGCGCCATGCGGACGCGTTGAGCACAGGCACCGATTGGCGCGACGTCACCCGCGAGCTCTCTCCGAAGGGGCGGACGCAGGCGCGTGCGGTCGGCGAACTGCTGGCGAAGCAGCGAGTCGAGTTGGTGCTGTGCTCGTCCGCCACTCGCGCCCGTCAGACCGCCGAGTTACTGAAGCTGCCGGTGCCGATCAGACACCTCGACCGGCTGTACAACGCCGGCTCACGCCAACTGATGGCCGAGTTGATGGGAGTCGAGGACCGGGTACGGACGGTGCTGGTCGTCGGCCATGCCCCCGGAATCCCCGGGCTGGCCGCGAACCTCGCCGATCGGGCTCACTCCAACCCCGAGGCCCTTTCGCTCATTCGGTACAACTACCCACCTGCGACGCTGGTCGGCCTGGAGTTCTACGGCGGCTGGTCGGCGCTGGTGGAGGCCCGGCTGTTCACGGCCACGACCGGCTGAGCCTCACTCGAAGAGGGCGCGGGCTATCCAGTCGCCCTCGGCGAAACCTCCGGGCAGGGCGAACACGGCTGAGCCGATCGCGTGGGTCCAGTCGTTGAGAGCGTCGTTCTCATCCAGGCGGTTCTGGATCGGGACGAACTGCTGAGCGATGTTGGCCTGGAAGGACTGGAAGATCAGCCCGGCGGTGGCCACAGGCCGATCGTCCACCATCTCGGTGTGGGTGTAGTTGATCCCTCTGCGCAGGATGCGCCGGCTGGCATTCTCGTCCGGGTGTGATCGTCGGGCATGCGCGTCCGTCGGGATGAGCGGACGGCCGTCCGCGTCTGTCGCGGCGAGGTCGAGCGCGTCGGTCTCCTGGTGGCCGGTGAGGGGCGCGCCGTTGTCGAGCCGGCGGCCGATCACTTTCTCCTGGCGATCGCGGGTGGTCCGGTCCCAGAAGTCGAGGTCCATCTCGATGCGGCGCACCACGAAGGTGGTGCCGCCGACGAACCAGGGCAGCGGGTCTGCGGCCCAGACCGTGGCGTCCAGCACTTCGCCGGACGGGTTGCCCGACCCGTCCACCTGGCCGAACAGGTTGCGCCCGGTTACCGGCGCGCCGCTCGCGTCCACACCCCGCCAGGAACCGTCCTGCACCCAGGCGAGCTCGGCGAAGGTACCTGCGTCCCTGGTGAGCCGGCGTGCCGCGTAGTCGACCGTGGTCGCGTCGTCGGCCGCGACGATCGCGAGCAGGTCGCCGCCGCTCCAGCGTCCCTGCAACTGGTCGTGGCGCATGGCCGGGATCTCGACGAACCCGTCCGGACGCTTGCGAGTGAGCCCTGGAAGGCTGAACACCTTCGGTCCCAGACCAACGGTGATCGACAGCGAAACGCCGGCCTGGGCGAGTTCGGGGGTCGGGTCGCCGGGAATCGGCTTGCCTGCCATCAGCGCCGGAATGTCGCCGCTCCACAACTGGAGCAGCTTCTTCAGCGCTTCGACGTCGGCCCCGAGCAGGTTGAACGCCAACAACCGGGTGACCGCCGGGGTGCGAGTGACGATGCCGGCCTGGTGGACGCCGTGGGGCGAGTGGGTCTGCCGGGTCACCTCGCCCGAGGTTGAGCCTGACGGGGCCACCGGTGCGGACACCCGGCCGGCACCGAACCCGGCCAGGGCGCCGACACCGGCCGCACCCGCGTAGCCGAACAGGTGCCGACGGTTCAGGCCGGTCGCTGGCGGTTCGGGTTCGGGGGTGGACGCCTGGCCGGGCTGCGGTTCTTCAGTCATCACGACGACGGGGTCGGGGTGGGGCTGTGGTAATGGTCCTCCTCCTCGACGAAGTCCTTCACCGGCGCGGTCACCGGCAGCGAACCACCGTCCGAGAAGTGCAGCGTGAGCGCGATCTGGTCGCCGACCGCGAACTCCTTGGTGAGGTTCATGAGCATGATGTGATAGCCGCCGGGGACCAGGTGCAAATGGCTGCCCGCCGGGACCACCGCCCCGTCCTTGGCCTCCTGCATCACCATCTTTCCTTCCACGGTCACCATTTCGTGGATCTGCACCATGCCGGCATCCGCGCACTCGGCGGAGGTGAGACGGACGTCCGCCGTCCCCGGGTTGACGATGGTTAGGAACGCCGCGGTCATGGACTTGTCCTTCGCGCCCGTCGTCGTGCGAACCCAAGGGCTCTCGACCAGCATGGACGCCGCACTCGGCGCCGGGGCGGACGCGCACGCCGCCAACGGTGCCATCACGATCGCCAATACCAGCGCCAGGAATCGCCGCATCGCCGCCTCCTCAAGTCGTCGTCCCAAGCATGCCGCATCGAGCGGGGGTCACCCTGCCGAACTCCCAGGCGACCAGCATCGCGGTCCCTCAATCCACCGAAAGTGCACGAAAGTCATACCCCCTGGGGTACCATTGAGACGCCCTGCGAGGCGGGCATCGATTAGGGGGACGCATGGCAGAAGTAGTCATCCTTGGAGCGGGAGTCTCGGGACACACCGCAGCCCTGCACCTTCGGCGGATGCTCGGCCGGGGGCACACCATCACGGTGGTCTCACCGAACTCGAACTGGAACTGGATCCCGTCCAACATCTGGGTCGGCGTCGGCGAGATGGCCAAGCAGGACGTGGTCTTCCCCCTCGCCCCGGTCTACCGCCGCAAGGGCATCGGGTTCAAGCAGGCGAAGGCGGTCGCGATCCATCCCCGCGGCGACGGCACCGACAGTCTCGGCGCGGTCGACATCGAGTACACCTCGCCCGACGCCGCTGGCACCGGCGAACGCCTGCGCTACGACTACCTCATCAACGCAACCGGACCGAAGCTGCGGTTCGAGGCCACCGAGGGCATGGGGCCGGATGGGCACACCGTCTCGGTCTGCACCGCGGACCACGCGGTAGAGGCTTCCGAGAAGCTCCGCGAGGTGATCGCCGTGCTGAAGACCGGCAAGCCGCAGACTCTCGTCGTCGGCATGGGCCACGGCACGTGCACCTGCGAAGGTGCCGCCTTCGAGTATGTCTTCAACGTCGATCACGAGCTGCGCGAAGCCGGCGTCCGGCACCTGGCGAAGGTGGTCTACCTCACGAATGAAGCCGCGTTGGGCGACTTCGGGGTGGACGGCATGGTCTTCGACCAGCAGGGCTTCCAGACCACGAGCGAACTGTGGACGGGGTCGCTGTTCCGCGAGCGCGGGGTCGAAGCCATCCTGGGCGCGCACGTGAACAAGGTGGAGGCGGGCCTGATCCACTACGAGACACTGGACGGCAACACCCACACCCTGGGCTTCGACTTCGCGATGCTCATCCCGCCGTTCGGCGGCGTCCCACTGAAGGCCTACGCTCCTGACGGCACCGACATCACCGCCGAGATCTTCGCCCCGAGTGGGTTCATGAAGGTGGACGCTGACTACACCGCGAAGCCGTACGCGGAATGGCGCGCGGAGGACTGGCCAACCACCTATGCGGCTCCCGGCTACGACAACCTCTGGGCGGTCGGCATCGCGTTCGCACCACCGCACCAGATCTCCAAGCCGCTGAAGACGCCCAAGGGCACCGCAATCGCGCCGTCTCCGCCCCGCACTGGAATGCCGTCAGGGGTGATGGGCAAGACCGTGGCCATGACCATCGCCGACCGGATCAAGCGCGGCTCCGGCGCCCCCGCGCATACCGCGTCGATGGCACGGATGGGAGCCGCCTGCGTGGCGTCGGCGGGTACCGGCCTCACCAAGGGGTCGGCCGCGGCCATGACCATGATGCCCGTCGTCCCCGACTACCAGCGGTTCGCCACCGGACGCGACGAGCGGGAGACCCGCGGCGAGTTGGGCCTGCACGGCCACTGGGTGAAGCTGATGCTCCACCACCTGTTCATCTACAAGGCCAAGGCCCTGCCGGGCTGGCAACTGATTCCGGAGTGATCATGACCGAACCGACCCAGGCCACCGCCGACCCGATCGCCGACCTGTCGAAGGCACCACTGCCCACTGCCCGGACGCTGAAGGCCAGACAGAATATCTTCGGGCAATTCCTGAGATTCGTCGCTTTCGACCTTCGAATCATGCGCATGGTGATCAAGGGCCACCACTGAGAGCCGTCGCAAATTGGGCGTAGGCCAAAATTGCGCGCTGAAGATAGCGAATAGCGCGTTCTGGGGCGTTTGTCGAGAATTGCTGACCGTCCAGCCCTGCCCGTTCAGGAGTTCAGGCCAGAGAGAGGAAGAGCTTCTCCAGGGAGGACGTGTCCACGCCGGTACCTTCCGGATCCTCGGTCAGGCATTGCTTCAGACCGGCGGCGATCACGGCGAAACCGGCACGGTCGAGCGCCTTGGATACCGCCGCCAACTGGGTCACGATGTCCTTGCAGTCCCGGCCGTCCTCGATCATGCGAATGATGCCGCCGATTTGCCCTTGTGCGCGCTTCAATCGCTTGAGCACGCCCGCAAGGCTTTCGTTCTCGATCTGCATCCCGCCATTACCTTTCACCGGATTAATACCGGTCCATTGTACAAGTGATCAACGCGTCACTGCGCCACGGCCTCTGCCGAGTTCTGCTCATCAAGCTCCGCGCGAACCGCGTCCATATCGGCTGCACGGACGGCCGCGATGAGTTCGGTGAGCGCTGGGGCGGGCATCGCGCCGGGCTGGGCGTAGACGAGGATTCCCTCCCGAAACACCATCAGTGTGGGGATCGACATGATCCTCGCGGCAGCGGCCAGGTCGCGCTCGGCTTCGGTGTCGACCTTGCCGAACACCAGATCGGGGTGCTCAACAGAGGCCGCCTCGTACACCGGGGCGAACATCCGACAGGGGCCGCACCACGCCGCCCAGAAGTCGACCAGCACGATGTCGTTGTCCGCCACCGTCTGCTCGAACGTTGCCGAGGTCAGTTCCTGCGTCGCCATAGCACCCTTTCTTCAATACCCCCAAGGGTATCATGCGGCGAGATCGCAGCTCAAAGGCCCGGCTTCAGGACGCGTCCGGCTCGGGCGGTGGCAGCAGGTGGACGGCCACCGGGGGCCGGATAGAGAACCCGAGTGCGCGTTGTTCGATCTCCTGATCCTGCACCGTCAGTCGCTGTTCGTGCTGGTGCAGATGCTCCTGCCACGACGGCACGGCGAAGATCTCCAGATAGGTGTCGGCCCGCTCCCCCACTCGGTACAGCTCCCAGCGCATCGCACCGCTGCGCAACCGTGACCTGCGCATGTCCTCCATGGCGATGAGCCAGGGATCCACCTGACCGGCAGGCACGACGTACTCGACCATCACCTGAACCGGCCCGGCGTCCGGCTCCGGCGAGTAGAGCACCTGGGCGTCGCCCCAGTAGACCAGCGGAGACCGATCGAGCCCCTCACTCTCCGGGAAGTGCCAGGCGAAGCCGACCAAGCCGCCCACGACGACGAGTCCGGACGCCACCCAGACAGCCGTGCCGAGGCCTGAGTGCTGGGCGATGAGCCCCCAGATCGGCGCGGCCACAGCCTGCGCACCCGTGAAGACCATCAGGTACACCGCCAGTGCGCGAGCCCGAACCCAGCCGGGCAGGTAGAGCTGCAGTTCCGCATTCAGCGTGGACGCGGTCGCCGTCCAGCCGAAGCCGAGAACGAGGAGCAGCGGGACTGCGGTCAGCAGTCCGGGCACCACCATGGTCAGGGCGAAGGCGAAGCCGTAGAGCACCGCGCTCCAGCTCAGCACCTGGTTGCCGGACAGGTGCCGGGTGATCCGTCCCAGCGAGAAAGCTGCGATCACCGCACCGACGCCCAGAGCCGCGAAGAGGAGTCCGTAGCCACTCGCTCCGAGACCCAGCTGGCGGTTGGCGATCAGTGGCAGCAGCGTCCACATGGCCGTGGCCGGGGCGACGAACACCGCGAGCCGCACCAGGATCAGCCGCACGACGGGCTCGTGGCGCACGTAGCGCCCGCCCGCGCGAAGCGCCGGAAGGAACCGTTCTCGCGCGCGCGGGGCCTCGGCCGGACGCCGCCAGGCCAGCAGCGCCCCGATCAGGAAGAGGGTGCAGGTGGCGGTGAGCAGGAAGACCGGCGGGACTCCCCAGGCGGCGATCACCAGGCCGGCGATGGCCGGGCCGACGGCGCGCGCGACATTGACGCTCACCATGTCAAGGCGGGTGGCCTGCGCGATCTGGGAGCGGGGCACCAGTTCGGTGATCAAGGGCTGCCAGGTGGGCACCTGCAGCGCGCTGCCGATCCCGATCAGGAAGGTGAAGGCGAGCAGCAGCAGCGGCGGCATCCGGTCGAGCCAGGTGAGCACGGCCAGTGCCAGCGCGACAAGAAGGAAGTAGATCTGCACGAACAGCAAGAGCCGACGCCGGTCGAACGCGTCCGCGAGCACCCCGGCGACCAAGCCGAACAGCACCATGGGCAGCACGGTCGCGGTCTGCACCAGGGAGATGATCGTCGCCGCGTTGGGGTCGTTGATGAACAGCCATTGCGCGCCGACCATCTGCGCCCACGCTCCGACACTGCTGAGCACAATGCCCACCCAGAGCCACTTGAAGGCGCGGACGCGGAACGGCGCGAACGCGGAGACATGCTCAAGGCCTTCTGGGCTGGTCATTGGGAGGACGTTCGGTTGGTCAGCACAACGCATACCCCACCACATCTGGAGCGCCCTCGGGAGACCCTGCCAGTGCCTGGCGTCTGACCGGGCTGGGCGCTGACGCGACTCACTCCTCCACAAAGTGGACAGTTTGGCACCGTCGCGGGACGCAACTGACCAGTTTGCGGGGACGAGGGCT
>DAORUI010000047.1:3422-6070 GCA_035433085.1 Propionicimonas sp. | reverse complement strand
CTCAGGGAGCGTTACATCGGAGCGCCTCGACCCTCGCGAGCCCTCCTCGGCCTTGATTCGCTGAGGAAGCGCGGTCTCGACAGGCTCGACCAGCCGATCGATCAGGGCTCAGGGAGCGTTGAGTGATCAACTGCAGCGGACCCCGTCGGCGGGCATTGTGCCCTTCACCAGATAGGCCACCACGATCCGGTCCACGCACTCGGACTTGCCGCCGAAGGTGCCGTGGCCCTCGCCCTGGTAGGTGACCAGCACGGCCGACTCGAGTTGTCCGGCCATGTCGACGGCCTGCTGATACGGGGTGGCGTTGTCGCCGGTGCCACCGATCACGAGCAGCGGTTGGGCGCTGGCTCCGCGAAGGTCGAGTTGCCGGGCCGGGCGCACCGGCCAGAGCGCGCAGATGTACTGCGGGCCGAAGTACTTGCCGAAGATCGGAGCCTTTTTCTGGTCCTCGGCCCAGAGCCGGTCGGCGTCGAGCACACCCTGCTCGGTCGAGTCATCGGCGCAACTGATCGCAGGGAACGCGAAAAACATCGGGTCATAGCTGCCGTCCTCGCCACGGGAATTCAGGTAGTCCGCGCCCCAGAGCAGCGCCTCCCCGCGTCCCTTCTTCGCGGCCTGGATCGACGCAGCCAGGGTCGACCACGCGCTCTTGCCGCCGTACAGCATGGCGGCGATGCCGGTGGCCGCCATGGTTTGGGTGAGCTTTCGCTCCCCCACCTTGAGCGGCGCGGAGTCCAAGTCGTCCAGCAGGTCGGTGATGCCGTCGAGAACCTCATCCTTGGAGGAACCGAGCGCACAGGCGTCCTCGGCGCACCAGGACGCGAAGTTCCCCAGCGCAAGGTCGAAGCCCATCGCCTGGATCACGTCGTCGTTGTCCGTGATGTTCACGGCCGCATCCAGCACCAGGCGTCCGGTGTTGTGCCCGAACAGCTCGGCGTAGGTGGCGCCGATCGCGGTGCCGTAGGAGTAGCCGAGGAAGCTCAGCTTCGCGTCGCCGACCAGCTGGCGCATCAGGTCCAGGTCGCGGACCGTCTCGATCGTGGTGATGTGCTCCAGCAGCGAGCCGCTGTTCTGCCAGCACTCCTTGCCGAACTCGAAGACCGCCTCCAGCAGCGCCGCCCTTTCGGCCTCATCGTCGGGCGATCCGTCCAGGCTGTTGAAGGCGTCCGCCTGTTCGTCGTCGAAGCACTGCACCGCGGTCGAGCCGCCGGTTCCGCGCGGATCCCAGCCGAGGATGTCGTACTGCTCCAGGCCTTCGCTCGCGAAGCCGTCCACCAAGTCGACCCCGGACGCGCCCGGTCCGCCCGGATTGATGAACAGCGTGCCCAGTCGCGGGCCCTTGGTGGCCGGCTTGCGCTTCAGGGACAGCGTCACGGCAGCCTCGGCCGGGGTCGCGTAGTCGAGCGGGGCGAGGATCTGCGCGCACTCGCTCTCGTCACAGGGGTTCCACTCGATCTGCTGGGTCAGGTAGCCCGACAACCCGTCCCCAGCGAGACCGGCGACCATCCCGTCCACTTTCGGGGTCGTTGCGTCGAAGGTCGGACGGTCGACCGCTGGACCGGGCACCGCGGAGATGCGGATCGCGTTGTCCGGCAGCGCAGTCGTTTCGGACGGGGACGGCATGGGCGTCGGCGACGGTACGCACCCGGCCAGCAGCAGGACAGCAGCAAGGAGGGCAACTCTTGGGCGGAAGGCGGGCGGCACTCGTTCAGGGTAGCCAAAGCCGCCGAACCGACCCTCTTCACGAGGTCGGTGCCGCGCTGCGGAGTGCGGCTAGCGGGCAACTGACCGACTCGTGCCCGACCCGGACGAGCACCGCGTCCAGAGGCACCACGTGACCCACCACGCGTCCGGGTCCCTCTGGAGTGGTCACTTCAGTACCCACACCCGGGGCGCAGGCACGGAAGTCGGTGTACAGCTTGTGCTCGTAGGCGAGGCAGCACATCAGGCGTCCGCACGCCCCAAGCAGTTGGGAAGGGCTGTTCGGCAGGTCCTGGGCGCGGGCGAGCTTCAGCGAGATCGCGGTCTGGGGAAGAGCGATCGTGGCGCAGCAGTACTCGCGGCCACACCCACCGACGCCGCCGATGATCGCTGCCGCCTCCCGGGCGCCGATCTGGCGCAGATCGATGCGGGCCTTCAGCGCGCGGGCCAGATCGGTGATCAAGGCGCGGAAGTCGACCCGTCCGGGAGCCTCGAAGTAGATCACCGCCTGCTGGTCGAAGTCCTCGCTCTGATCGACGAAGTCGACGCCGACCACCCGCATGCCCAGCTCGTGCTGGGCGATGAGCCGACGAGAGACCGCGACGATCTCAGCGCGACGCACGCGGTTCTCGGCATCGCGCTGCAGATCGGACGGCTCCGCCAGGCCGATCAGGGACGGGAAGTCGGCTTGCCACCCGACCTCCGCGGGACCCCAGACGCAGGTGGCCACCTCAGTGCCGTCGACGGTGGGTACCAGCACTGTCTGGCCGAAGCCGACCCTGAACTCACCCGGATCGAAGTAGTAGAGCCGACCCATCGGCTCGAAGGCGACTGCGATTACCTGCGCCATGCCGCAAGGCTAAGCCCTCGAGCGCCCGCGCACTGGGGTCTCGACAGGCTCGACCAGCCGAAGTCGATCAGTAGCCGGCCGAAGCCGATCAGTAGCC
>DAORUI010000047.1:0-3322 GCA_035433085.1 Propionicimonas sp. | reverse complement strand
CCAGCCGAAGTCGATCAGTAGCCGGCCGAAGCCGATCAGTAGCCCAGCCGAAGGCGATCAGTAGCCGGCCGAAGCCGATCAGTAGCCCAGCCGAAGTGGGTCAGTTGGCGGCGGCCGCGCGTTCCGCCTTGTCGCGCTCGCGTCCGGCGCGGAAGCTGCGGTCGAGGCTCCAGCCGCCGGCACCGACCAGCAGGAAGAGCAGGCCGACTGCGGCCAGCAGCAACTCCAACTCGCCGAGGAAGCCGGGCTGGCCGGCGACGAACGGACTCCACGGACCCCACAGCACGAAGGCAAGCACACCGCCGGCGATCAGGGCGATGCCCAGACCGGCAAGTCGGGTGAGCAGGCCGAGCACCAGTGAGAGGGCGATCAGCAGGGACGCCACGCCGGTGACGATCGCCATGATCTGCGGCTCGGGGATGATCGTCTTTGCGAACAACTCCTGGGCGGCGGGAATGTCGGTGAGAATGTTCATCCCGCGGATGGCGAAGATCCCGGCAACGACCAACCGCAGCAGGAACAGGCCGAGCGATCCCCAGAACTTGTCGTTCGTGCGCTTGTGCACCACGACCGGGGCCGGGGCTGCGAACGCGACCGGCGCGGTCGCAGCCAGCGCGGCGACGCGGGCATCGCGGCGGGCGGCCCGCTCAGCGGCCAACTTGGCCTCTTCGTCGGAGAGCTGCTCGATCGTGGTCTGTTCCTGGGACGGGCTGGCGGGCCGGAAGATCGATTCGGTCGGCGCAGCTACCTGGGACACGGGTTCCTCCGGAATGACGATCGTGGGCTCAACGATTGGGGCTGCCAGCGGACTGATGGCGACCGTCTCAGCAGTCTCGCGCTCCGCCTCGACGATCACCGGGCCGGCTTCGATCACCGGCTCGGCTGCCGGTTCAGGTTCAGCCGGGGGCGGCACGAGGGTGGGCTCGGGTTCGACGGCCACCATGGTTGGCTCCACGACTTCGGGTTCCTCGATCGGGGTGGGAGAGGAAACCGGCTCTGGCGCGGATGCGACCTGGGCCTCCAGCTCGGTCTCGGCAACGGGCTCGGTGATCGGCTCGGGTGCGGCGGCGACCACCGTCTCGGGCTCGCCCAGCGGTTCGGCCACCCCGGGTTGAGCAGGCTCGAACTCGGCCGCGTCCGATGTCTCGGCGGGCTGCACCGGGTGCCAGGGACTCACCTCGGGCACCTCCACCGGGGCATCCGCGCCGGGCGCAACTTCGGGCGCGACGGCCTCGTCCGCATCGACGACGGGCTCTGGTTCGCGTGGCTCGGTCACGGGGAAGTCCTTTCCTCCAAGCACTCTTCCGCGTCCATGCTTGCATCCGCACCGCCGTTCGCCGCTGAGCGACACGGCCCGGGCCGCGGTCAGCGCCAGTCGGCCAGCGACAGCATCAGCGACTCCATCGCCAGTAGCGGGGTCACGTTGGTCTCCAGTGCGGTGCGGCAGGCCAGGATCGCGTCCAGCTTTCCGACTGTCGTTTCGGCCGGCCTGCGCCGGGCGGCTTCGCCGATCAGGCCGGCCAGTTCGGCGTTGATCAGGTCGACACCCGCGTCTGTCTGCACGGACAGGACGTCCCGGTAGAACGCGGTGAGTTCGGTGAGCACTCGGTCGAGGGCATCGCGCTGCAGTCGCTTGGCCCGCGCCTTCTGCTGATCCTCAAGATCACGCAGCGCGGCCTGGGCGTTCCGCGGACGCGCTCCGCGCGTGCTGAACCCCAGCGCTTCACTGAGCGCCGCCTTCTCCCGCGCGTCCAGATCTGCGGTGACCGCGGACGCCTCCTCGCTGGCGGCCTCGACCATGGCCGCGGCTGCAGCCAAGCACGCGCCCAGCGAGGTGAGTCGGCTGGGCAGGTGCAGCACAACGGAGCGTCGCTCGCGGACGCTCTCACTGCGGGCCAGCGCCCGGGCCCGGCCGATGTGTCCCTGGGCCGCCCGGGCGGCGAAACGGGCCAGATCGGGCTCCACCCCGTCCCGGCGATGCAGCAGTTCGGCGATCGCCGCCGCGCTCGGCGTACTCAGCTCCACGAGGCGGCAGCGCGAACGGACGGTGGCCACCACGTCGTTCGCGGTCGGCGCGCACAACAGCCAGACCGTGCGCGGCGCAGGCTCCTCGATGCTCTTTAGCAGCGCGTCCGCGCCCCGTTCTGTGATGCGGTCGGCGTCCTCGACGACCAGCACCTGGTAGCGCCCGAGGGTAGGTGCCATCGCGGCGCGACGCACGAGATCGCGCACCTCGTCCACGCCGATGCTCAACTGCTCGGTGCGCACGAGGGTGACGTCGGGATGCGCACCGGTGAGCGCGGTCAGGCAGGTGTTGCACTCGCCGCAGCCGCAGATGTGGCACTGCAGCGCCGCCGCGAAGGCGCGGGCGGCGTTCGATCGACCCGAGCCCGGCGGACCGGTGAACAGCCACGCGTGGGTCATGGCGTGACGGTTGCCCTGGGCGGCCGCGTGCACGGCGCGCTGCAGTGTGCCGACCACACGCTCCTGACCGATCAGATCGCTCCAGACGCCGGTGGTCGCTGCGGGCTCCACCACCGGACGGCCCTCGCCGAGCGTTACGTTCACGGGGCCAGCTTGCCAGCCTGGGCTGACATGAGCGAGGCCACCCGATCGCGCACGCTGGCGGCGATGCTCTCGATCCCCGTGCGGGCGTGCAGCACCAGGTAGTGCTCCGGGTCACGGTCGGCCAGGTCGAGGAAGAACTGCCGGGCCCGCACGTGCAGCTCGGTCCCCGCGCCTTCGAGGCGGTCCTTCTCGGCGATCGTCGCCAGGCCGTGATCGGGATCAAGGTCCAGCAGGACGGTGAGGTCGGGCAGCAGGTCCTGGGTGGCCCATCTGGCCACCTGTTCGACGCGTTCCGGGGACAGCACGCGGCCCGCACCCTGGTACGCCAGCATCGAGTCGACGTACCGGTCGCTGATCACGACCGCGCCCCGGTGCAGCGCGGGGAGGACCAGTTCGTAGACGTGTTGGGCTTTGTCCGCGGCGTAGATCAGGGCTTCGGCGCGCGGCGAGACGTCACCGCTGGCCGGGTCGAGCACGACCTGGCGCAGCGTCTGGCCGATCTGGGTGCCGCCCGGTTCGCGGGTGAGTACCACTTCGCGTCCCAGACCTTCGAGCCACTCGGCCAGGAGCGCCGCCTGGGTGGACTTCCCGACCCCGTCCCCGCCTTCGAAGACGATGAACAGGCCTTCCGCAGCAGCTGCGGAGGCCCTTCGTGACGCCCGCTCGTTCCTCGCGGGCTCCTCAGGGACCGTTGCGTTCACAACGCTCCCTGAGGAGGCTCGTGAGCTTGCGAGCGAGCCTGACTTGCCAACAA
>DAORUI010000046.1:8396-18404 GCA_035433085.1 Propionicimonas sp. | reverse complement strand
ACCTGCTGCCGATCGGCCTACTGCTGCTGGCGTGGGGCATCTGGCAACTCGTCCGGCGTCGCTCCGGCAAGTCGGTGGGCGCGCTGGTGCGGGTGGCACTGGCCCTCGCGGTTCTGGCCTGGTACTGGTTCACCGACGAGGTGCCGGCGGAGTTCACCAACATGACCCCGTACATCGCAACGCTGCTCGTGCTGGCGTTCTCGGCGCAGCGATTGCGGATGCCCGCCGCGGACGGCCAGGTCTATCGGAAGGGTGAGGCGAATTAGCGGGTTCGACTTCGACGTCCTGCGCGCCCGCGCCAGCGGCATGCTCTCGCGGGCTTACGTGCCCTACTCGCATTTCCCCGTGGGGGCGGCGGCGCTGGTGGACGACGGCCGGATCGTCACGGGCTGCAACGTGGAGAACGCCGCCTACGGCGTTGCGTTGTGTGCCGAGTGCGGACTGATCTCGCAGTTGGTCGCGACCGGCGGCGGACGCCTGGTGGCGTTCTCCTGCTGCAACGCGAACGGTGACCTGCTGATGCCATGCGGGCGCTGCCGCCAACTGCTCTGGGAGCATGGCGGCCCCGAACTGTTGGTGGACACCCCGCTCGGAGTGCTGACCATGGCCGAGGTGCTGCCGCAGGCCTTCGGACCGGAGGAGATCGCCAAGGTGGTCTCGCCGACGAGGACTGCGGTGGCTGAGCTTGACGAAGCTGGGGGCGACCCTTCGTCAGGCTCAGGGATCGTTGGGGGCTCAGGGCTCGTTGGGGGCTCAGGGCTCGTTGGGGACTCGCTGACGAGGACTGCGGTGGCTGAGCTTGACGAAGCTGGGGACGACCCTTCGTCAGGCTCAGGGATCGTTGGGGGCTCGGGGATCGTTGGGGACGGCCGATGAGCGTCCCGATCGAGATCTGCCGGGCCGTGCCCAAGGTGGCGTTGCATGACCATCTGGACGGCGGGCTGCGTCCGGCCACGATCATCGAGGAAGCAGCCCGGGTGGGGCACGTTTTACCCACCGCTGATCCCGTCGAGCTGGGCGAGTGGTTCTTCCAGGCCGCCGACTCCGGCTCGCTGGTGCGCTACCTGGAGACCTTCGACCACACCATCGCGGTGATGCAGACCGGCGCACAGCTGCGCAGGGTGGCCGCAGAGTGGGTCGAGGACCAGGCTGCGGACGGCGTCGTCTACGCCGAGGCGCGCTGGGCGCCCGAGCAGCACCTCACCGGCGGGCTGACCCTGAGCGAGGCGGTCGAAGCGGTACGAGACGGGCTGGCGGACGGGGTGGAGGCGAGCGCTGCCGCAGGGCGCCCGATGACCGCCAGGCAGATCCTGACGTCCATGCGCCACGGTCGGCCGACCACAGAGATCGCCGAGTTGGCCGTCGCCTACCGGCACGACTCGGTGGCTGGGTTCGACATCGCCGGCGCCGAGGACGGCTTCCCGCCCAGTCGTTTCAGCGAGGCCTTCGACTACCTGCGCAGGCAGAACTTCCAGTTCACCATCCACGCCGGCGAGGCGTTCGGATTGCCGTCCATCTGGGAGGCCGTGCAGCTGTGCGGCGCGTCCCGGCTCGGCCACGGCGTTCGGCTCGTCGAGGACATCGCGCCGGACGGGACGCTGGGCGACCTGGCCGCCTACATCCGCGACCGGCGCATCCCGTTGGAGCTGTGCCCGTCCTCGAACCTGCAGACCGGCATCTGTTCCCGCATCGAGGACCACCCGTTCGGCCGGCTGGCCGAGCTCCGGTTCCGGGTGACGGTGAGCTGCGACAACCGGCTGATGAGCCGGACCACGTTGAGCCGGGAATTCGCCCTTCTCAGCGACGCCTTCGACTACGACCTGGCGGATCTTCGCCGCTTCACCATCAACGCTGCCAAGAGCGCCTTCCTGCCCTTCGACCAGCGCCTGGCACTGATCGAGAACGTGATCAAACCGGGCTTCGACGCAGCGGTTTCGGCGCCCTAGGAGTTATCGAAGCGTTCACCGGGTCGTGGACTGTCGTTGCGCAGCTGGGCAACCGGCCTACCTAGGTTGCTGGTGTGACCTACAAGCAGCTGCGGGGACGCCGGATCGCCGTCCTCGCCGATACCGACAGCCGCTGGAAGTGGGCCGCTCAGGTGGCCAATCGGCTGCACTCGGCGACCCCGGTGGCTGGCTACCAGTTGTCCCACAGTGAACTACCCAGTCGTCGCCAACTACTCGACGCGGGCATGGTTCCCGAGCAGGTGCGAACGGTTGATCCGGCCGAGTTGGTGGCCGCGTTGCGAGCCGAACCACCGGACGTTCTCGTGGTCGCCCTTCCCGGCGGGGGCGTCCAGGCGACTCTTCACCTGCTGGCTGCGGCCGAACTGGCCGAGCGTCCGCTCGTGCTCACGGGCTACGTCGGCGTGGTCTACGAGCGCGTGGTCGAGGGACTGCTGCTGCGCGCAGGGGCGGACGTGATCGCGGCCAACAGCCCGAGTGACCACGACCGGTTCCGCGGCATCCTGACTGGCGCGATGATCGATCCGGACTGCCTGGCGCTGACCCGCCTGCCGTTCCTCGGCGCGCCGGACGGGCGGGGCCGACTGAGCGTGGCCGGTCAGCATGCGTCGGGTCGCTTCACGGTCACGTTCGCCGGCCAGCCTGGGGTGCCGGCGTCCCGGCGGGACCGGCGCCACCTTGTGGATCGCCTGGCCGGGCACGCTCGCCTGCACCCCGAACGAGATGTGGTGGTCAAGCTTCGCTCGCTCCCCGGCGAGCGGGTCACCCACACCGAGCCTCACCCCTATGCCGACCTGGTTCGTGCGCTGGGGGCGTCGCGTCCGCCGAACCTCAAGGTCGCCGTCGGCGACATGGGCAGCGCACTGGATCGCACCGATCTGCTGGTCACAGTGAGTTCCACTGCCGCAGCGGAGTCGATTCGACGAGGCGTGCCGACTGCGATTCTCACCGACTTCGGCATCCGCGAGTCGCTGGGCAACGCCTACTTCCTCGGCTCGGGTTGCCTCGCGGCATTCGACGACCTCGACGCCGGCCTGCAGCCGGCGGCCGATCCGCGCTGGGCCCGCCGACACGGCTTGGGCATCGGGATCGACGAACTCCCCGGACGCGTGGCACAGCTTCTGGCGTCCCGGCCGCTGCCGCCACTGCGTCCGTTCTACACCGTGGCCAACGCCCCGGCGATGCTGCCCGGCCTGCTGGCCAGGTACGGACTGGCAGCTGACGGACGTCCGCTCGTCCAGAGCGAGGGAGTGCCTGACCTCGTCCGAACCGCGGTGCGCACCAGCGCCCGGAAGCTGTACCGGCATGGTGCCGACGTGGTTGCGCCGGCGCTACGGAAGCTGGCCACACTGTGACCGGCGACGTGCTCGTGGTGGTTCCCGCCCGCGGCGGGTCGAAGGGTGTCCCGGGCAAGAACCTGGCGCGAGTCGGCGGCGTCCCGTTGGTCGTGCGGGCCGTGCGAGCGGCAATGGGTGCTTCGCGAGTGACCGCCGTAGCCGTCTCCACCGACGATCCGGGTATCGCAGCGGCGGCCACTGCCGCGGGAGCGATCGCAATCGAGCGTCCCGCCGACCTGGCCGGCGACACCGCCAGCAGTGAGACCGCGCTTCGGCACGCAGTCGAGACGTTGTACGGCTCACGAGCGGAAGCGCTGGGCGTGCTGGTCATGGTGCAGTGCACCAGTCCCTTCGTCACTGCCGACGACGTGGACGGGGTGGTCGCAGCGGTGCTGGACGAAGGTGCGGACTCCGCCTTCAGCGCTGCGTCTGCCCATGGCTTCCTCTGGCGAGGCACGCACGCGGCCACCGGGGTGAATCACGATGCCGCCCAGCGCCTGCGGCGCCAGGATCGGGAGCCGGAGTGGCTGGAGACCGGAGCCGTCTACGCCATGCGCGCGGACGGGTTCCTGAGCACCCACCACCGCTTCTTCGGTCGGATCACGGCCGTGCCCACCGATCCGGCGCGGGTGCTGGAGATCGACGAACCCGCTGATCTGGACCGGGCGAGGGCGCTGGCGCCGCTGCTCGATGTGGTCACTCGGCCGCGTCCAGGAGACGTGGACGCGGTGGTGCTCGACTTCGACGGCACCCAGACCGACGACCGGGCCTGGCTGGCCGCCGACGGCACCGAAAGGGTGGCCGTGCATCGCGGCGACGGTATGGGCGTCGCCGCGATGCGCCGGGCGGGCCTGCCGGTGCTGATCCTCTCGACCGAGACCAACCCGGTGGTGGCGGCGAGGGCGGCGAAGCTCGGCGTGGAGTGCCGCCACGGCATCGTCGCGAAGGGCGAGGAACTCGCCACCTGGCTCGCCCAACGCCGGCTGGCCTCGGGTCGCGTCCTGTACCTGGGCAACGACCACAACGACCTGCCCTGCTTCGAGCGGGTCGGCTGGCCGGTGGCGGTCGCGTCCGCCCATCCCCGCGTCCGGGCTGCCGCCCGGGCCGTCACCACCGTGCCGGGAGGCCACGGTGCCGTCCGCGAGATCGCCTCGTGGATCCTTGGAGAGGACCAATTGTGAACGACACCTTCGCGAGACTGCGCCGCATCGGCGACCGCCTGGTCGGCCCTGGCCAACCCGTCTACGTCATCGGCGAGATCGGCATCAACCACAACGGCGACCTGCGCACCGCGCTGGCGCTGATCGACGCAGCCAAAGCCGCCGGCATGGACGCGGTGAAGTTCCAGAAGCGGACGCCCGAGGTCTGCACGCCGCGCGACCAATGGGACGTCGAGCGCGACACACCCTGGGGTCGCATGACCTACCTGGAGTACCGACACCGCGTGGAGTTCGGCGCCGAGGAGTACCGCCAGATCGACGACTACTGCCGCGAGGTCGGGATCGACTGGTTCGCCTCGCCGTGGGACATCGAGAGCGTCGACTTCCTCGGCGCCTACGCTCCGCCTGCCTACAAGGTCGCCTCGGCGAGCCTCACCGACGACGCCCTGTTGCGGGCTCTGCGGGCCACCGGACGGACGGTGATCCTGTCCACTGGAATGTCGACCGCCGCGCAGATCCGTCATGCCGTCGAGGTGCTGGGCAGCCGCAACGTGGTGCTCTGCCACGCGACGAGCGTCTACCCCGCACCTGCGGAACAGCTCAACCTGCGCATGATCCATACCCTGGCGGCCGAGTACCCCAACGTGCCGATCGGCTACTCCGGTCACGAGGTCGGACTGCAGACCACCCTTTGCGCGGTGGCGCTGGGCGCGGCCATGGTCGAGCGGCACATCACCCTCGACCGCGCGATGTGGGGATCGGACCAGGCCGCGTCCGTCGAGCCCGAGGGCATGCGGCGGCTCGTCCGCGACATCCGGGTGCTGGAGGCGTCCCTCGGTGACGGCGTGAAGCAGGTCTACGCCGGTGAGCTCAGCGCGATGCGGAAACTGCGCCGGGTTGCGGGCGTGGTCGCCGAGGCCGAGAGCCGCTCGGGCCCGGAGCAGGTGGCGTGAAGTCCACTTCCGGCCGGGACACACTCGCGCTGGTGGAGAGCCCGGCCCAACTGCTGCACCTGCTGGAGTGGTGCCACGCCGAGGGCACCGCGGACCGGACCGCGTTGGCACTGCTCACCCCCAACGACAGCAGCACGCGCGCCCAGCTGCGGTCGATGGTCGACTATGCCGAGGAGGAGGGCATCGCCACCTGCTGGTACGAGCCCAGGGCATCGTTGCGTGCGGCTCTGCACGCTTTCGGCGAGCTTCGCTCTCAGGTGGCGGACGCGCGCACCCTGGTGATCGGCGACCCGTTCTCTGGTGTTGTCCAGGCCCTGCTGCCGCACTCGGGCGCCCGGGAAGCGGTGATCGTGGACGACGGCACTGCAACGCTTGAGTTCGCCGCGCAACTGGCCGCTGGCGAGCCACTGCGGCGCTGGCACGCCGGCGGGGTGGACCCGCTGCGGGGGCTGCTGGCCCGAGCTGCCCGCGACTTCTTCCGGACGCGACGGACGCGGCTGTTCACCGTGATGACGGTGACCGGCGTTCCAGGCAGCCGGGTGGAGCGGCACAGCTACGAATGGACCCGGCGGCGGTTCGGTCCGGTGCGGACTGCTCCCGGCCTGGACGTGATCGGCTCATCGCTGGTCGAGACCGGCGTGGTGCGCCCGGAGGCCTATCTCGAGGCGGTCGTGGCGCTGGGCGCGACCAGCAGGGGCGGACGGTACTTCGCCCACCGCAGGGAGGATCCGGCGAAGCTCGACCGGCTGGCCGGGTTGAGCGGGCTGCGGGTCGTCCGTCCGTCAGTGCCGCTCGAGGTGGAACTGCGTCGCGGCCCGGTGGCCAGACGCCTGGCGAGCTTTCCGTCCTCGGTCGGGTACACGCTCCCGCTGGTGCTTGCCGGCAGCGAGGTACGGATCACCGTCCAGCCATTGCCCGAAGCGATGTTCACCGCGAACGCCACTCACCGGGCGCGCAGTTTCCTCGCGAAGGTCGGGGAGGACGTCCGAGTGGCTGCCGCGGGACTGGCCGGCCCGGGCCCGACCGCGGACCTGACTACTTCGAGGTGAAGACGGGCATGATCCCGTCGAATGTGATCGTCATGCCGAAGCCGTGAGCGACGATGTAGCTGATACCGAGGACCACCGAGAGCACGACGAAGGCGAACAACAGGTAGGCGACCACGCGACCGAGCAGGCGCGGTTTGGCCGGCTCGCCCGCATTGCTGAGCTGGGCGTCACCGCCTGTGCCCCACGCGAGGGCTCGGATGCCGAAGGCATAGACGGTGGGGAGGCCGGCGCCGAGCACCAGGCCGACGAGGAGCACGCGCCAGGACGCGTCCAGGGCTGCGAAGAGCTGATCCATCAGTGCACTCCTCCGGTGACCGGCACCTTGTCGGGGTCGGGCTGGGGGGATTCGCCGTCCCATTCGTCGTTGACGTTGTGGTGGCCGATGGGGTCCTTCTTCGAATGCCAGCGCATGTAGAGCGCGGCGGCGCACATGATCACGAAGATCGTGACCGAGCCGAGCCAACCACCGATGATGTGCCCGATGAACCACATCGCCGCGCCGGCGAGGGCGGCCAGGGGGAGTGTCGTCAGCCAGGCCAGGCCCATCCGTCCGGCGACGCCCCAGCGCACCTTGGCGCCCTTGCGGCCCAGACCGGAGCCGAGGATCGAGCCGGTGCACACGTGGGTGGTCGAGAGCGCGAAGCCGAGCTGACTGGAGGTGAGGATGACCGCGGCCGACGAACTCTCGGCGGCCATGCCCTGTGGCGAGGAGATCTCGACGAGACCCTTGCCCATGGTGCGGATGATCCGCCAGCCGCCGATGTAGGTGCCGGACGCGATCGCCAGGGCGCAGGCGACCTTCACCCAGAGCGGAACCTCGTGGGTGGCCGTCCAATGCCCGGACGCGATGAGCGCGAGCGTGATCACGCCCATGGTCTTCTGTGCGTCATTGGTGCCGTGGGAGAGCGAGAGCAGGGAAGCCGTGCCGATCTGGCCCCAGCGGAAACCAGACTCCTGGTAGCGCTCGGCAACCCCGCGGGTGACCCAGAAGACGAGTCTGGTGCCCACCATGGCCACGATGATCGCGATCGCCGGCGACATCAGGGCTGGTAGCACCACCTTGCCGATCACGCCGTCGAGCTTGGCGCCCTCACCGATCCACTTCACGCCGCCCCAGCCCATGCCGGCGATCGTCGCGCCGACGAGTCCGCCGAAGAGTGCGTGTGATGAACTGGACGGCAATCCCCACAGCCAGGTGAGGATGTTCCAGATGATCGCGCCGGCGAGGCCGGCCATCAGGATCAGCAGCAGCCCGTGGCCGCCGTCCGCCATCAACTCAGGCTTCGGAGTACCGTCCGGGTTCTGGATCCGGATCACCGCGTTGGTGACCGTGATTGCGACCTCCACCGAGAGGAACGCTCCGACCAGGTTCAGGATCGCCGAAAGGGTCACCGCCGCCTTCGGGGTCAGCGCCTTGGTGGCGATCGAAGTGGCCATGGCATTTGCCGTGTCATGGAAGCCGTTGGTGAAGTCGAAGGCCAACGCCGTTACAACGACAAGCGACAGGAGTAGAAACTCGGGGGTCACTTCTTCATGGTAGGGCTAACTTGTCCAGAAGTGGAAAGCCGCCGGCTTGACCCAGGAACCTCCCAGCCCACGCACAGGTTCACCGGGGACGGTTCCGAATCCGGTCCAGTTCGCTGGGGACCACATCGGGGACCAAGTCGGGGACGGTTCCTAATCCGGTCCACGGTTCCCGCGCCCGGGATCGTTGGGACGTTCCTCTCCCGGCGTACCACCCGCGTCCGCCTGCGGGGGCCAGGTCGCCTAGGATGAGCGATTGTGAGTTCTCGCATCCTGGCAGCCGTCGCCTGGCCCTACGCCAACGGCCCGCGGCACATCGGCCACGTCTCCGGCTTCGGCGTCCCGTCCGACGTTTTCTCCCGGTACCAGCGAATGGCCGGTAACCAGGTGCTGATGGTGTCCGGCACGGACGAGCACGGCACCGCCATCCAGGTGCAGGCCGACAAGGAGGGACTCACCCCGCAGCAGACGGCCGACAAGTATCACCGGGTGATCGCCGAGGACCTGCAGGCACTCGGCTGTTCCTACGACCTGTACACCCGCACCACCACGCTTAACCACCGCGCGGTCGTCCAGGAGCTGTTCCGGGCGTTGCACGCGAACGGCTACGTGACCGCCAAGGTGCAGCAGGGCGCGATCTCCCCGTCCACCGGACGGACGCTGCCCGACCGCTACATCGAGGGCACCTGCCCGGTCTGCGGCTATGACGGCGCGCGCGGCGACCAGTGCGACAACTGCGGACGCCAACTCGACCCGATCGACCTGATCAACCCGAAGTCGAAGATCAACGGCGAGGTACCCGACTTCGTCGAGACCGAGCACTTCTTCCTCGATCTGCCGTCGTTGGCAGGTGCGCTGGGCGAGTGGCTGGCCACCCGGACGGACTGGCGTCCGAACGTGATGAAGTTCAGCGTCAACCTGCTCAAGGAACTGCGTCCGCGGGCGATCACCCGCGACCTCGACTGGGGGGTGCCGATCCCGCTGGAGGGCTGGTCGGACGCGTCCATGAAGCGCATCTACGTGTGGTTCGACGCGGTGATCGGCTACCTCTCGGCAGCCGTGGAGTGGGCGCGGCGCTCGGGCGATCCGGACGCGTGGAAGCTGTGGTGGCAGGCCGAGGACGCGAAGTCGTTCTACTTCATGGGCAAGGACAACATCACCTTCCACTCGGTGATCTGGCCAGGCATCCTGTTGGGCGCCAACGGCCAGGGTGACCTGGGCGGGGTCGGGTCGGCGTTCTCGCCGCTGAACCTGCCCACCGAGGTGGTCTCCTCGGAGTATCTGACCATGTCGGGCTCGAAACTGGCGTCCTCGCGCGGGCACGTGATCTACGTCCGCGACTTCCTGGCCGAATTCGGGCCGGACTCCTTGCGCTACTTCATCGCCGTCGCCGGGCCGGAGAACCAGGACACCGACTTCACCTGGGACGAGTTCGTCCGGCGCAACAACTTCGAGTTGGCCAACGAGTGGGGCAACCTGGTCAACCGCTCGATCTCGATGGCGCACAAGAACGTGGGGGCGGTTCCTTCGGCCGGGGCTTTGACCGCCGCCGATGCCGAGTTGCTGGCGGCATCGAAGGCCGCGTTCGACGTGGTCGGTGACCTGTGGGGACGCTGCAAGTTCAAGCAGGCGACGTCCGAGGCGATGCGCGTAGTCGGTCTGGCCAACAAGTACATCTCCGACCAAGAGCCGTGGAAGCTCAAGGACGACCCCGTCCGGCGCGACACCGTGCTGCACGTGGCCCTGCAGGTGGTCTCAGACTGCAACACGCTGCTCACGCCCTTGCTGCCGCATGCCTCTCAGAAGGTTTTCGAGGCTCTCGGCGGGGTTGGCGTGTGGGCCGCCCAGCCCGAACTGAAGCTGGTTACTGAGGAAGGCGGCGCTGAGTATCCAGTGCTGACCGGCGACTACGCGTCCCAGCAGGCCGTGTGGGCGTCCCGTCCGATCGAGGTCGGCCGTCCCCTGGTCAAGCCGACCCCGTTGTTCGTCAAGCTCGACGAGACCCTCGGTCAGACCGGCCC
>DAORUI010000046.1:0-8296 GCA_035433085.1 Propionicimonas sp. | reverse complement strand
GGACGCCCGGAGGCTCCTTTGCGAGTGCGCCCCGCTGGGGCATCGCGGGCACGGGCTGAAGGGCTCTTGCCAGCCTCGAAGACGCATCGCCAGCCACACCTGATGAGCCACCTCGCATGGCTGGCCACGGACGTCGGCGCTCCCGTAACGAAGAGTCCGATACTCCTTGAGGACGTGGGCGTTGTCGCGGCGGAAGTCGCGGAAGGCGGAGGTCGAGTCCTCGTGGCCCAACCGGCCGTCCAGTTCGACGAGGAGAGCCTGCTCGTCATAGGTCACGTCGGTTCGGGTGCCGGCCGACAGCGTGTCCTGTCGGTAAGCCGGCGGCAATGCGTGGGCGCGCTCCACGTCCTCGCGGTAGACGTACTCGAGATTGCTCTCGATGCCGGTCAGGTCGTCGAGGATGTCCTTGAAATCTGCTCGGTGACGAACCCGGCGGCGTCGATCCAGGGTCTGGCGAACCCGGGGAAGGGTGGTCAGCCGCAGTCGGGCCGCGTCCGACAGGATGCCGACCAGCCCTTCGATGTCGAGTTGCTGACCGACATCGACCAATGCGTCCTCAATCCGGATTCTCGCAGGGTACCCACGTCCGCGATCGACCCTCCCCAGGTGGTCGCGTCGAATGACGGCCGAGGTAGGTGGACGTGGCCGGCGATCATCGGGCACCCAGACGACGATTCGCTCCACCCGACGATCGAGCCCGTGGAGTCGGAGCGCGGCCTCACCCCCGATCGCATACGGCTCACCCGCTTGAAGCGCCGCGGCCCACACGTCCCTTTCGAACGACTCGTGGCCGGGCGCGCTGTCATAGAGCCCGTTCTGGCGCCGTTCCCAATAGCCGTCCCGGACCGCTCGGGCAAGCGTCTTGCGGCTGAGACCGCTGCCGAGCGCCTGCTGTGTGGTGATCAGGTCGGATTGATCGAAAGCCAGGATCCGCAGCTCACGCGGCAGTCGTCCAGATGAATTCACTCATTGATGGTGCTGCCCCGAGTCCGCAGAAGAAACAGCGGACGGGAATCTGTGGATAGTCGTTTTCGTTATCCACAATCTCGCGATTCAGTGACGCGCTCCCGTCAGGGGCGAGTTCTCCCAAGCTGGACACTTTCGTCCCGTGACGGGGCTTGACTGTCCAGTTTGCGGAGGTGGGGCGCATCAGTGTTCGGCCGAGAACCACAAGCTGGACACTTTCGTCCCTGGAAGGGGCGCAACTGTCCAGCTTGCGATTGAGGGGGGCGCGAGTGGGACGGGGCGCGACTGTCCAGCTTGCGATTGAAGGGGCGCGGCGAGCGAGTGGGGCGGGGTGGCTCAGCGACGGGTCAGCGCGGCGATGCCACCGCTCATGCTCATCGGGGTGAAGCCGGCGGCGATCGCTGTGCGCTTCAAGGTTGATTGGGCGCGGCACAGGGCGATGCCGCGCTGGAACAGGATGTGCGGCGCCTTGCGCTTCTTAGCCAGATCTCGGCGTAGACGTAGCCAGAACACCACCAGCGCCGGGCGGTCGAGGTAGATCGCCTCGGGGTCGAGGCCCGCCGCGCGGCAGTGGGCCAGGAACTCGATCGCGAAGATGCCCTCGGCCGTGAGGCAGGCCGAGTTGCCCAGAAGCACCTCGTGCGAGCCCACTCGCCGGCTCTCGGAGATCGAGTACGCCGGTGCCACCAGCCGTCCGGTGGCCAGCAGTTCCTGCAGGCCGGCGACGGCGCCGGCCGCGTCCCAGCAGCGCGGATCGTCCCAGTCGATGATGCCGTAGTCGGTCTTCGGCAGGTCGGGGTGGTCGGCGTCGAAGTAGTAGTCGTCCAGGCGCAGGGACGGCACCCCGGCCGCGTGCGCCAGCCGCGACTTGCCCGACCCGGACGGCCCGGCGATCAGCACCAGCCGGACGGGACCAGTCCCGCTCACAGGCCGAGCGCGGCAGCCATGTCCAGCCGAGCCGCAGCCATCACCTCCGCCGCCTTCGCTCGCGCCCCAGGCAGGCCGTCACTACCCACAGCCGGCAGCTTCACCTGCAGGTAGCACTTGAGTTTCGGCTCCGTCCCGGACGGACGCACCACCACCCGCACCGTCTCGCCTTCGAACAGCATCCCGTCCGTCGGCGGCAGCTCTGGCGACCCCGCCGCCAGGTCGAGTGCCGAGACCGCTTCCCCGGCCAACACGGACGGCGGCGCGGAACGCACCCGGGCCATCGCGTCCGAGATCAGCGAGAGGTCCGAGACCCGGAACGACAACTGTGAGGTCAAGTGAACGCCGTAGCGGGCCGCGATCTCGTCCAGCCGGTCGGCGATGATCGCACCGGACGCCTTCAGCTCGGCCACCAGGGTCAGTACCCGCACCAGCGTGGTGATCCCGTCCTTGTCGGGTACCGCGGCCGAATCGGTGCAGTAGCCGATCGCCTCCTCGTAACCGAAGGCCAGCCCGGGCACCCGTCCGATCCATTTGAAGCCAGTGAGCGTGGTCACGAACGGCTGCCCGTACGCAGCGGCCATCGTCGCGAGCAGGGTCGAGGACACCACCGAACACGCGTAGGTGCCGCGCACACCTCGGCGCAGCAGGTCGTCGGCCAGCAGCGCGCCCAACTCGTCACCGGTCAGCATCCGCCACGAACCGTCGATCACAGCCGCGATCGCGCAGCGGTCTGCGTCCGGATCGTTGGCGATCGCCACATCTGCGTCCACCTCGCGCGCCAGGGCCAGTGCCAGGTCGATCGCGCCCGGCTCCTCAGGGTTCGGGAACGCCACGGTCGGGAACGCCGGGTCGGGTGCGATCTGCTCAGCCACCCGCGCCGGCTCGCCGAATCCACAGGCGGCCACCACCTCGTCCACGACCGCCGCGCCCACGCCGTGCATGGCGGTGTACACCCAGCTCAGCTCCCGGGGCGCATCGGAGGCCACCAGGGACGCCGCCCGCTCGACATAGGAGGCCACGAGTTCGTCGCCGACAATCGGGTAGTCGTCGCTGCGCGCGATGTCGGCGAGCGGACGCGAAGCCACGTCGGCAATCTGCGCCGCGATCAACGAATCGGACGGCGGGACGATCTGTGACCCGTCACCGAGATAGACCTTGTAGCCATTGTCCTGCGGCGGGTTGTGGGACGCGGTCACGACGACGCCGGCCACGCAGTCGAAGTGCCGAATCCCGAAAGCCACCACCGGGGTCGGCAGCGCCCGGGAGCACAGCAGCGGCAGCAGTCCGGCGCCGGCGAGGATCTCGGCAGTATCGCGAGCGAAGACCTCGGAGTTGTAGCGGGCGTCATAGCCGACGATCACCCGTCCGCCGTCGAGCCCCTGCGCGATCAGATGGGCGGCCAGCCCAGCGGCAGCCTGGCTCACCACGACCCGGTTCATCCGTGCCGGTCCAGGGCCCAGCGGCCCGCGCAGCCCGGCGGTGCCGAAGGCCAGCGGTCCGGCGAAGGCATCGACCAGTTCGGCCGTAGCGGGAGCATCGCCGGCATCGGCCTTGGCCAGCAGGTCATCCAGGGCCGCTGCGGTGGCCACGTCCGGGTCCTGCTCCCGCCAGGACGCGATTCGCCCGCGCAGATTCTCGTCCATCAGCAACTCCCTAAAGGCGTTCGAGGAGCCCGGCGAGCAGTCCTCGCAGGCGTGGTTCGGCAGCCTTGCCCGCGGCGATCACCTCGGCATGCTCGAGCGGTGTCGGCGAGATCCCGGCGGCGGCGTTGGTCACCAGCGAGATGCCCAGCACCTCCAGGCCGGCCTCGCGCGCGGCGATCGTCTCCAGCGTTGTGGACATTCCCACCAGGTCGCCGCCGAGCACCTTGGCCATCCGCACCTCGGCCGGGGTCTCGTACTGCGGCCCCCGGAACTGCACGTAGACGCCTTCGGCAAGGGTCGGGTCGACCTCGTGCGCCAGTTCGCGCAGCCGGACGGAGTACGCCTCGGTCAGGTCGATGAAGGTCGCCCCGGCCAGCGGGGACGCGCCCGTGAGGTTGATGTGGTCGCTGATCAGCACCGGGGTTCCCGGCGTCCAGTCGGGGTTCAGGCCGCCACAACCATTGGTCAGCACGATCGCCTTCGCGCCGGCCGCGGCTGCCGTCCGCACTCCGTGGACGACCGGCTCGACTCCGCGTCCCTCGTAGAAATGGGTGCGACCGGTGAACAGCGCCGCCGTCTTGCCTGCGGGAGTGCGGATCAGCTTGAGCGCCCCGCCGTGGCCGGCAACCACCGGCTTGGCGAACCCGGGCAGTTCCGCGAGTTCGCACTCGCCCAGCGCAACGCCCAAGCCGAGCGCGGCACCCGACCAGCCCGAACCCAGCACCAGGGCCAGGTCGACGGCGTCGATTGCGAAGCGCTCCAGCAGGGCGGACGCGGCCGTCTTGGCGAGCGTCTTCGGGTCGGTGTCAGTCACCTGCACGACTATAACGACGCGTCCTCTTCCGCGGTGGTGTCGTCGGCGGGTTCGTCGCTGAGTTCGTATCGCACGAGGCGGCGCTTGGGCTGGCGGCGCACCATCACGAGCAGCGCGGCGAACAGACCGATCCAGATCAGCACCTGTCCGGTGTGGACGGCCCCGCGCGGCCCGATCAGGTAGGCCCACACGATCAGCGCGATGCCGAGCAGCAGGAACCCGGTGCCGGTCAGCAGCGCGACCCGCGACCTCGGGCCCAGCGGACGGCCGGCGCTCAGGTGCAGCATGCCGATGCCCGCCGCGACCGAGACCGACAGCGGCAGAGCGCTCAGCTCCAGGAGCACCGTCTGGACGGCGTTCGCCTCGGGCAGGCCGAGCACGACCATGGCGACGCTGACGATCACGCCGGCGAAGGCGAGGGACGCGAGCAGGATGCGGGGCACCGGTCGAGCCTAACCGTCCGGCCGTTCCCGGCTCGGCTGCGCGCGCGGCGGGTTGGGTTTGCGGCCGGTTGCCGTGGCCCCTGTCGTGGCGTGCGAGAATTCGCGCGTGACGGACGTGGTGATCATCGGTGGCGGGCCTGGCGGCTACGAAGCGGCGCTGGTGGCGCGGCAATTGGGCGGTGACGTCACCCTGGTGGAGCGGCGTGGCATGGGCGGCTCGGCGGTGCTCACCGACGTGGTGCCGTCGAAGACCCTGATCGCGGCCGCCGAGGTGATGACCAAGATTCGCCGGGCCGAGGAACTCGGGCTGAAGCTGATCGATGACGACCGCCACCTCGACACCGCCGTCGGCGTCGACCTCGGTCGCGTCCACTCCCGAATCCGCGAGCTCGCCCAGGCCCAGTCCAACGACATCGCTGAGCGGCTGCGGGCTGAGGGCGTTCGGATCATCAACGGCACCGGACGGCTGGCCGGAACCCAGCGGGTGATCGCCGAAACCACCGAGGGCAGCGAAGAACTGGCCGCCGACATCGTGCTGGTCGCCACCGGTGCGCACCCGCGTGAACTGGACGCGGCCAAGCCGGACGGGCGCCGGATCTTCACCTGGACCCAGATCTACGACATCGAGGAGGTGCCCGAGCACCTGATCATCGTGGGCTCGGGCGTCACCGGAGCCGAGTTCGCCAGCGCCTACCAGGCCCTCGGTGTGAAGGTGACCCTGATCAGCTCACGCGACAAGGTGCTGCCCGGCCAGGACCTGGACGCCGCCACGGTGATCCAGGACGTCTTCGAGATCAGCGGCATGACCGTGCTGAACAACGTCCGGGCGGTGGGGGCGAAGGTCCGCGGGGACGAGGTGGTGGTCACCCTCGCGGACGGCGCCGAGGTGGTCGGCTCGCACTGCCTGATGGCTGTGGGCGGCATTCCGAACACCATCGGCATCGGCCTGCGGGAGGCCGGGGTCGAGGTGAATGCGTCCGGCTACATCGGGGTCGACCGGGTGTCGCGTACCTCCGCGCGCGGGGTGTATGCGGCCGGCGACTGCACCGGGGTGTTTGCGCTGGCTTCGGTGGCCGCGATGCAGGGACGGATCGCGATGTGGCATGCACTAGGGGATTCGGTGGCGCCGCTGGACCTGCGCACGGTGTCGTCCAATGTGTTCACCGCGCCCGAGATCGCCACCGTCGGAGTGAGCCAGGCCGACATCGAGTCCGGACGCCTGGCCGCGCTGATCATGACCCTGCCGCTGAAGTCGAATGCCCGCGCCAAGATGCAGGCGCTGGAGGACGGGTTCGTCAAGGTGTTCTGCCTACCGACGACCCGGATCGTGGTCGGCGGGGTGGTGGTGTCGCCGTCCGCCTCGGAGCTGATCCACACGCTGTCGATCGCCGTGCGGCACAAGCTCACTGTCGACCAACTGGCCGAAGCGTTCACGGTCTACCCGTCGCTCTCCGGCTCCTTGGCCGAAGCTGCCCGCCGCCTGCACGGCCACTCCTCCGAACAGGTCATCATCTACTGAGTTGTCAGAATCTCACGGCGCTATGGCGCCGTGAGATTCTGACAAGTCGGCGAGAGTCAGCGGGCGACCGACGCGGGGTCGTCCAGGAGGGTTGAGAAAGCCAGGCCGGCAGCACCCACCATCAGTAGGTTCTCGCCCAGTTCGGCGGGGGTGATCCTCGCGCCTTCGATGGACGGGGGGAGCGCGGACGCCTTCACTGTCTGCTCAAGTAGTTCACCGTCGTACGCGGCGAGCGTGGCCAGGAAGCCGCCGAGCGCAACCACCTGTGGGTTGAGCACGTTGATGGCTGCTGCGATCGCGGTACCGAGGTGGCCGAGCTGCCGCCGGACCACCGCTGCCACACGATCGCTGCGGTCGGCAAGCAGGGCGGCGCTGAACTCGCCCGGGGTGACCCGCTCCAAACCCAGGGTGGCGCGGAGTTCCTCACGGGTGACCTCCGCCTCGAGGGTGCCGGCGATCCCGGCCGAGTCGACGACCGTTGAACTCGACACCCGCACGTGACCGATCTCGCCCGCATAACCGGCACTTCCGCCCAACAGCCGCCCCCCGGCGATGACACCGCCGCCGATCCCGGACGCGCCGCCGTTGAGATAGACCAGACTCTCCTTGCCGCGTCCGGCGCCGAAGGTGTGCTCGGCCAATGCCCCCAAAGCGGCGTCGTTCGCCACGCGGACGCGGTACCCGGTGGCCTGGGCGAGCGGTTCGGCGAACGGTTCGTCGCGCCAGCCCAGGTGGGGAGCGTTGCGTACCAGCCCGTCCAGGACGCGCACCTGGCCGGGCACGGCCACACCGATGCCGGTGACCAGCAGCCCGTCCAACTCGACCTGCATGCCCGCCAGTACCGCCGCGGTGATGCTGAGCATCTCCCCGGCGGTGGGAATGCGGTCGTACTCATGCCGGATCACCCGGCGCACGTTTCCGTCCAAGCCGACCAGACCGATGGTCAGCGCGTCGATCTCGGGGTTGACCGCGATCGCGGTGACTTCGGCACGGATGCTCACCACCGGGCTGGGCCGGCCCACCTGGCCGATCGGGTCGGGGTCGTTCTCCTGCACCAGGCCCATCTCGACCAGGTCGGTGACCAGGCTCGCGATGGTCGAGCGGTTACGTCCGGTGCGCTTGCTCAGGGCAGCCCTGGACGCCGGCCCGTGGCGGTACAGGATGTCAAGGATCGCCGACAGGTTGCTCTGGCGCACACCTTCGGTGGTGGCTACCGACATCTGAGCTCCTGTCTGAGCGGCGGTTTGTGATGGCCTTCAACATAATGCCCGGACGGCCGGACGGATCGCCAACATACCGGCCTCCGTGCGGTGAGTTGGGTCGCACGCAGCCTAGACATCGAACCGACGCTAGGATAAGTTGTGAACAACAACATTCACTCACCGCTGAGAGATTGGATCAACCAATGACTCCCACTCCGTCCCCATCGGACAAGTTCACCTTCGGCCTCTGGACGGTCGGCTACAACGGCACCGATCCCTTCGGCGGCCCCACTCGCGCACCGCTCGACGTGGTGCACGTGATCGAGAAGCTGGCCTCCTACGGCGCCTATGGCCTCACCTTCCATGACGACGACCTGTTCGCCTTCGGTTCGACCGACGCCGAGCGCCGCAATCAGATCGATCGGCTCAAGGCCGCCTGCGCGGCGACCGGGCTGAAGGTGCCGATGATCACCACGAACCTGTTCAGCGCGCCGGTGTTCAAGGATGGCGGGTTCACGTCCAACGACCGCTCCGTCCGCCGCTTTGCTCTGCGCAAGGTGCTGCGCAACATCGACCTGGCCAACGAGGTCGGCGCAAAGACCTTCGTCATGTGGGGCGGACGCGAGGGCGCGGAGTACGACGCAGCCAAGGACATTCGTTCGGCCCTCGAGCGCTACCGCGAGGCCGTCAACCTGCTCGCCCAGTACGTGCTCGACAACGGCTACGACCTCAAGTTCGCGATCGAGCCGAAGCCGAACGAGCCCCGCGGCGACATCCTG
>DAORUI010000045.1:7526-18615 GCA_035433085.1 Propionicimonas sp. | reverse complement strand
GTCGCGGAGTGGATCTGCGAGATCGACCGCGGCCAACTGCATCCCTACGAGGGCAACTACTCCACCTACCTGGAGACCAAGAAGTCGCGCCTGCAGATCGAAGGCAAGAAGGATGCCAAGCGCGCCAAGATCCTCGAGCGCGAGCTTGAGTGGGTCCGCTCGAATCCGAAGGCCCGTCAGGCCAAGAGCCGGGCCCGCCTGGCCCGCTACGAGGAGCTCGCCACCGAGGCTGAGCGCAACCGCGCGGTTGACCTGGCCGAGATCAACATCCCGCCGGGCCCGCGCCTGGGTGCCGACGTGCTCGAGGCGAAGAAGCTCACCAAGGGCTTCGGTGACCGCGTGCTGATCGAGAACCTCAGCTTCACCCTCCCCCGTGCCGGCATCGTCGGAATCATCGGGCCGAACGGCGTGGGCAAGACCACCCTGTTCAAGATGATCATCGGCGAGGAGCAGCCCGACACCGGCGAGTTGAAGGTCGGCAGCACGGTCAAGTTCTCCTACGTCGACCAGAGCCGCGCCGGGATCGCCCCGGACAAGAACGTCTGGGAGGTCGTCTCCGACGGCCTGGACCACATCAAAGTGGCCAGCTTCGAGATGCCCTCGCGCGCCTACGTCGCGTCCTTCGGGTTCAAGGGTCCCGACCAGCAGAAGCTCGCCGGCGTGCTCTCCGGCGGAGAGCGCAACCGGCTGAACCTGGCGCTCACCCTGAAGATGGGCGGCAACGTGCTGCTGCTCGACGAGCCCACCAACGACCTGGACGTGGAGACCCTGCAGTCACTGGAGGACGCGCTGCTCGAGTTCCCCGGCTGTGCCGTGGTGATCTCCCACGATCGCTGGTTCCTGGACCGGGTGGCCACCCACATCCTTGCGTGGGAGGGCACGGACGAGGACGACGCCGTGTGGTTCTGGTACGAGGGCAACTTCGCCGACTACGAGGAGAACAAGATCTCGCGCCTCGGCGCCGAAGCGGCCCGGCCGCATCGCACGGCCCACCGCAAGCTCACTCGCGGCTGAGCCCGGATCCAGGCCAAGCCCACTGGGCACACTCCCGCTACTAGTCGCCACCGATCTGATCGAGGGCGTCGACAGCTCCATCGGCGCGGCTGGTCAGCAGCTCGATCACGTGCCCCACGATGGCAGCCAAGTCGAAGGACGGGTCCATCAACCACTGGTTCTGCAGACCGTCGGCCACCGCCATGATGATGCGCGTGGCAAGCAGCGGGTCGAGGTCCGCAGCGAAGCCCGGAACAGCTTCGCGTTCGAGCCGGAGCGATTCCGCTACCCAGAGGTGAAAATCGCGGTTCCTGGATTCGAAGTACGTCCGCGCCGGACCCTCTCCGGCCGCCGCGATTGCAGCCAACTGGACGTACAGCTGAGTGAGTCCCGGGCGCTTCGTGTTGTCCGACAGGTTCGCCAGAAAGTTCTTGCCCGTCACAGCCCCTTGCGGCGGACCGATTCGGG
Source organism: Propionicimonas sp. (assembly GCA_035433085.1). GTDB lineage: Bacteria > Actinomycetota > Actinomycetes > Propionibacteriales > Propionibacteriaceae > Propionicimonas. The sequence goes on along the minus strand of DAORUI010000045.1, from coordinate 17,154 downwards.
CCCACGCCAGCTGATCACTGCGCCGGAGCACCTCCACGAACAGGTCCTCCTTGGAGTCGAAGTAGTGGAGCACGCCCGCCTGAGTCAGCCCGACCGCGTCCGCGAGTTCTTTGAGCGAGGCGTGGCCGTAGCCCTCCCGCGCGACCACCTCCAGTGCTGCGGTGAGGATCTCGTCGCGCTTGGCGACACCCTTCGCGTACGAGCCCTTGCGTCCCATGCTCCGATCCTACGGGCGAATTCAGCCCTGAATATTGCGCAGGAGCATCGTGAGACCCGTAAGTGTTGACTTCGAACAACTTCATACAGCAACGGCGGGTTCCCTGGTGCCGCGATCGGCTTGACCCCTCAGGCCGCGCTGCTGGCAGCGAGCAACTCCGGTGCGCCGGCCCCGGTTTCGCTATCGGCCAAGTCGTCTTGGATCTCGGTGGCCATCACCATTTCGCCGAGGTTCACCTGCACCTCATCGGTCACCGGCCGGGCGTTCTTGGCGAAGCCGGTGGTCCCCCGGTTCAGGTCGTGCCCAACCGCCACAGCCGCCAGCGTCATCCGTTCCCTGGAGATGCCCTGGCTGTCCTGCCAGCGGTTCGTGCGCAACCTGCCCACCACGATCACCGGCTCGCCCTTGGCGATGCTCCCCCGGACGTTCTCGGCCAGCTTGCCGCCACACGTGACACCCAGCCAGGTGGTCTCGCCGTCGACCCATTCGTTGGCCTGTCGGATCCGCGGAGTGCTCGCCAGCCGGAAGCTCGCGAACACCATGGCGTCGCGCACCTCGCGGAACTCCACGTCACTGCCCACGTAGCCGGTCATCCAGATCACTGCGTCCATGTCTGTCCTTCCTCTCTGTCATCACTATCGGCAGGAGGACGCGTTCGGCGTCAGCGAGTTTCGTCACCTGTGGATGAAGAAGGAGCTGTGGATAACCCCCGGGCAGCACGTGCGCGGGAGGCAAGCTTCAGCCGAGGGCGACCTTCAGCGCCTTACGTGCGGCGGCGTAGCGAGCGAGTTCAGCTTCGACCGGCGCCAGCACTTCCGCGTCCGCCACCGCCGTTACCGCCTCATCAAGGCTCCGCTGGGCAGCCCGCGCGTGCGAGTTCGCCCCCACCTCGACGAGTCCTCGGCCGAGCACGGCCAACAGCACCCCACCCAGCAGCCCGCCCACCAGCAGCCAGGTGCCGGCCGGAATGGAATACCACAGCAACGTCGGCAATTGCGGCAGCCCCATGGCCAGCAGGAGCGGGTTGGCGAACAGCCAGACCGCGCCGGCCAGTACCGAAGCGATCAACAGCCACTGCAACAGCCCGAACAAGCCCCACCACCAGGTGCCCTTGCGCACCGTCAGGTCGGTACTGGCAATAGCGCGGTCGAGGTCGTCGAGCAGGAGCGCCTCACCGCCCTTGGCGGCCTGTTTGATGGCCGACGTCCAGCCCCGTGACAGGCCCACCGTTGCCGTGTCCCCCAGTTCGCGAAGCGCCTGGTCGACCCGAGCCCGCTGCACCGAAGTCGCCTTGGGCAGGGACGTCCGGTTCACCTCGGTGGGGCTGTGCCCGCCGGACGGCAGATCCAGACGCAGCTTCTTCAACGGGTCGGGCTTCAGCCTGGCGATCCAGGTGACGAATGGCCAGCCCGTGGCCGCTGCGCCACGCTTGCGCCACGCCCGGCGCACCCCGTCCACCACCACCGGGACGCCGGCCGCATCACCGAGCACCCGGGAGACCTGCCGACGCAACCGGGCATCCACCTCGGGCAAGGCGCCATCGCCGAGTTCCGCCGCCAGCTCGCCGGCGGCCACGGTCACGTCCGCAGCCAGACGCCGGGTCATGGCCTGCTTGTTCGCCACCGTCCGGGCCAGTGCGGCCCGCAGCTCGGGCACGCCGGTTCCTCGAAGAGCCGAGGTCGCCATGATCGGGGTAGCCCGTAGCCCTTCGGAATCGAGCAGGGCACGCAGGTCGCGCAGGCACCGGTCGAGCTCGGCCGGGCTCAGCCGATCCGCCTGGTTGAGCACCACCATCATCACGTCCGCGTAGGGCACCAGGCGTTTCAGGTAGCCGTCGTGCAGCGCCGCGTCCGCGTACTTCTGCGGGTCGACCACCCAGATCAGCGCGTCCACCAACTCCACGAGCCGGTCGACGGTAAGCCGATGGGTCAACTCGGTGGAGTCGTGGTCGGGCAGGTCGAGCAGCAGCAGGTCGGAGAACTCCGACGGCCCCGAAGGCACCAGGTGGCGCTGGGTCACGTCCAGCCAGTCCAGCAACTCGTGGGGCAACTCGCTGCCCCAACTGACCGCCAGCGGCTTCGAAGTCGTCGGACGCCGCACCGCGACGCGCGCCAACTGGGTGTCGGTGATCGCGTTGAACAGGCTCGACTTGCCCGAACCGGTCGCGCCGGCGAACGCCACCACCGTGTAGCTGCCGCTGAGCGCCACCCGCTCGCCGGCCCGCTCCACCACGGTCTGGGCGCGCGCGACCAGGTGCGCGTCGCTGCGTCCGGACGCTGCCTCGACCGCGTCACCGAGGGCTCGTACCCGCTTGGCGAGCTGGTCCGTGGCCGCCGTCACCGCTCGTCCTCCGGCTGCAGCACCTCACCGGTCACCGCTTCCGCGTCCACCCCGGCCGTAAGCGCCGGAGTCGAGCCACGTCCGAGTTCCCCAACCCCAGAGACACCGGACGCCGGCAGCCCGGCCCGCTCGGAGGCGGTCAGCCGGGCATCGGCGATCCGCGCCTCGTTCACCTCTGCCAGCGCCGCGCGCACCTCGCCGGCCTGCTCGGGAGCGAAACCGACGGCATCAAGCGCAGCCAGGTAACGGCCCAGTTCGGTGGCCATGACAGCTTCGACACGGGCATCGAGATCACCCTTGGCCTGCTTGGCCAGGCGTCGGACCGCGTCCTCACCGAAGATCGCCTCCAGCACGCGCTGCGCGAGCACCGCGGTACCGCCGGCCACGCCGACCTCGGCACCGATCAGACCGCCGGTCTGGGAGAACACCAGCACCATCAGGGCGACACCGACGCCGTTCACGCCGAGAGCCCAGAACCGCGCCGCGGACTTCTTCGCGGCGCCCTCGCGGCTCACCAGTTCGAGCACGTCGCCCTGCCAGGCGCGGACGGCGTTCGCCGCGGCCAGCGGATAGTCGCGCGAAGCTCGACTGAGGTCGTCCTTGGTGTTGGCCAACAGTTGGCGTCCCGCGGGGTGCGCCTGCCAGGCGCTCTCGACCCGGCCCGCAGCGGCCTCACCCTCCTCGCGGATCAGCACCTCCATGCCCGACTCGACCGCAACCTTCATGTCGATCGCCTGCTTGGGTTCGCCCTTGATCACGGCCATGAACCGGTCCCGAAGCCAGCCGATCTTCTGCTCGACGGCCCGGAAGAACTCCCCGGTGCCGACGAAGTCGTGCCACCTGGCCAGCACCTCACCGCGCAGGAGGGTGCCGTCCGCAGTCTGCACGGCAACGGTCCGGACGGCCTCGGCGAAGGACTTCTCGGCGTCCTCGCGCAGGGTGGCAAGGCTGGCGGCCTGTGCGTCCACCGCCTCGGCCACGGCCGGGGTGCCTGCGGCGAGCGCACCGATCGCCCCGTCCAGGGTCTGCAGCACAACCCGGTTGCGACTGACCGCGTCAGCGGCCAGCTCCGCGAGCCAGTCGCGGATCGGGGACACCGCGGCGTTGGGCAACAGCCCGGTGTCATCCACCTGGGTCTCGGGTACGGCGAACAGCGGCGAGGAGCCGAGTCCACGTTGGCTCATCATCTGCCCGAGGTGCGCGGGCACCTCGCCGATCGCGGCCGGGGGCACCCGGTCGAGCACGACCGCTACCACGGCGTGCCGTTCGGCGGCGGAGCGCAGGTAGTCCCAGGGCACCGCGTCCGCGTAGCGCGCCGCTGTCGTGACGAACAGCCAGAGGTCGGCCGCAGCCAGCAGTTGGGCAGCCAGCGCGCGGTTCTCCGCGACGACCGAGTCGACGTCCGGTGCGTCCAGGATCGCGAGTCCTCTGGGCAGCGTCGGCTCGGGCACCACCTGCAGGGTGCGGGCGTCGTGCGCGGTCTTCGTGCTGCGGGCGAGTCCCGGCAGGATCTTGTCGGACGCGAACCACTCGGCGTCATCAGGATGGTGCACCAGGACCGGCGAGCGGGTGGTCGGACGGATCACCCCGGGCGCGGTCACCACCCGGCCGAGAAGCGAGTTCACCAGGGTCGACTTGCCTGCCCCGGTGGAGCCGCCGATCACGGCCAGCAGCGGCGCATCCAAGCGGTCGAGCCGCGGCAGCACGTAGTCGTCCAGTTGGGCCACGAACCCGCGGGCGCGCTCGAGTGCGGAGACCGAGTCCGGCAGTTCGAGAGGTAGGCGGACGCCGGCGAGCGCGTCCCGAAGGCGGACGAGGGACGCAGCCAGGCGTCCAGCGTTCATTCCCGCCTCCTAACCGGCCGGCGGGCCCCACTTCGGGTCGACGGCTGAATACCCTGGCGATCCTAGCGGGGGCTGCCCCGGCGGCGCTGGCCAGTTGCCACCGATTCCGGACGGACCCGGGTAGACGGGCGGCACGTAACCGGTCGCGCGCGGCCGCCGGAACCGCGGCAGGTTCAGTTTCAGGCCGCGCGGGTCGTCGATCGCCACCCCGCGCAGATTCTTCGCGGTCTCCACCAACGCCCGAGCGCGGACGTTGCCGGCTTCGTCGACCACGCCGTTGACCTGGGCGTCCCGGAGGTAGGCGAGTTCGGTGAGCGTCCGCTGTAGTTGCAGGGTGGCGGTGAACGTGCGCCACCCGCGGGTGATCGCAACCAGCAGCGCCCACAGCCGCAGCCGGAGCTTCGCGAACACCACAGCGTCGGACGCGGGCAGCCAGCCGAGCTGGGTGTAGTCGTCCAACCGCACGGCGAGCAGCCGACCCTGCTTGAAGACCTGGCGGACCACGTACATCACCGCGGCGAGCACCATCGGCAGCGCCACGAAGGCGTAGATGAACAGCTGCCCGTTCTGGTCGTTCATGCTGGCCTGGGAGTTGAAGATCATGTGCAGCAGCGCGGCCGCGCCGTAGCCGATCAGTGGGGCGAGCACCCGCACGACCTTGCTGCGGGTGCGCAGCGCGACCGCCACCCCGATGCCGGTCATCATCGTGAACAGCGGGTGGCCGAAGCACGTCCAGAAGCCGCGCAGCCAGACGAGCTGGGTGACGGCCGCGTCCGCGTCACCCACGCCGATGTTCTCCGAGGAGTAAACGATCGCCCTGGCGTAGTAGATGATGTTCTCGGTGAACGCGAAACCGGCCGCTGACAAGCCTGCGAGCACGATCACCGACACCTTGGAGACCAGCCGGTAGCGAGCGATCATGGCGATCAGGAAGAGCACGGTCGCCTTTGCCGCCTCCTCAACGAAGGGCGCGATGAAGATCGCCGCCCGCGCGCTGGTGGCAGGGTCGCCGTTGCCGGTCACCGCCATCTGCTGCGCGGCCCAGGTGTTCACGTGCAGGGAGATGAAGGTGGCCACCGACGCCCCCCAGCCCAGCGTCAGGAACCAGACCAGCAGCCGCTGCGGACGGTAGCGATCGGCCCAGATGAACACCACCGTCCAGAAGGCGAGGGTAGGCACTGCCAGCCAGGCCGCTCGGCGGATCGCCGATGGATTGATGCCCGGAATCACCCCGCCGGTCACCGGAACGTCAGCCGTGAGCGTTCGGTACTGCGAGAACAGCGCCGCCACATAGAGCAGCACCAAGGCGACCACGGCCCACGTCCACGCCGAGCGCAGCAGTCGTTTGGGCAGTGGCAGCGAGAGGTCGGCCGAACCCGGGAGGTCGTTGCGCCTGCGCGCCAGTTCCGCCACCGGGTTCGTCATGGCGACCAGCGTACAAGGGCGAGGCCGAAGCCTCGCGAAGGCCCTTGCCTGGATCAAACTGAACGGTACAGTTTGATTCATGACCCACGGCCTGAGCTCCCGGCAGGCTGCCAAGCGCGCCCAGATCGCCAAGGCCGCGCGGAAGCTCTTCCTCGCCCAGGGCTACGCGGCCACGTCGATGGACGCGGTCACGGCCGAGGCGGGCGTCAGCAAGCAGACGCTGTACAACTACTTCCCCACGAAGATCGACCTGCTCACCGAAGTGCTCGGTGATTCCCTCGATCGCATCGACTCGCAGCAGTCCGGCCAGCCGCGGATCGAGACCGTGGATGACCTGCGCCGGGTACTGCTGCAGTTCGCGTCCGGGTTCACCAGGGCTGTGCTCACCCCCGACACGGTGGCCCTGATGCGCCTGATCCTCGGGGAGGTCTCCCGCATCCCCGAGCTGCGCCGATCGTTCCGGGTGGCTTTCCCGGGGAGGCTGATGGACGCGTCCACCGAACTGGTTCGCGTCGCGGCAGCGAAGGGGCTCGTCAGCACCGCCTCACCTGAAATGAGCGGGCGGATGTTCATCGGCCCGCTGATGACGTTCATCGCCCTGGACGGCTTCCTGAACGTCACTGACGAGATCACGCCGCCGACCGACGCCGACCTCGAGTTCATCGTGGACGCGTTCCTCGCCACCATGCAGGTGCCCCGATGAACCGCGTCCCGCTGATCGTGATCGCCTGTCTGGCCCTGGTCGGGTGCTCCGCCACCACGTCCGAACTCGTGGTGGCGGGCACCGTGGACGCCCGCCTGGAGAGCGTCGCCGTGCCTACCCTGAACCTGCCGAAGGTGAACCTGGACGCCGGTTTCGAGACCTCGGGCCAGGCCGGCGGCGCGTCCAGCAACACCGGGACCACCTACGGCCTTGGCTCGTTCGTGAAGATCGACGAGCTCCGGGTCGCCGAAGGCGACACCGTCCGCGCCGGACAGGTGCTTGGCAGCGTCGACTCCGCCGCGCTGGAAGCGCAGGTCGCCACGGCCGAAGCGGACGCGGACGTCGCCGCCGGCCAGGTCGGGCTGCTGGCAAAGGCCATCGACGAAGCCAAGGACAAGGCCGCCGAGGTCGCCGAATCGAAGGCGGACGTCAAGAAGGCGATCAACACACTCAACAAGACCCGCGCCAAGCTGGTGAAGACCCGGAAGCTGCTCAAGAAGCAGCGTCCGGCGCTGGCGAAGAAGCTCAAGCAGGCCCAGCAGTTGCTCGCGAACTATCCCCCGGTCCCCGTCCCGGGAGTGCCCAGCAAGGCTGAGCTCGAAAAGGGAATCGCCAAGATGAAGGCCGGGCTGAAGAGGATGGACGCCGGGTTGAAGCAGATCAACAAGGCCATACCCAAGCTCGACAAGGGTTTGAAGAAGGCGCGGGACGGACTGGAGAAGCTCGACGACGCTGCCGCCGAGATCACTGATGCCAGAGCCCAACTCGCAGACCTCAAGGAACTGGCCGAGATCGCCGCCGAGGCCATGCAGGTTCCGATCGACCAGGCCAACCTGCAGCTCTCCCTGGCGCAACTGACCGCACCGGTCGACGGGGTCGTGGTCGGCGCGGCCGCCGCCGGCGACCTACTCGCCCCGGGAGCCAGCGTGGTCAGCATCCGGCCGGACGGCCCGAGCAAGGTGACCGCATGGCTCTCCCCCGCCCAGATGGCGCAGGTGTGCGTCGGTGACGCGGCGAGCATCACCAGCGATTGGAACAGCGTTGGCGTCCCAGCCACGCTGACGACGATCGCCACCCGCGCCGAATACCCGCCCACGTCGGTGCCAACCGAAGAGGTGCATCTGACCCGAGCGATCGAGGTCGAGTTCACCGCGACCGAACAGCTTCCAGCCGGCGTGCCGGTGGAGATCAGCATCAACGGCTGTCGGCCCAGCGCCGACCGAACCGAGGAAGACACCGATGGCAGACCATAAGCGTAAGCATCCCCCGATCCCGGTCATCGTGGTCGTCCTCCTCGCGCTGATCGGGGGCGGCGTGTGGTGGTGGTGGAGTTCCACGCAGCCAACTGCGTCCGCCGAGACCCAGATCAGCGGGGCCGTGGAGGCGAACACCTATCAGGTGGCGTCGGCGCTGGCCGGACGCGTCACGGACGTCAAGATCGCCGAGGGCGACAAGGTGGCGAAGGGCGACGAACTCGTCCTGCTCGACCAGTCCGCACTGAAGCTGCAACTCGAACAGGCTGAGCAGGGCGTGGTCGCGGCCAAGGCAGCGGTGACGAACGCGAAGAACGACGACGACTCGACCAAGGCGGACATCAAGGCCGCCGAGGCACGGCTCGCCCAGGCTCAGGCTGCCGTCAAGCTGGCTAAGGTGCAGCTCGGCTACACCGTGATCACGGCACCCCGCGCGGGAACCGTGGTCTCGCTGACCACGAACGTGGGCCAGAACGCCGCCCCGGGCAAGGCCCTGCTCACCCTGGTGGACGCAACCGACCTGTTCGTCAGGGTGTTCGTGTCGGAGACCCGGATCGGCGAGGTGAAGGTCGGCCAGAGCGCCACCCTGACTACCGACTCCAGCACCGAGACGTACTCGGGCACGGTCAGCTTCATCGCCAGCGAGTCGGAGTTCACACCGAACAACGTGCAGACCAAGGAGCAGCGCGTGAAGCTGGTCTACGAGGTCAGGGTGCGGCTCAGCGACACCACTGGCACGCTCAAGGCCGGCATGCCGGTGGATGTGACCTTCGGCTGATGACTGTCGCTGGTCCGCCGGCTGAGCCTGACGAAGCCCGCAGAACGCCGGTCGCGGAAGCCCAGCCAGCCGTCCGCATCCGTGGCCTGCGGCGCACGTTCGGCGAGACCGTGGCTATCGACGACCTGGACCTTGAGGTCCCGCTCGGTGCGGTGTTCGGTCTGCTCGGCCCCGACGGAGCGGGCAAGTCGACGCTGATCCGGATGCTCGCCACCGTGCTCAACCCCGACTCCGGTGACGCCGAGGTGAACGGTTGCTCGGTCACGCAGGAGGCGGACGCAGTCACGCCGCGGATCGGCTACATGAGCCAACGGTTCTCGATGTACCCCGACCTCTCGGTGGCCGAAAACCTGAACTTCTTCGCCACCATCCGCGGGGTCGCCCGTACCGAACGACGGACGCGGGCCGAGGCACTGCTGGGGAGCATGGGGCTGGCCGAGTTCGCCGACCGGCAGGCCCAGTTCCTCTCCGGCGGCATGAAGCAGAAGCTGATGTTGGCCACCACCTTGATGCACGAGCCCGACCTGCTGCTGCTCGACGAACCGACCACAGGTGTCGACCCGGTGTCCAGGCGCGAGTTCTGGCGGATCCTGGCCGGGTTGCATCGGGCTGGCAAGACCGTGTTGGTGGCCACCCCTTACATGGACGAGGCCGAACGGTGCACCCACATCGCGTTCCTAGACAAGGGCCGCGTCCGCCAGTCGGGCACCCCAGCCGAGATCAAACGGATGGTGCCCGGACGCCTGATCGAGATCACCTCCGCCGACCCGAGGGCCGCGCTGGCCGCTGTGGCCGACCTGCCCGGGGCCGCGTCCGCCCACCTGCTCGGCGATGTCGTCCGCGTGCTCTGGTCGGACGTGGACGAGCCGACGGCCACTCTGGCTGACGCGCTCGCTGCGGCCCGTGTCGCGCCTGCGGCGGTGCGGCCGGTCGCCATGGACATGGAGAGCGTGTTCGCCTTCCTCGCCGATACCCAGCCAACGACGCCTGAGCCTGACGTAGCCCCCGACGCTCAAGGAACGGTGGCTGAGCTTGACGAAGCCTCACGTCATGACCAACCCCCAACGA